>JANOIQ010000637.1:0-2980 GCA_031407835.1 Chitinophagaceae bacterium
CTAAAAAAATAGTGCCGCCATTGGCTGCTTCAAAGCGGCCGATCCGATCTTCTCTTGCATCTGTAAATGCACCTTTCTTATGCCCGAATAATTCGCTTTCAAATAATGATTCGGTTAAGGCTCCTGCATCAACTTTTATAAATACTTTGTTATTGCGTAAAGACTTTTGCTGAATGGCCTGGGCAATAAGGTCTTTCCCTGTTCCGTTTTCACCAAGGATTAACACATTTGCATCGGTGGGAGCGATCTTTTCAATTTTTACAAAAATATCTTTCATTGCTTCGCTGTCACCCAACAGCAGGGAGCCAATGATTGAATCGGATGAAACTTTAACAGCAGGTGAATTGATCCTGGCAGCATTTCTTTTTTTCAATGCTTCGGAAATGGTTGAAATCAGTTTTTCATTGTGCCAGGGCTTGATCATAAAGTCAGAAGCACCTTCTTTCAATGAACGGACGGCGAGATCAATATCACCATAAGCAGTAATCATAACAACCGCCGGTGAATTACTGAACTCTTTAATTTTCTTTAACCAGTAAATGCCTTCATTGCCGGTATGAATGGTACTGTTGAAATTCATATCAAGCAGTATCAGGTCAAATTCAGTTTTTGAAAGCAGGTGACGGATGTTTTCAGGATTTTTTTCTGTAACAACCTCCTTGGCTTCTGTCTTTAACAGCAGGCGCACAGCGGTGAGCACATCTGGATCATCGTCAATTACTAATATTCTGGAATTTTTTAAACTCATGTAGCCTCATCCTCTTATCCTTCTCCAAAGGAGAAGAACGGTACTTTATATTGTTAATAATCTTTTGTTCTTACACTTCTACTTCACTGTTACCCATCATATAAATTCACTATGCTTTTTATATTCTGCAAATAAAGGATATGTCTTCGGCTGATCTTTATTTGGAGGAATTGGGATAAGGATTTCATATCAACCACAAGTTTACCATAATCGTAAAGCATTGACAATTAAATTTTAAGAAAAATCCCTGTAATTAAAAAATGTATCAAAACCGAACAGCTACTGTATCATAACCGAACACCTTAATAGGGGGATAGGCTACAGAATGCTGAAAGTCATTTAGTTAGGATGTTGGCACGGGATTCACAGGTTCAGTTCAGCTCCTTATCATTTCTCATGTTGATTGCTTACAGGAAAATTATCCGGCGGGTAAAAACCGGATGATTTTTCTGTAACAATGATAAAGCAGCTGCGTAATTTTCAGAAAATATTTTACATGGACAGAGTTATTGAACAAAAGAAATGGAGTACAAAGCGGTTATTAACCATTGGCGGGATTGTTACTGTTGTTGCACTGATTGCAGGCAGTATTTATTTTACTTCGGGTAAATCGAGATTGAATGTTGATAAGGAAAGAATCACCATCAGTGAAATTAAGCAAAGCAATTTCCAGGAGTTTATTCCGGTAAACGGAGTTGTGCTTCCTGTTTCTACCATTTACCTGGATGCCATGGAAGGCGGACGGGTGGAAGAAAAATATGTGGAGGATGGAGCGATGATGAAAAAGGATCAGCCGATTCTCCGTTTGTCCAACACTGATCTTGAACTGCAGCTGGCCAACCAGGAAACACAGGTATTTAATGTATTAACGCAAATACAAATCAGTAAAAATAATGCAGAGCAGAATTCAATCAACCGGCAAAACCAGGATGCTGAAGTTGATAATGCATTGAATGAAGCTGAACGTTTATACAATCTCAATAAAAAATTAGTTGAGCAGAAAGTAATTGGTGCGCAGGAATTTCAAAGCAGTAAAAATTTGTATGATTACCAGTTGCGCCGCAAAAAACTGACTGAACAGATTATGAAAACAGATGCAGTTTCCATGAAACAGCAGGTTGACCAGATGAGTGAATCGTACATCCAGATGAAAAAGACACTGGCTTTGATGCGTAAAAAAGTCGGAGACCTGATTGTAAGGGCTCCTGTTGATGGTCAGTTGACTTCATTAGATGCAGAGATTGGTGAAAATAAAAATAAAGGTCAACGTTTGGGACAGATTGATGTAATGAGCGGATTTAAAGTAAGGGTTGATGTGGATGAACATTATATCAGCCGCATATTTGCAGGCCTGATGGGTAGTTGTGATATAGCAGGTAAAAACTATAAACTGAAAATTAAAAAAGTATACACACAGGTTACTGCAGGACGTTTCCAGGTGGATATGGAATTTGAAGGAAAGGTACCTGAAGGTATCCGCCGTGGGCAAACATTGCAGATTCGTGTGGCATTGAGTGATGAAATGCAGGCTGTCATTTTACCCAAGGGCGGTTTTTATCAGCAAACAGGCGGCAACTGGATTTTTAAAATAAGTGAAGATGGAACAAAGGCTTACAGAGTGGATATTCAACTTGGACTTCAAAGCCCTGATTATTACCAGGTGTTACAGGGATTGAAACCGGGTGATAAAGTAATTACCAGCAGCTATGAAAACTATGGTACCATGCAGGAACTCATTTTAAAATAATCAATCAATGAAACAGAAAATAATGATACTGATAATTTATTTTTTGGTGGCAGGTAACTTATCGTTCCCTGTAACAAAAGCCTGTAGTAATGGAACAAGGTCTATTAACAGAATTGTTGTGCAGGATGAAAAACAAAAACCTGCAAACAGCAATATAACAGCGGAACTGTTTCCATTAGCCAGCATCATGTTCAATAATCAAAACCTGTAAATATTTAAAGCCGTCATATATGATCAAGATCACCAACCTGGAAAAGTATTACAGAACTGAAGAAGTGGAAACCATTGCACTGAATAAGTTATCCTTCGAAATAAAAGAAGGAGAGTTTGTTGCAGTAATGGGCCCATCAGGCTGTGGAAAATCTACTTTATTAAATATTGTAGGATTATTGGATGATCCTGATGGTGGAAGTTTTTTATTTAATGGCATTGAGGTAGCTGGCTTCAATGAACGCAAACGTGCCGATTTACGGAAACATAATATC
>JANOIQ010000645.1:0-2948 GCA_031407835.1 Chitinophagaceae bacterium
CCCATTCCATTTACTGTTAAATGCAAACCATGAGCACCGGCCTTCACAGCTTCCAGTACATTGGCTGTACCCAAATCATAATCATTATGCGCATGAAAATCAAAATGAATGTTTGGATAACGCTGTACAATTTCAGCAACGAATTCAGCTACTTCTGACGGAATCAATACACCTAATGTATCGGGCAGCATGATCCGCTTCACCGGTTGCTTAGAAAGGAAATCCAGGTATTGAAAAACATATTCCTTTGAATGACGCATACCATTGCTCCAGTCTTCCAAATAAACATTGCAGTCAATCCCTTTCTTTTTTCCGAGCTTGATCACTTCTGCTATTTCTGCAAAATGCTGTTCGGGTTTTTTCTTTAACTGGTGTGTAAGATGATTCAGTGAACCTTTCGTTAACAGGTTCATCACTTTTGCACCTGCTTTGATCATCCAGTCAACAGACACTTCACCATCTACAAAAGTGAGCACTTCCACTTTTTGCAACAAACCATTTGCCTTTGCCCATTTGGTAATTTTCTTTACGGCATCAAATTCACCTTCTGATACACGGGCCGAAGCAATTTCAATACGATCAACTTTTAACTCCGTTAATAATAATTTGGCAATGGTTAATTTTTCAATAGCTGAAAAAGAAACACCGCTTGTCTGCTCACCATCACGGAGTGTAGTATCCATGATCTCTATATACCGTTGTTGCTTAGGCATGATCGTTTGTTGAATTGCTTGGATTGCTTAGTATAAACTCTTTGCTGCAAATGACTGAATATCTTCTTTCATCGCCTGCAGGTAATCAATATCATCAAAACCATTTGTGAGGTTATGTTTTTTATAACCGTTAATGTCAAATGATTCCTGCTCACCTGTTGCCAGGATGGTGATTGTTTGATCGGGAAGATTTACTTCGAGTTGTGCAGTTGGATCTGCTTCAATAGCCTTGAATATTTTAGTCAAAAAATCTTCTGTTACCTGTACGGGAAGAATACCTACGTTGATGGAATTGCCTTTAAAGATATCAGCAAAGAAACTTGATACCACGCAACGGAATCCATAATCATAAATGGCCCAGGCTGCATGTTCACGGCTGCTGCCGCTGCCGAAGTTTTTTCCGCCAACCAATATTTTACCGGAATAAATAGGATTGTTTAATACGAAATCTTGTTTTGGCGTTTCGTCTGTATTGTATCTCCAGTCACGGAAAAGGTTATCACCAAAACCTTTGCGTTCTGTTGCTTTTAAAAAACGTGCAGGAATGATCTGATCGGTATCTACATTTTCAATCGGCATAGGAACCGCTGAACTGGTGAGTACTGTAAATTTATCGTAAGCCATTTTTTTAGTTTGTAGTTTAAAGTTTGTAGTTATTAAGCCTCAGGTATTTTTTCCTTAAAAATTTTCTTCGGCTCTTTTTCTCCTTGCTTTTGTCTTGTTGTCTTTTTCTTCACTCCTTGCCTCTTTGCCTCTGCCTTTCCCTCGTTGCCTTTCCTCTACAACAACTCTCTCGGATCAGTCACAACTCCTGTTACCGCTGCAGCTGCTGCCACTAAGGGACTTGCCAGCATCGTTCTGGCACCAGGGCCCTGACGACCCTCAAAGTTTCTGTTACTTGTACTCACTGCATATTTACCGGCAGGAATTTTATCATCATTCATCGCCAGGCATGCAGAGCAACCGGGCTGTCGTAACTGAAAACCTGCTGCAGTTAAAATATCAAGAATGCCTTCATCTTTGATCTGCTGTTCCACCACATGCGAACCGGGAACGATCCATGCAGTAATATGATCGGCTTTTTTTCTTCCTTTGACAATCGATGCAAATGCACGGAAATCTTCAATACGTCCATTGGTACAACTGCCCACAAATACATAATCCACTTTTTTTCCAAGCATTGCATCATCTTCATGAAAGCCCATATAATTGAGCGACTTTTCATAACTGGCATTTCCACTCGCTGTATCTTTTGAAACAGGAATATGCTGGCTGATACCCATGCCCATTCCGGGATTGGTACCGAAGGTGATCATTGGTTCAATATCGGTTGCGTCATAATGATATTCAATATCAAATATTGCATCCGCATCTGTTTTTAAAGTTTTCCAGTAAGCCAGTGCTTTCTCCCATGCTTCGCCTTTTGGTGCTTTATCTTTTCCTTTAATATAATTGAATGTTGTTTCATCGGGTGCAATCATACCACCACGAGCACCCATTTCAATACTCATATTACAAACCGTCATTCTTCCTTCCATGCTCAGGTTTTCAAACACATCACCGGCAAATTCAACAAAATAACCGGTAGCACCTGCTGCTGTTAATTTAGAAATGATATAAAGTACCACATCTTTTGCCGTAACCGCTTTACCTAATTTACCATTTACATTGATGCGCATTTTCTTTGGCTTGGGCTGCATAATACATTGTGATGCCAGCACCATTTCCACTTCAGATGTGCCGATACCAAATGCAATGGCACCGAATGCTCCGTGTGTGGATGTATGTGAATCACCGCAAACAATCGTCATGCCCGGGAGGGTAATTCCATTTTCAGGGCCAACCACATGAACGATCCCGTTTTTTGGATTGCCCAGTCCCCAATGAGAAATACCGTACTTGGCTGAGTTTGTTTCCAAAGCTTTCAACTGGTTGGCTGAAAGTGGATCCTGCACAGGTAAGTGCTGATTAATTGTTGGTGTATTATGATCAGCTGTTGCAAATGTTTTGTTGGCAAACATTACTTTCAGGTGCCTGCTTTCAAGGCCGCCAAAAGCAACCGGGCTTGTTACTTCATGAATAAAATGACGGTCAATAAAAAACACATCGGGACCATCTTCAATTTTTCGAACCACATGGGAGTCCCACACTTTGTCAAACAACGTACTGGCAGAATTGCTCATTATTCATTTTTTTAGTAGAAATGCAAATTTCTTAAAATTCAGGCAAACGGCT
>JANOIQ010000653.1:0-11963 GCA_031407835.1 Chitinophagaceae bacterium
AATTTAAAAAAATTAGTGATACGGAAAATATTCAGAAATATAGCAGGCACACGTTCTGCTATTGACGGAGCTTCACTGTCTGCAAAGCAGGCAGAAGAATTGATTCAACAGATGAAAGCAAGCCCTTTTCTGTATGTTGGACAGGAAAAAATCAATTTTTCTTCCACACCTTCCTGGGTTGATGGAAAGATTGCAGCTGGTCATTCACTCTTCAGAACTTTTTTAGTAAGTCATAATAACAGTTATGTTGCTATGCCCGGTGGTTTAACCCGCAATAGTACATTAGAAAATAGTTTTATTATTTCAAATCAGTTGGACGGTATCAGTAAAGACACCTGGGTACTGTCTGCCGAAGACGAAAAGGATCAGCCGGTATTCCTTCAACTGAATACAGATGTACATGAAACCAAACTATTGAAAAGATCATTACCAAGTCATACTGCAGAAAATCTTTTTTGGGTTGGGCGGTACACTGAACGGGTAATATACAATGCAAGGCTGCAGCGAACAGTGATGCAACAGATGCTGAAAAGCAATAAACCCGTTGTTACTGCCGATAGTAATACTACGGAAGCTATCCTCTTGCAAACATTAACACAGTGTACGTATACATTTCCCGGTTTCTTTGATGATGAAAATTCTGCAAACAGAAATGATATCTATGCCAATTCCTGGAAAGAGTTAACAGATGTTTTATACAATGAAAAAAGAAATGGCAGTCTCAGTCACAATATTGCACTCTTAAAAAATTCAGTGTATAGTGTACGGAATTTCTGGGCATTGGATACCTGGCGTGTATTAAGGCAAATGGAAGAAGAATGGAATAAAGCAACAACAGATACACATGCCGACCATTTGCGTATGATCAGCACTATTGATGCATTGAATACGTCCATGTTTGCATTTTTAGGCATGAACAGGGAAAGCGTACGAAGAGAACAGGGATGGAACATTCTTGATCTTGGAAGAAAAATTGAACAATCACTTTACATCATTACATTGTTGAAAGCTGTCTTCAATCAAAAACAGGAAGAGCTGGTAGAATATGATCTGCTTGAGTCGGTCATGATAGCAAGTCAAAGCCTGATTACATACCGTTATACTTACAGGGATCATTTGCAACTTCCATTGGTACTTGAATTATTACTGCTGGATAATAACTATCCAAAATCATTGGCCTACCTGGTGAAGAAAATAAAGCGTTATATATCCTTGTTGCCAAAAGAAGGAAAAGATATTCCGTTAAGCGACAAACAACGTACTATACAGGAAGCAGATTCTTTATTAAAACTGGCAGACGTAACAGCTTTGGCAAAATACGATCCTGCGAGCAAAGAATATGCTTCGTTGCATCATTTCTTAGACAAATTATATTTATTGATTTCCGATACGTCCGTTCTGATATCCAAAACCTATTTCAAACATAATCAAACACAAAAACAATTATTTACTGCTAATCTTATTTAATTGCCTCTCTTATTATGCTTTATTCCGTTGAACATACTACCAAATATCAATACCACGAGCAGGTGAGTCTTTGCCATAATATTACTGCATTAACACCCCGTAATACAGACAAACAAATTTGTAAATCTTTTAAAATCATTATTTCGCCTTTACCGGAAATACTAGAAGAGTATGTTGATTTCTTTGGTAACAAATTGTATTATTTTGTTGTGGAACAGGAGCATGAAGAATTAACAGTAACAGTAAAATCACAAATAGAAAAATTAACCCTTGCTGATACCCCAACGCCCTACCCTTATCAAAGCTGGGAAAGTGTAAGAGATTTGCTGCTTCGTTCCACCGGGGAATTTATGAATGAAAAACAATTCACCCATCCTACTGAAATTACAGCCGCTACTGATGAAATAAAAAACTATGCTGCATTTTCATTCACACCCGGCAAGTCATTTTTTGAAGCAGTTTATCATTTAATCAACCGCATATATACAGATTTTCGTTTTACACCGGGCTTTACTACTATTTCCACTCCATTGGCATATGTAATGAAAGAACGAAAAGGTGTTTGCCAGGATTTTGCACACCTCGCTATTTCCTGCATTCATTCGATGGGGTTGCCAGCTAGATATGTAAGTGGTTATTTAGAAACATTGGCACCTGCCGGAAAAGAAAAGCTTACCGGTGTTGATGCATCGCATGCATGGGTTGCTGTATTCATTCCCGGCATGGGCTGGGTTGATTTTGATCCTACCAATAACCAACTCGCTACCCAACAATACATCACCATTGGCTGGGGCCGTGATTATTTTGATGTTATTCCATTAAAAGGAGTAATCATGAGCAGCAGTTCACATGAACTAACGGTGTCGGTGGATGTAAAAAGGCTGGAGGGATAATAACAAAATGATTTTTATTTACCCCGGATAGTTTCATGTATAAAATTTAATTTCTTTTTCACCGCTTCATTTATCACAAACGGGTAAGAATCTTTCATTCCCATAGCACGGTTCAAACTGTTCATCACAAAAGAGAGCGGTATCCATCGCTCAATGATTTCTTCAATAGATTTTGTTGTGTAAGGATCAATATTTAAACTGGCACTCAGGTCATTTTGCGCATCACCCGATCTTGGAGTTATCGTCATACCAAAAGAATAAGCTGTTTCCATCGTATCAACAATGTGCATGTAATGTGCCCATGTTTCTGCCCAGTCTTCCCAGGGATGTGAGCTGGCATAACCACTGATAAACTTTTCTCTCCAGCTATCAGAAGCAGCTTTACCGTAGTGTTGTTTCAAAGCTTCATCATAGTCTGCGGTTTCATCACCAAAAAGATTGCGGAACAGTTGCAATCTGTCCGTTTCGTTAATCAGCTGATCCCAGTAATAATGCCCGATTTCGTGGCGAAAATGGCCCAATACAGTTCGATACACTTCATCCATCTGGTTACGGGCCATTTCACGGATAGCATCATCTGCTTCTGCTATATTCAGGGTAATGAGTCCGTGATCATGACCAGTTAATAATCGTTTTGTTTCTTCTGTATTTTCTTCTGAAAGAAAGTCAAATGCAATGCCCTTATCTTCATTCTGCGCTTTACTGATGACGGGTAATTTAAATCGCAACAACGAATACACAAGGCGGTGTTTGGCCACTTCAATACTGGCCCATTTTTCCAGGTGATGTGGGTTTGAAAGATCAGGGATTGTACGGTTCAGATCACAGGCAATACAAAATTCATCCGGGCTATCATATGGTACCAACCAGTTGCAAACATTGTATTGCTGATTACTGCAGTATTTATAGCGGAAGCCCGAGGCTGGTCCTGCTCCAGCACTGGCAACAAGGATATTGTTATTATCTGCAGCCGGTTTTACCGCTACCACTTCCATCAGTTGCGAATCAAAGCCTAATGATGTATTACACTGCACACAGAATGTGTTTTCAAAGTATACAGGCTGCCCGCAATGATCGCATTTAAAAAGTTTCATTTGGAAAATGATTTGAAGAAATGATTTCTTTATACAAAATAGGGTAATTATACAAGAAATGTGCCTGAGAGGAATGGCAAACCATTCTTGTGTTGCTGCGGGATAAATTATGGGCAGAAAAAATGATGAACAGAGTCTCGTACAAACAGGTGTTGATGATATTGTAAAAATGGATTGTACGAAACGTTCCGATGGAACGTTGAAACCTATTGATTATGTTTTACCCATGAGATGTACCTACGGGACAAAAAGAATATTTTTAAACATATTGAATTGAGAACAGAAAGTACAAGAATCGCTTACGATGAATGTCTGTATGCAGACTGAAACGTCTGCGTACAACGCAACAAAAATTGACAGTATAAATATCGCCGGCAACAAAAATGTATTTCTACTTTCTATTTATTCAACTCCCTTCTTCAATCTCAAATCCAGCGTACACGGAAACTCATTATTTATTTCAGGTGGTGGCGCATCATAAATAAATGGTGCACGGTTGTTTTCTACATAATGCTCCGTTACAGAAACCAGTGTACGGATAAACTGGGGGCCTTGTGTATGTTCGGTTTTTCCAAAGCGGCTGACACGTCTTGATTCGGCTTCAAAACTATTGACGGGAAAAGTATCATAATGTCTGCCTCCGGGGTGTGACACATAATACGTGCAGCCACCAATGGAACGGCTGTTCCATGTATCAACAATATCAAACGTAAGCGGAGTATCTACACCAATGGTAGGATGCAAAGCACTCGGTGGTTGCCATGCACGGTAACGGATACCGCAAACATATTCACCATTAACAGGCGTTGCCGTTAGTGGTACACGAAAACCATTGCATAATAAAATGTAGCGGCTGTCATTGATGCCTTTTAATTTTACCTGCACCCTTTCTAATGATGAATCAACAAAACGGGCAGTGCCGGAGCTGCTCATTTCTTCGCCCAATACATGCCATGGTTCAATGCCCATGCGAAGTTCCATATCAATATGCCCGATACACACCGAACCATAATGAGGAAAACGAAATTCAAAAAATGGTTTGAACCAGTTAATGTCGAATGCATAACCGGCATTGTTGAGATATTCAACAACATCAGCCATATCTTCCTGAGCATAATGCGGTAATAAAAATTTATCGTACAAAGCAGTTCCCCAACGTACCAATTTATGTTTGTATGGTTTTTTCCAGAAGGCGGCAATCAATGCCCGGATCAACAACATCTGCAATAAACTCATTCGCTTATGCGGTGGCATATCAAATGCCCTGAATTCTAAAATGCCTAAACGACCCGATGAAGAATCGGGAGAGTATAATTTATCAATACAAAATTCTGCACGGTGAGTATTGCCTGTGATATCGGTGAGCAGATGCCGGAATATTCTGTCGGTAATCCAAAAAGGAATAAACCCTTTTTCGGGTACCTGGCTAAAAGCAATTTCCATTTCATAAAGCCTGTCTTCAAAGCCTTCATCAAATCGTGGCGCCTGGCTGGTAGGGCCAATGAAAGAACCCGAAAATAAATATGATAAACCGGGATGATGTTGCCAAAAGGTAATAAGGCTGCGAAGTAAATCAGGTCGCCTTAATAAAGGACTGTTTGAAGGTGATGAACCACCAATGGTTATATGATTACCACCACCAGTGCCGGTATGTCTTCCATCTAACATAAATTTTTCCGTGGCTAATCTTGACAAACGAGCCTGTTCATACAAAGTATCTGTGTTATAAAGAAGTTCCTTCCAATTTTTTGAAGGATGAATATTTACTTCAATTACACCTGGGTCGGGTGAAACTACCAATCGCTCCATCCGGTTATCACGGGGCGGTTCGTATCCTTCAATGCGCACCTGCATATTTAATTTAGCCGCAGTGCTTTCAATACATGCTACCATATCGAGATAATGTTCTATATAATCCATTGGCGGCAGAAAAATATAAATCATACCATCCCGTACTTCTACACTTAATGCGGTGCGGATGGTTTCAATTTCCATAGTAATTTCTACCGGCAATTCTTTTTCTTTAGCTTTCTTTTTTGGATCAGCAGTCTTTCGATTTTCGAATTTTTCTTTATTCTCACCAGCTAATTTTGTGATGGGTTCAGTGTTTTCAAAAACTTTTCCGTAGCGCCACAAGATCGCTTTATGAAAATCTTCCAGTTCCGGCAGCTCTTCAAATAAACTCCGTTCCACTTTATGCGGCATACGTTCTTTGGGTACTACCGGCAATGAATCTAACGGTAAGCGTAAACCGATGGGAGAATTACCGGGCACTAAAAAAAGATGCTCCCGGTTAAAAATCCATTTACAGCTCAGCCATTTATCATCCCAATAATTCCAGCGCAGGGGTATTACATAGCCAACAGGTTCGTCAAGACCCTGGTTGAGCAGTTGTGCTAAAGTGCGCCGCTCCAAAGGGTCTTTTAAATTTGCTTTTAAAGGGTCAACATTGGCAGGATTCTTTCCTTCAGTCCATAAAAAATAAAATACATCTTCGTAAGCCGTACTTATCGTATCCAAACTAACCGCTAAGTGCCTCGCCAATTCGTTCGTAAATGCTTCAGCATCTTTTATGGTATATTTTTTTTCTGTTTTTTCGTGGGCAATCAAATCAATATTTTTCCAAACAGGAAATCCATCTTTTCTCCAGAACAAACCATATTGCCAGCGAGGCAATGGCTCACCGGGATACCATTTGCCCTGCCCGTAATGAATCAATCCATCGGGGCCAAATTTTTCCCTCAAACGAAAAATCAAATCATGCGAAAGGATACGTTTCTCTTTTCCATCTGCTGCTGTATTCCATTGCGCCGATTCCATATCATCAATAGAAACAAAGGTCGGTTCGCCACCCATGGTCATGCGCACATCACCAGCATCCAGATCTTTATCAACCTGTTCACCCAATGCATTTATTTCAATCCATTGCTGATCGGTGTATGGTTTGGTAACACGGGGATCTTCATAAATACGGGTTACTGTATTTTCAAAAAAGAATTCAACTTCACATTTATCTGTAGCACCAACAACCGGGGCAGCACTTGCATAATCTGGGGTACAGGCCAATGGTATATGTCCTTCACCTGCAAACAAACCGGAAGTTGCATCCAAACCAATCCAGCCTGCACCCGGAATATATACTTCTACCCATGCATGCAGATCTGTAAAATCTGCTTCCGGACCTGATGGACCATCCAATGATTTTTCATCGGATGTTAACTGCACTAAGTAACCGGAAACAAAACGTGCAGCTAACCCTAAGTGACGTAATACCTGTACAAATAACCAGGCAGTATCCCTGCAGGAACCCAATTTTTTTTCCAATGTTTCTTCGCAGGTTTGCACACCCACTTCCATTCGGATGGAATAGTTGATGTCTTTATTTAATTTCTGGTTGAGATACACCAAAAAATCGTTGATGGTCTTTTTACTTTTGTTAATACCCTGTAACCATTTCATTAACCCCGGCCCTTTTTCTTTTATTTCAAGATAAGGAACGAGTTCTTTCGGCAACTCGCCCTGGTATTGAAACGGATAACTCTCCGCATATTCTTCTACAAAAAAATCGAAGGGATTTATGCTCACCAGGTTGGCAATTACTTCCACTTCTACTTTTAATTCATGTGCCTTTTCAGGAAACACCACTCTTGCCTGGTAATTTCCAAACGGATCCTGCTGCCAGTTAATGAAATGCTGTTTTGGTTCAATCTTTAATGAATAAGATTCAATTGCTGTGCGTGAATGTACTGCAGGACGCAGACGAAATACATGTGGCGACAACCCGACTAACCTGTCGTATGAATAAATTGTCTTGTGCCGAATTGCTACCCTTATTGCCATACTGGTTGTTTGGTTTAAAATGATCAGGGCAAAGCAATCGTTCGTTTAGTTTCAAGGGGTTTGAACGAAGATAAAATTTATTTTGACAGATGGGAGAATAACCTCACCCCAACCCCTCTCCAAAGGAGAGTGGCTATAGTACTTTAAACTAATTAGAGCTTTTATAATGCAAAAGCATATCTGCTTCTATATAAATCCCCGGTTGAAACTCTTATCAGCCGGTTTACTACCTTCGCAGCGATGGAAAAAAATCAATCGCTGCGAATTGTTTTTATGGGAACTCCTGAATTTGCTGTTGCCTCCTTGGATGCATTAGTACAAGCAGGTTATTCGATTGTTGGAGTTGTTACAGCACCGGATAAACCGGCTGGCCGTGGATTGAAGATGAATGAAAGTGCTGTAAAGAAATATGCGGTTGAACATAGTTTACACATTCTGCAACCGGAGAAATTAAAGAACCCTGAGTTTATAGCAGAACTGAAATCGCTCAATGCCGATCTGCAAATAGTTGTTGCTTTTCGCATGTTACCCGAAGTTGTATGGAATATGCCACCGCTTGGAACAGTGAATGTTCACGGAAGTTTACTTCCTCAATACCGAGGTGCAGCACCTATTAACTGGGCAGTGATTAATGGAGAAAAAGAAACCGGCGTTACAACCTTTAAACTGAAACATGAAATTGATACAGGCGATGTATTATTACAGGAATCGTTTTCCATTGGCGAAAATGATACAGCAGGTGATGTACATGACCACATGAAAGAAGTTGGAGCGAAGCTGCTGGTAAAAACTGTTGATGGTCTGATGACTAAAACACTTGTTGAGAAAACACAATCGTCAGTCGTGAGTAGTGAGTCGGCAGTATTAAAACACGCACCAAAGATTTTCACCGAAATCTGTAAGATTGATTTCAGTAAAACAGTTGATGAAGTACATAATCTTATCCGTGGCCTCTCTCCTTTTCCCGGGGCATTTACAACATTGCATGATAAAACATTAAAGATTTACCGTTCGCAGAAAGAAGTTATTACCGATCAGGCCGCTCTAAGCGGCCAGACTGCAGAAGGATTTTTAACTGATGGAAAAACATTTTTAAAATTCGCCTGCAGTGATGGGTACATCCAAGTATTAGAATTACAACTCGAAGGAAAAAAGAAAATGCTGATTGAAGATTTTTTGAGAGGATACCGGTTTAGCTAATGAGCTGATAGTTCAAAAGAGGGAAAGGAGAAGAAAGAGAAAAGCAAACATAAAAAGAGAAGGCAACATTATGTAATGAATGTTGCCTTCTCTTTTATCTCTTTGCACTTATTTGAACTCTTAGTCCCTACTTCCCCCAAGCCAATTCCGCATTAAACTTTTCAGCACTGATGCCCAGTTGTGAAGCTGCTGCATTGCTGATTCTGAACATCAATCCACTGCCGGGGCTGGTTTCTTCTACACCACCCAATACTTTTGCGTAAACTGCTTTCCCATTGGAAGGGTTTTTGATCAGCACAATCGTTCCCTTCTCCACATTATCTATCAGTACATAATATTTTCCATCGCTCCAGCCACTGGTGCTTTTGAATACTGAACCGGCACCGTTGTTGGCGCTTGCACGTTTACCGTTATTTGTCTGCCTGTTAAATTCATCTCTGAAGAATCCATTACCTGAATAACTTGCAGTTGTTATTTCCATCTTCGGTTCTTCTTTCTTCACTTCAACAACAGGCTTTTGCACAACCGGTGGTTCAACCCTTGGCTCTTCCTTTTTAATAACCGGCTGAGGTTTCACTTCTTCTTTCTTTACAACAGGTTCCTGTTTTTTTGGTTCCTGCTTAACGATAGTCGGCTCGCTGCGTACATTCATTCCCTGTGCTGCCAATGGCGACAATGTTTTATCAACTTTCAAAAATCCGATGATGACTTTACTGCCCACAGTTACTGCATCACTGCCTAAATTATTCCACGACTTTACAGAAGCATTATCTGTTTTGAACAACTGGCTGATCTTTGCAAGAGACTCTCCCTGTTTCACCACATGATAAACAGGAACAATGGTTTCATTTTCTTTTCTTGTACCTGTCTGCCAGAAATTCACTTCATTCAATGGTATTTTTATCCGTTGCCCGATACCCATGGGTGTTGCTAATTCCAATCCATTATAAGGCGCATAAACTCTGGGACTTATATTATAGATACGACCGATGCTGTAATAATTTTCTTTGGCTCCAACGGTGTGTGTGAGGTAGGGTGTAGTATTATCCAGCTGCACAAGCAAGGGCGTTGTTTGAGCAAAGGCACTGAAACAGGTAAATAAAGCAATAACTGAATAAAAGGCTCTCTTCATGACGAATGTAATTTACTGCGCAAAGATGCATAATTATCAGAAAGAATCGTACCAAAGAAAACCTTAACCCAAATTTTGCAATTAAAAAAATTTTACTGGACATTGACGAAGAATTGGCGTTATGGCCAATTCTTGTCAGGGTTAAGGCCCGTCAAACTTTGTTTCGTCGGGGCTTAACGATTCTTTTACTAACATTGCAGCCTCATGAGTAAGGTAAAACCTAAATACTACGTTGTGTGGAAAGGGAAAGAACCCGGTATTTATACTAGCTGGGACGCTTGTAAACAGCAGGTAGAAGGCTTTGCCGGTGCAGCTTACAAGTCATTTACTTCCATGATGGAAGCAGATCTTGCCTATAAAGAACATTTTGCCAAACACATTTACAAAAAAGACAAAGAGATTGCTGTAAGAGATCATTCTGCTGTTGGTACACCCATTCACGATAGCATTATTGTTGATGCAGCCTGGAACAGTGTGCAGAAAGACATGGAATACCAGGGCATTCTGTACAAAACAAATGCACGCATTTTTCATATGGGGCCATTGGCCCATGGCACCAACAATATTGGCGAGTTCTTAGCCATTGTACATGCATTGGGCTATTGCAAAAAACATGCAATGGATACGATGCCCATTTACAGCGACAGCCGCAATGCCATTGGCTGGGTGAAAGCAAAAAAATGCAAAACAAATCTGGAAGAATCTCCGAAGACCAAACATATTTTCGAACTCATTCGCCGTGCAGAAATCTGGCTGCAGGAAAATAAATACAAAAACAAAATACTGAAGTGGGAAACAAAAGCATGGGGCGAAAACCCTGCTGACTTTGGAAGAAAATAAAAAAGTCGTTAGCCGATAGTCATTAGTACAGGCTACCAACTATCTGCTGCCGGCTTGCATTAAAACTCTGTACTCTTTCGGATAATAATTATTGATACGATTGCCCAGCAGCTTCATCCACCCAAGATGAAAGCCCAGATACTTAGCTAAAGCCCAGCCTTTGTGATTACTGTTGACAGTTATTTCATTCTTACGCAGATAATTCAACGACTGTTCCAAATCAAGTTCAACAGAAAAAACAGAAGAGTTGATTACAGTTGATAAAGCCAACGCATGCTCAGGTATCAAATCGTTTTTGGCAATAGTGCCTAACTCCACTCCTGCATATCGCACTATCAACTCCTGCATGAGATATTGAATCGTGTCATTCCATTGTGATGGAATCACAGCTATGTTTTGTCCCTGTAAGATGAATGATAAGTCCTCTTTTGCCTGCAGCCAATTGGATGCAATGGCGATCTCTTTTATAGATGGCGTTTGTGTTGACTTTATTTTTATTCTTACAGTATCAGTATCTTTTTTCTTTCTGAATGCAGCAATAAAAAAACCTTCGCCTTTTACTTTAAATGGCCAGAAACGATAACCGTAAGCTGCCTCTGCTGATTGCGTTTCATCAATATGCCAACTTTCATCAACATTCAACCTTATACTTTCAACTTTAAATTCTTTGCTTACCCAATCCAGTATTTCTTCATCTTCTGCCGATGAATAAGAACAGGTGGAATAGATCAATACTCCATCTTCTTTCAAACAATTCCATATATCTGCAATGATCCTTTGCTGCCGTTGACTGCAAAGCTTCACATTATCTTCGCTCCATTCATTGATGGCCTCCGGATCACGGCGAAACAAACCACTGCCGCTGCATGGGGCATCAATTACAATTACATCAAACAAACCTTTTAGTCTGGAGAAATCTTTCGGATCATTATTGGTTACAATCACATTACTGCTGCCCCACTTAATTAAATTTTCTTTGAGAATATTTACTCTTGCATGAATCACTTCATTACTTACCAGTAAACTTTCTTTACTGATGATGGATTGCAACAAGGTTGATTTGCCACCTGGTGCTGCACAAAGATCAAGTACCAGTAATGGTTGCGAAAGATCAACCGATTGTTTCATAGCCTGTTCCAGGAACATACTGCTTGCTTCCTGTACATAATAAGTACCTGCATGAAATAACGGATCAAGTGTAAAAGAAGGGCGTTCGCCGAGATAAAAAGCATTGGAAGACCAGGGAACTGCAGCCCCTGAGCGGAGTCGAAGGGGTTGCTGATTTACTTCGAGCGGAGTCGGGAAGTGAATCTTTAATGGATTATACCTTATTGAAGTTACCTGTTCACCACTTGCATGAACCTGCTCAAACGCTTCTTTGCTGAAGCCTTTGATGCCACTCAACGAATCAACTAATACAAGCGGAAGTTTCATAGTCAATTTTAAAACCTGATTACAAAATGCTCCTTCTCCAATTGTTCTTTTCTGAAAAAAACC
>JANOIQ010000655.1:0-9116 GCA_031407835.1 Chitinophagaceae bacterium
AAAATGAACACATGAAAAAAATTCTGACTTTTTTATTTACTTTTCTGCTTGTGATTGTTTTGGTAATGGTCTGGAAATTTTTTGGTTCAGCAACTAATTTCAATGAACCGAAAAAATATTTATATATCCATACAGGTGTGGCAAGTAAAGAAGCTGTTCTTACAACATTAAAAGATTCCGGGTTTATCAAGAGTCTTGGTTTATTTGAATTAGCAGCAGGCAAACTGAAAGTATGGCAACGCCTGCGTCCCGGAAAGTATGAAATTGCAAACGGCAGCAGTTTGTTTACCCTCATCAGAAAACTACGAAATGGTTCTCAAACTCCTGTAAATCTCATTATCACCAAACTCCGTACAAAAAAAGATCTGGCTGCATTAATCGGCAGAAAGTTTGAATCAGACTCTGCAACTGTTTTGAATTATCTCAGCAACAATGACTCACTGAAGAAATTCGCACTTGATACCAATACAATCATGACTGCAGTATTCCCCAATACCTATTCATTACTGTGGAATACAAGCCCGCAAAAAATCGTCAGCAAGCTGAATGAACAGCGGAATAAATTCTGGACAGCAGAACGTAAACAAAAAGCAAAAGCACTTGGCTTAACAGCCGAACAGGTGCATTCACTTGCATCAATTGTAGAAGAAGAAACGCTGCGTACTGATGAGAAATCAATCATTGCCAGTGTGTATATTAACCGGCTTAACAAAGGCATGTATTTGGGAGCCGACCCAACAGTAAAATTTGCTGTTGGTGATTTTTCACTTAAACGTATTTTGTTCGGTCACATCAATTCAACTGCATCATCACCTTATAATACATACAAAAACAAAGGTGTTCCGCCTGGTCCCATCTGCACTCCTTCTGAAACAACAATTGATGCAGTGCTCAATCCAAAACAAACCGATTTTCTTTTCTTCTGTGCCAAACCAAATGGCAACGGTTATCATGCGTTTGCAGCAACTGATGCAGAACATTTGCAGAATGCAAAAGCATATCAGCAATGGCTGGATAGTTTAAAGATTCAGTAAGTTGTTAAAAAATATTTACTTTGAGTAAGGATGACCGTTGCACGTTTTATATATCATTTGCCCATTATCCGTTCACTGATCAGGTTCAGTAAACGCTGGCGTCCTCCGGGTTTTGAAGGCATCGCTTTGTATGATGTTGTTGAATTCTTTTTTGCCCAGGTAAAAAAAGTAGGGTTCACAGACAGGGCTGCATCCATTTCTTTTAATTTTATTATGGCTCTCCCACCTGCCTGTATTTTTTTGTTTTCGTTAGTTCCGTTGTTTCCAATTGCAGACCAGTTTTATAATGAAGTGAATTCGTTTGTTCGTGATCTTACTCCCAACGTTGCCACAAGAAATATTGTAGAAAGTTTTCTGGATGATTTTTTTAAACGCCCCAAGAACAGTTTGCTGTCAATTGGTTTTGTAACTTCTATTTATTTTGCTTCCAACGCAGTACTGGGAATTATTCACAGTTTCAACCGGTCGATCCATGAAAAAGAAAACAGGACTTTCTTTTCTTACCGCTGGAAGGCTATCAAGTTAACATTCATCATCATGCTGCTGTTTATTGCCAGTATGATTTTACTGATTACACAGGGAGCTATATTCAACTGGTTACTGCGCCAGCTGAATATTGACAATGAATTTGTGAAATGGCTCATCATTATTCTGCGATGGGTAATCATTATTGGGTTATTCTTTTATTCCATTGCTTTTATTTACCGCCATGCACCATCTGTTGAAAAGAAATGGAAACTCATATCACCCGGCTCAATCGTAGCCAGTTTCCTCATTATTGCTTTTACCTTTTTATTCTCCTTCTGGATAAACAATTTTGCTTCGTACAGCATTTACGGATCCATAGGAACGATCTTAATCCTCATGATCTTTATCAACTTCATTTCACTTGTATTACTGATAGGTTTTGAGCTGAACGTAAGCATTAAAGTACTCAAAAAACATTCAGATAAAAGGCTTCAGCAAGAGATGAACGGTACGGCACAAAAACAAGAAGTGTTGTAACTTTAACGAAACACTTTTAACATGAAAAAAATAATTCTTTCATTTGCTGCCATCCTTACATTGATGGCCTTTCGTTTCTTACCTGATGAATTAAGCATTGGAAGCAGTCTTCCTTCACCTTTGGTAAAAATGAAGGATGTTTCAGGTAAAGAGTTTTCATTCAACGATGTAAAAAAGAAAAACGGCTTGCTGGTGATATTCAGCTGTAACACCTGCCCCTGGGTAATTAAAAATCAACAGGTGGCCACTGATGGCTACAGTTATGCTTTATCAAAAGACATCGGAGTGATCGTTCTCAATTCCAATGAAACACAGAGAAGCGGTGACGATTCAAAAGAACGGATGAAAAACTATGCCAAAGAGCAGCAATACAAATGGCCTTATGTAATGGATGACAATTCTGCTATGGCTGATGCATTTGGTGCGAAAGTAACTCCTGAATGTTACCTGTTTGATAAAGACATGAAACTGGTGTATCATGGAGCAATTACTGATAATCCCAAGACACCTTCCGAAAGTACAAGAGATCATTTAAAAGTGGCGGTTGATGAATTGGTGACTGGAAAAACAGTGAGTATGACAAAATCAAAAGCAATGGGATGCGGCATTAAACGGAAATCGTAACGATAAAATAATTGAATTAAAAAACCTGCTTTGCAAAAAGCAGGTTTTTTATTCGCTGCATGTTAATTATTTTAAGCCAAGCATCAGCCTGATTTCTTTCTCCAGATCTTTCGGTTTCATTTCGGCTTCTACAAACTTTCGGTAACCTGTTTTTTTATTGATGAACAATGTGGCAGGCATTGACCCAGTCCAGCTGATGTCAATTCTCGGACAAAACTCATCCGGCTTTTCTTCATCGAGCCAAACAATTTCAGCTGTATACTTTCTCTTCTTTGCAAACTCACGGATTTTTTGAGGATAGTTTTCTTTGAAATCTAAACTTACCAATAACAGCTTTACGTGTTGTTTTTTGTATTGACCGGTAACAGAATGAAAGAAAGGTATTTCTGCAATACATGGGCCACAGAATGTTGCCCAGAAATTGATCACCAGTACTGAATCGCTTTGGTCTGCATAGTACAGCAAATCGTCCATCTTCCATCGCTTGATGGATTGTGCATTCAGTAAACTGAATGAAAAAATAATCAGTATAAAAAAAAGGGTTCGTTTCATGGTTATAAAATTACTGTACTTCTTCCTGTATTGCATCCAGATCATCAGCCCGAAATCCCCACTCATCCAATAATGTAGTGAATGTGCCATCATCAAGCCGCTGCTGTTTGTAATGCCCGGCATTTGTTTTTTGCCGCATTGCTTCATAAATACTCACGGCACAGGCAACAGAAATATTCAATGATTGAATAATGCCCATCTGAGGAATTAGAAAATTACCATCAGCCATAGCCCGAATTTCTTCACTTACCCCATTATGTTCATTGCCAAACACTAATGCCACACTTCCGGTAAAATTTATTTCATACAAACTCACTGCATCACTGCTGAGATGAGTGGTATAAATTTTTTCATATTTTTTCCTGATGTCAGCAAAGCATTGCTCTGCAACTTCATATTGATGAACCGTTAACCATTTGGCCGCACTGGAAGAACTTCTTGCACCCCATTTTTTATGCTTTGGAATTTTATTGGTGAGTACATACAGTTCCTGGATACCAACTGCATCACAGGTACGCATTACTGCTGAAATATTATGCGGGTCAAATACATTCTCAAGTACAACAGTTAAATCGGGTTGTCGTTTGCGGAGGACTGATAGTAATCGTTCACGTCGTTCTGGAGTCATAAAACGAAATTAATGGAAATAGTTCTGCTGATTAATCAACTCTTTTATATCTACGCATGGGGCGAAGAAATTTTATTCCTCTTGCTGTTTGAAATCTTGTTGCCACCTGTTGCCAGCTTCCATTACCCGAACGCCAGACGATGAAATGCAGATGCGGAAAAAGAGTGTAGCCTGTTTTTCCACTATAGCCAATTGCCTGACCCTGTTTTACAGAATCACCTGCATTTATCAGGGCACCATTCAATTGCAGATGCCAGTACCCGGCTCTTGATCCATCACTGTGCTGAATAATAATTACATTTCCGTAAGGACGGTATTCCCTTTTCCAGCCACCTCTGTCTCCATCTTCTTTTACTCTAACCACCACTCCTTCCCTTGCAGCAAAAATTGTTGTGCCCCGTTTCATTTTAAAATCCAAAGCTGCACGGTTCTTATGCGAAAAACTGCTGAAATACCCCTGTACCAATTTGTGACTTGTTTTATTTGCATAAGGCAGGTGATAAACATAACTTGTATCATCTCTTACCCGGCCTTTTTGTAATTGTTTTATTCTTGTCCGCTGTGGATCTTTACTCACAGTACAGGCAGTTATGTTTACTAAAACAATCAGCAATAAAAAAGGTAAATAATTTTTCAGCATATCGTTTTTATAGAGTAAAAATCATGACAACAATGCATTGTACAATACTTCAACCGAATGCAAGGCTTTTTTCTTCGTTCCATCTTTAATTTGGTGACGGCAACTGGTACCAGGTGCAGCAATGATTGTGTCAGATTCCTGTTTACGAACTGTTGGAAATAACACCAGCTCTCCTATCTGCATCGACACATCATAATGCTCCTTCTCATATCCAAAAGAACCTGCCATACCACAACAGCCGGAAGGGATAGCCTCAACTTTATAATTTTCAGGAAATGATAATAATTTAACTGAATCGGTAAGGGAACCAACTGCTTTCTGCTGGCAATGACCATGCAGCTGTATTAATTTTGATTCTTTTGTAAACAACTCTTTGCTGATATTTCCTTTCTCTATTTCTCTCACAAGAAACTCATCAATAAACAGCGTATTTTTTGCAAGTGATTTGGCAGCAGCAAGATTTTCATCTGTTGCCAGATCAGGATATTCATCCCTAAAGGTTAAGATGGCTGATGGTTCAATACCAAGCAATGGTGTTTTATCCGAAACCAAATCCTTGAGCAATTCAATATTTTTATTGGCAATCACTTTTGCTTTCCTTACCAACCCTTTCGATAACCAGGTTCTACCGCTTTCTTCATGTTTGGGAATCACCACTTGATAACCTAATTTCTCCAATAACTGAACAGCTGTGATACCAATATGTGCATCGTTGTAATTCGTAAACTCATCGCAGAATAAATATACTTTCCCCTTGCCAATTACCTGTTGCCTGTTGGAGACAGGTCGTTTTGCAAACCAGTCTTTCAATGTTACTTTACTTAACGTAGGCATTGAACGCTTCACTGCGAATCCGACAGTTCGCTTAATCAATCCGCTGGTAAAAGAATTGGTCATTAAAAAATTATACAAAGATGGTGCAACTGAACCCAGCTTTGCACTGGCGGTGAAATTTGCAATCATCCTTGAACGGAAGGGAACCCCGTTTGCATCATAATAATGCTGCAGAAACTCAGCTTTCAGTTTCGCCATATCAACATTCGACGGACACTCACTTTTACATGCCTTACAACTCAAACACAAACTCATAACATCATAAATTTCTTTATGATCGTAACGATTCAGTTTGTTGGAATGAGTTAAGAATTCACGCAGAATATTTGCTCTTGCTCTTGTGGTATCTTTTTCATTACGTGTTGCCATGAAAGAAGGGCACATGGTTCCACCACTCAAATGTGTTTTCCTGCAATCACCCGATCCATTGCATTGTTCTGCATGCTGCAAAATGTCCTGCTGATGAAAACGGAAAATGGTTTTGAACTCCGGCGTAAATTGTCCGGGCTCATAACGCAGCATCGTATTCATGGAAGGTGTATCAACAATCTTATTGGGATTGAAAATATTATTCGGATCCCAGCTGTATTTTACCTGCTTCAGTAAATCATAGTTCTTATCTCCCACCATTTGTTTGATGAATTCACCACGCAAACGTCCATCACCATGTTCACCACTCAATGAACCATTGTACTTCTTTACAAGTGTTGCCACTTCTTCAGCAATGGTTCGGAAAAGTTGATTTCCTTCTTTTGTTTTTAAGTTAATGATCGGTCGTAAATGAATTTCACCTGATCCTGCATGCGCATAGTGAACAGAATACAAATCATGCTTCTTCAGTATTTCATTAAAGTCACGGATATAAGCAGGCAGATCATGTACATCAACTGCTGTATCTTCTATCACCGGTACAGCTTTCTCATCACCCGGAAGATTGGCCAGCAAACCCAATCCTGCTTTACGCAATGTCCAGATCTTTTTTGTATCAGCTCCAAATAAAACAGGAAAATGATAACCTAAACCTGCAGCCCGCATATCTGCTTCCACCTGTTGGGTGATTTCCAGAATTTCTTCTCTGGTTTCTTTTGCAAATTCAATAACAAGAATAGCACCCGGATCGCCCTGCACAAAGAAGCGATTCTTGCTCTGCTCAATATTTCCCTTGGTACATTCTAAAATATAATGATCAATCAACTCACTTGCACTTGGTCTGTATTTTAAGCCAATCAGGTTGGCTCTTAATGATTCATCAATTGAATTGAAATGCACGCATAACAATCCAATTTCTTTTGGTGGTAATGGAACAACATTTAATTTAATTTCTGTAAGAAAAGCAAGTGTTCCTTCTGAACCCGCAATAAGCTGACAGAAATTAAAATCTTCCCCACCTGCTGTGAACGGTGCTGTTTCAACCAGCAGATCAATGGCATAACCTGTATTGCGTCGTTCAACCGATTTTTTGGGAAACTCTTTCCTGATTTCTTCCTGGTTTTCGTAATTACTTAATAACCGGCGGAGGTTTTGATAAATCTTTCCTTCCAGGTTTTTCTGCTCACATTTTTGATGAAACTCATCAATCGACAAAGTTTTAAAAACAGTTTCAGAGCCGTCACTCAAAAAAGCTTTTACTTCCAGCAGATGCTCTCTTGTACTTCTGTACACAACAGAATTAGAGCCGCATGAATTATTACCCACCATTCCACCAATCATGGCACGGTTGGCTGTTGAGGTTTCCGGTCCAAAGAACAAACCATGGGGCTTCAGGAACATATTTAATTCATCACGTATAACACCCGGTTCAACACGAACCCAATGCTCATCTGTATTCAGTTCAAGTATCTGGTTGAAATTTTTGGATACATCTACAATAATTCCATTGCCGACTACCTGTCCTGCCAGTGAGGTACCCGCTGTTCGTGGAATAATCGATGTTTGTTCAGCAGCAGCGAAAGCAATCAGTTTTTTGATGTCTTCGTTTGTTTTGGGAATGGCAACAGCCAGCGGCATTTCCCGGTAAGCCGATGCATCAGTAGCATATAAAGTTCTGATCGTATTATCAAGAAACAAATCCCCTTCTAATTCTGCTTTCAGTTGCTGCAACTTCTCCTTCATCTCAAATAATTATATGTATTAAAACTCTTTTCGTAAAGCGAAATTAAGACATGAAGAAGCAATGAGTGTTAGTTTAATTAACTGTTGAAATTTGCAGCTATCTAAATCTGAAACTTTCTTAAGTCGGGAAAGCTGAATTCACGAGATATCAGTTCAGGAACACCCGTTATAAAAAAGACCCTTGAAAAATCAAGAGTCTTTTAATGTCGGGACGACAAGATTCGAACTTGCGACCCCTAGCACCCCATGCTAGTGCGCTACCGGGCTGCGCTACGTCCCGAACTAAGGAAAAACTGTCATTCAACATTGAATTTCAGCGGGTGGCAAAAGTAAGATTTAAATGCATTTGATACAAAATCAATCAAAAAAAACGATCTTAGCGCCGCATTAATATGAACCCGTTACATGACTATTCTCATCAGGCAGGCACACATTATTGATCCGGCTTCTCCATTTCATGCAACCACGCAGGACGTTTTGATTGAAAAAGGACAGATTAAACAAATTGGTCAATCTGTTTCAGCTTCAGCAGACAAGATCATTGATCAGCCAAATATGCATCTTTCACCTGGTTGGTTTGATTTGTTTACCCATTTCTGCGATCCTGGTTTTGAATATAAAGAAACATTAGAAACAGGAATTGAAGCAGCTGCTGCCGGTGGATTCACAGAAGTGATGGTGCTGCCCAATACACAACCTGTTGTATCAGGTAAATCGCAGGTGGAATACATTGTACAGAAATCAAGAAATGCCGCTGTAAGTATTCACCCTTCCGGTTCGGTAACCAAGCAAACAGAAGGAAAAGAACTGGCAGAGATGTATGATATGCAATCAGCAGGCGCCATTGCTTTTACTGACGGTATTAACCCTGTGCAATCTGCAGGGCTTTTATTAAAAGCTCTTCAATATGTAAAGGCATTTAAAGGAACCATCATTCAGATACCCGATGATAAAACAATCGGCACGTATGGTTTAATGAACGAAGGCATTATCAGTACTAGATTGGGCTTACCGGGCAAACCAATCCTTTCAGAAGAAATTCAGGTGGCAAGAGACATTAAGCTTACAAGATATGCAGAATCAAAACTTCATTTAACCGGCATCACTTCACCGAAAAGCATTGAATATATTAACCGGGCCAAACAAATAGGAACAGCCGTCACTTGTTCTGTTACCCCGGCTCATTTATATTTCTGTGATGAAGATTTACAGTCGTACGATACTAACCTGAAACTATACCCGCCATTAAGAACAGCAACAGAAAGAGAAGCCTTGAAGGAAGCGGTGCTGAATGGTTCGGTTGATTGTATTACAACTCATCATGAACCGCATGAATACGACAGTAAAATCTGTGAATTTGAATATGCCAAACCCGGTATGATTGGATTGGAAACATGCTATGGTGTAATGGGTGCCATTTTCGGCAATCAGTTAACAACTGAAAGATGGGTAGAACTGATCAGCATCAATCCAAGAAAAATTTTAGGATTGGATATACCAACAATTAAAGAAGGATCAATGGCCAATGTAACAATCTTTGATCCGCAGGCGACATATATTTTTACAACCGAAGCCATACGTTCCAAATCAAGAAACTCTGCCTTTGTTGGTAAAGAATTGAGAGGAAGAGTAATTGGCATTATCAGTAACAATCAACTAAAACTCAACTAAAACTTTGTTTATGGAA
>JANOIQ010000039.1:0-29794 GCA_031407835.1 Chitinophagaceae bacterium
GTATCGGGGTTTTGTTGTTTGCTCTGTGTTAAGATGTCACGGTAAGTGGTTTCAAACAAATCAATGTCTGCATCTTCTTCTATCAATGATTTATTGATTAGTACCGATGTATCATTAATACCAATTAAAATGCTTAACACATCAGGCTTAAGATCCAATGTATCTGTCTGCCACCGCTTCTTTAAATCAGGTACACGGTTACCGCTGATGCCACGATTATAAAATACATGATTTGATTCAGCAAAATCAGCGCCTACCCTGCTGGCAACGGAAAAAGCATACCCATGCCCCATAATATGATTGGGATCTTTGTTGCGGCCACGGTTACCATCGGTAATGGAATCGCCCTGGAATAAAAATACCAGACTTTTTGACTGATCATTTATCTCATCTTTAGCAGCAGCGAACAATCCATCAACTGGTAATGCAGACGCAGCGCCAGCCAATGCCGACAATTGTAAAAAAGATCTTCTTGATGTTTTATGATGCATGCTTTTACTAATCAGTTTCTGTTAAAGTGTTAAAAGATGATACGCTTTTCCTTTCTCACTGTTAAAAGAAAGCACATACCCATTTTTTTCTTTTATTGATTTTACATTCAGTTCTTTTATAAATACAGGATTGTTCGCTCTTATTTTGCAAACACCACCAGCATTTGAAATAATCACTGCATTTTTGAGTTGATGGTTTTTCCAATTCATTGATACAGTATAATTTCCTCTTGCTTTCAAACCTTTCACTTGTCCTTCGCTCCACACATCAGGCAGAGCCGCTAATAAATGAATTTCTCCCAAATGACTTTGTAATAACATTTCAGCCATACCTGCGGTGCCGCCAAAGTTACCATCAATCTGGAAAGGAGGATGCGCATCAAAGAAATTCGGATAGGTTCCGCCACCTTTTGAATAATTTGTACCCGATTCATCGGTATACTTTAATAACTCCTTTAATAAAATATGTGCATGATTACCATCCAGCAACCTTGCCCAGAAATTTATTTTCCATGCTTTGCTCCACCCTGTTCCATCATCGCCACGTATTTCTAATGTTTTTCTTGCAGCGGCTGCAAACGCAGGTGTTGAAACAGGAGCAATCTGCCTACCCGGATGTAATCCAAACAAATGAGATACATGGCGGTGATAAGGATCCACATCTCCCCAATCTTTATTCCACTCCTGCAGGTTCCCTTTTTTGCCAATGTGAAGTGGATACAGTTTTGCTTTTTTTTCAATGAGCATATCCCTGAATTCTTTTTCAATACCTAATTCGTTCGATGCTTCGATGAGATTGGTAAACAAATCCCAGATGATTGACATATCCATTGTGGTGGCCACAGAAATTCCTGAACGTTTATTATCACCATACTTAAAATCATTTTCCGGTGAGGTAGATGGAACCATTACAAGATATCCATCTTTATCTTCTACAAGAAAATCAATACAAAACTGTGCGGCCCCTTTCATTAAAGGATAAGCTGTTTCCTTTAAAAATGTTTTGTCTTTCGTAAAACTGTAATGCTCCCACAAATGCTGACACAACCAGTTACCTCCCTGCGGCCAGTTCGCCCATTTAGGATCGCCATCACCTTTATCACCAACAGGATTACTTACTGCCCATATATCTGAATTGTGATGTGCCACCCAGCCATTGGCATTATAAAATTCTCTGGCTGTTCGAACACCGGTAACAGAAATATTTTTTATCAAATCAAAAAGCGGTAAATGAATTTCAGAAAGATTGGTTACTTCTGCCGGCCAGTAATTCATTTGCGTATTAATGTTAATGGTGTAGTTGCTGCTCCAGGGTGCCCGCAGTTCTTTATTCCATATTCCCTGCAGGTTGGCGGGTGTACCTCCCGGTCTTGAACTGGAAATGAGTAAATATCTTCCATAGTTAAAATACAATATTTCTATTCCCGGATCGTATGCTCCTTTAGAGTAAGCAAGCAAACGCTCATCGCTTGGTATATTTTTTTTCTTACCTGTGCTGTCTTTAATTGTAAATGCAACACGGTTATAAAATTTTGTGTAATCAGCAACATGACTGTTGAATAATGCAGCGTATGATTTCTTCATTGCTTTATTCAAATGTTCTCTTGCAATTTTATCTTCATCTTTCCCTTCTTTATCCGGGCATTTATCAAAGCCATTAAAACTTGTTGCGGCAGATAAAAAGATGATTACTTCCGTTGCATTGTTCACATGAAGTCCTGAAGTATCTGCAGTTACTGTTCCATCTTTATTAACAGCTTTCACAATCAATTCATAACGCATACCGCTGCAGTTCATACCTGTGGTATCTTGGTTAATAACAGGTATCCTGTTTTTTTTATTGTAATAGCTTGGATCTGCATGAGCAGGAGCTTTTCCTTTCATGATGAGTTCGTTGCTGCCATTTATTTCATGCCGGTATTCTAAAATACTTTTTGTACTGAGCGTGAAATTCAATTGCTTTAGTTTATTACTGCTGATGCGAATAATAATTACCTGATCGGAAGCAGAAGAAAAAACCTGGCGTGTATATTCAGTGCCATCTATTGTAAAGCTTGTGGTGCTTACTGCATTTTTCAAATTAAGATCACGGTAATAAGAGGATGCGGCTGTATCCTTAAATGTTTGTTTAATAATCAAATCACCTAAGGGCATATACGACTCTGTATACAAGCCCTGCATTTTTTTTGCAAGTGGTACTGCCTTGTCATAATCTTCATCTTCCAGCAATACCTTTCTTATCTGCGGCAGGTATTTCGAAGCTTCCGGATTAATACTGGCAGGCACCGGCCCGCCCGACCAAAGTGTACTTTCATTTAATTGTATCAGCTCTTCTTTCACCCGGCCAAAGACCATTGCACCCAGGCAGCCATTGCCAACAGGCAATGCCTCCGTCCATACTTTAGCAGGTTGCCTGTACCAAAGTTTTTCATTTTGCTGTGCTGATGCAACATAAAAGCTGATACTCAGCAATAGAACCAAACTTGAACGTTTCATCTTTATAACAGATTTAATTACAAGTGCAAATTTCTGCCAACTGTAAATGGAATAACTCATCAATCAATAAACGCAAAACCACAGGTTGTTAATTCCCATCCGGCTTACCTGAACTTACAAAAGCACTCTGCGGCCAGTAAAATTTTTCAAAGGCCATTGGCTTTGCAGGATCAAACATCATAAAATCTTTACGTATATATTTTGCTAAAGGAAGATGTTGTTGTTTGATACTGCTTACAATGCATGATGCCAGTTCATAAGCACCGTAAGCATTAAAATGTGTATTATCTTTCAATGCATCTTTTTGATTGGGGAAGGTATTGGCTGGATAATGCACAAATGCTTTGATCGAATTTTTTTCGCCCCATGCTTCATATAATGTTTTACTCATTTCATTTAAATCAATCAAGGCAACGTTTTCTTCTTTCGCCGTTTGCCGCACTGCTGCAGGGTAATCGCCAAGTGTATTCACAATGTGACCGGCAGAATCAAAATTGCGACGGTGCGTAGAAGTTACAAGGATTGGAATTCCGCCTTTCTTTCGCACTTCGCTGATGAAGAACTGTAAACTTTTTTTGTAAGAAGTAAACGCACCAATTCCATCACCTTTTTGTTTTTGATCATTATGCCCAAACTCAATGAATAAATAATCTCCTCCTTTCATCAGGTTCAGGATTTTTTCCAATCGTTTGGCACTCACAAATGAATTCAATGCTTCTCCACTCTCTGCATAATTTGCCACTACTACTTTTGAAGGTACCAAAAAAGAAGGGATCATTTGCCCCCAGGAAGCCCAGGGTTCCCTGTCCTGATCTACCACAGTTGAGTTCCCTGCTAAAAAAATAGTTGTTGCTTTCTTATTGGGAGTTATTTCAACAGCACAAACCTTGGGTAATGAATCATTGAATTCAATGGTTAATAAATTATCCCAATGCAGGTAGCTAATTTCCCTTTCTTTTAATTTTACTTTACTGATTACAGTTCCATTGGCATCTCTTACTAAACTATCCTTTACATGAACAGTAAATGTTTGTGCAGTTAATTTTCCTTTCGTTGTTCTGATATTTTCCAGCATCAGTCTTCTGCATTCTGTACGCACTGTTGTTGCTGAAGTTCCTTTTGTATCACCAAGGATCAATTTTATATCATAATTACCTTCCGGCAATTTCACAGAGAAATAAAATGGTTTTGAAGAAGTGATATAGTCGCCTGTTAATGCATTACCTCCCCTATCAACCGATTCAACAACAGAACCCTGATCAAAACCAAACCCTTTTTCATAACTGAACTTTGATTCAGGCGTTACCTGTGTATAACCTGTTGCTGCTTTTCCGGAGCCAAAATCGAATTTGAACGATGTGGATTGCCCCAATGAAAAAAAGCATGCCATTAAAAATGGTATTACAATCATTTTTTTATTCATCATTTGATATTGATTTCATATACAGCTCCTGCAACAGTATTGAACGATGTAATATAATTTTGTTTACTGGTTGCTTTTGCATTGGCTTGTTTTACATTCTTTACAACAATGTTTTTATCTGTTCTTAACTTACAAACCCCACCCTTCTTTGAAAGGATGGCAGCTTTCACCAGTTTGTTATTCTTCCACCACATTTCAATTTCAAAATTTCCCCTGGCAATCAATCCTTTTACATGACCTTCGTTCCATGCGGCAGGTAATGCAGGTAACAGTTGTATTTCTGTTAAATGACTTTGTACCAACATCTCAGCAATTCCTGCTGTTGCACCAAAGTTCCCATCTATCTGAAATGGCGGATGTGTATCAAATAAATTATTCATGGTAGAGGTCTTCAATAATTCCTGGTACATTTTATATGCATGATCGCCATCCATTAATCTTGCCCAGAAATTAATCTTCCATGCTTTGCTCCATCCGGTTCCTCCATCACCACGAATCTCTAAGGTTTTACGCAAAGCGTTTGCATAGTTTGTATCAATCAATGGTGATATCTGCCGGCCGGGATGTAATGCAAATGCATGCGAAACATGACGATGAACAGGATCTTCATCCTCCCAATCATCAAACCATTCTACTAAATTTCCTTTTTTACCAATTTTCAAAGGATTGAGTTTGGCTCTCTTTTGTTTTAACAACTCAGCAAACTCTTTATCAATACCCAATATCTCCGATGCTTCAATCAAATTCGTAAACAGATCCCAGATGATTTCCATATCCATTGCTGAGGCAATCGTTACTGTTCCTTTAAAACCGTTAGGATGCAGATACACATTTTCAGGAGATGTTGATGGAACAGTTACAAGTACGCCGTTTTTTTCAACCAGCCAATCCAAACAAAATTCTGCTGCACTTTTCATTAAAGGATAAGCTGTTTCTTTCAAATATTTTTTATCTGCAGTAAAACGATAGTGCTCATACAAATGCTGGCTCAACCACGGACTTCCTAAACTCCAGTTGGCCCATTTGGGATCACCATTGCCTTCACCCACAGGATTTGTTTGCGCCCACATATCACTGTTATGATGCACAGCCCAGCCACGCATGTTGTAATAATTTTTTGCTGTGGCAGTTCCGTTCTTTGCCATCCGTTTAATCTGTTCAATCAAATTCGTATTCATCTCACTAAGATTGGTTGGCAACGCCAGCCAGTAATTCATTTGCAGATTAATGTTGGTGGTGTAGTTACTGCGCCAGGATGGGCGAATGAGATTATTCCAGATACCCTGCAGATTAGCCGGAAAACCACCAGGCCTTGATGAAGAGATTAATAGATAACGCCCAAATTGAAAATATAATTCTTCCAATGCATAATCAGCATCTCCCTTTTTATAATTATCCAATCGTTCATTGGTTGGAAGATCAGGTACTACTGAGTTGTTTAATGATAAGGATACTCTCTTGAAATATTTTTGATAATCAGCAATATGTGCTGCCAGTATTTGCTGATATGTTTTCTTCAACACACTATGTAAATAATCACTGGCTAATTTTTCTTCATCCTTTCCATCACTGTCGGGGCATTTATCTATACCGTTAAAGCTGGTTGCTGCGGAAACAAATAAAATAACTTCCGTTGCATTCGTAATCATCAATGAAGTATCTGTATGATTTACTGTTCCATCTTTTGTTACAGCTTTAATCCGAAACTGAAAGCGCATACCATCGCAATGATTTGCATCTTCATAAATGAATGGCTTGGGATTTCTCCGTTCATCGTTGGTGATTCTTGCTTTGCCTTTAAGGACTAATTCATTTGATGCTGTAACAGATTTCTGATAAAGCAGTTCATGAAACACATCAACAGAAAAATTCAAAGTCTTTGCTTTGCTGGCTTTTAGTTTGATGATCATGACCTGGTGTGGCGAAGAAGTAAAAATTTCTTTAGAATACACTACTCCGTTTGCAGTAAATTTTGTGGAGGCAACTGCATTGCCAATATTTAAATCACGGTACACCTCTGTTGCTTCGCCCTGATATTTTTGTTTGATCACAATATCACCCAATGGCTGATACATTTCTGTATTAGGACCCTGCATCTTTCTTAACAAACGAACTGCTTTTCCAATACTGTCACGAAACAATTCATCTCTTACCGGTTGTAGGTAGTTGGGTGATTCAGGATTGGGATTTAAGTTTACCGGCCCACCTGTCCACAAGGTTTGTTCATTAAGTTGAATCAATTCAGCATCGGGCCTTCCAAAGATCATAGCTCCTAATCGTCCGTTACCAATGGGCAATGCTTCATTCCAGTCTTTAGCAGATTTGTTATACCATAAAACAAGCTGATTTTTCTGCTGCGCTGCTGCCCCTAACATCATCATCACAAAATAAACGGGCAGGATTACTTTCCTTGTAAAGAACATGTTCGTTTATTGTTTTAACAGTTGCAGTGAACTGTCATTAATAACAAATTTGAAATTAGTCAACAGTTGATAGATTTCTGAACCGGCAAGTATTACCGGCCCATAACCATGTGCTGCATATACATTCACCGGGCGGTAATAATAAAATGCGTGATCAAAAGCCATTCCTGTTCCAACACATGTTCCTTCTACCTGTCCCTGTGCATTTACTTTTGTTGACACTGCATTCCAAGCAAGGATTGCTGATGGCGCATAGGTCATGGGATCGATCCATCCTTTATTGGCAGCATGTGCAATGCAGTAAGCATAAATAGCTGTGGCCGATGTTTCGAGATAAGAATCAGTTCTATCTAACAGCTGGTGCCAGAAACCTGTGCCATCCTGGTAAGCAACCAATCCTTTAATATGATCTTTCAATTGCTGTAATACAAAGCTTCTTCCCGGATGATTTTCAGGTAATACATCCAACAGCTCAACTTTTGTAAGCAATGCCCAGCCGTTTGCTCTTGCCCACCTGAATTCGGGATGTGTTTCCATACTTTCCACCCAGCCATGCATGTACACTCCTTTTTCTTTATTGAACATGCGTTTTGAAAACAGCTTTACCTGGTTCACTGCATCATTAAAATATTTTACATCGCCTGTAAGCTTTCCCATTTGTGCCATGGCAGGAACGCCCATGTACAAATCATCGAGCCACAATGTATTCGCCTGCGGACGCATACGTGCAAGCGTTCCATCTTTCAAGCGGTATTCTTTTTTTGCAACATAGTTGATGAGATTATCAATAACAGGACGAAGATTTTTATTCAGGCCGCTTCGTTGTGCTTTGATCATGGATGCACATACAGCACCTGCATCATCGAGTGCATGCGGATCAATCGGCTGAGATAACAGTTTCTTTTTTCGGATATAGGCTATATCAAACTTCTGCCTGATTGCAGGTATCCATGTTGCCAGGAAATCAAATCTTGTTCGTACATAATCTGCATACCGCTGATCGCCTGTTGTTTCATAAGCCCGCTGCATTGCTGAGTATGTAACACCCCATTCATAACTGGTTAATCTGAAATCGCCCTGTTTTACAGTTGTGTTTGTATCAAGTAGTGATACATCATTCACCAATGCACCTGTTTGCTGATTCATCATCTGTGCAGGTGTAACAGCATTCAGATAATTGAATACTTTATCCAGTACTGATTTTACATTTTCTTTTGAAGGAGCGCCATAAGGTACCGGGTAGTCAGGCTTCATGGCATGTAATGGAGCAGTTACATCATTTTGTTTTTGCTGTGCATTTGCCGCTGCAATAATTGAAACAAAAAAAACTGTTAGTGTGATTGAGACTCTCATTGTTTTGTTTTTATCTGTTAACCATGGTTGATACAAATGAAAAAGACAGGTACTTTATTCCCTGTCTTCTTCTGACGATTGCTTGTTGAAAGAACTGTTTTTATTACCATTTAAAAGGAAGGTACCAATCTCTTGTCATTAATTTTGCTCTTGCCTGTGCTGCAGAACCTGATGACACACCTGATTTCAGCAATTTATTATATACTTTATCAGCAATAAAAGAAGGATCATTTCTTCTGATGGCTACTCTTAATAAATCGGACCAGCGTTGCCCTTCGTAAGCCAGTTCCAATCCGGCTTCGTCAACCAGTTGGGTTTCTAATTGCGAAATGCTGTCCTGAACATTTGTTGCAGTAAGCAGACGTGAAGGCAAATAAGCCCTTCCCCGTAATCCGTTCATATCCCTATAAACAGCCCTGAACTGTGGATTGTCGCCGCTTCTGGCATCGAAATTATAAGGATAAGGAAGGTTCAGGGTATTTTGAATGTCAGTAACATTAGCAGGAACCGGGTTTGGTGAATATGCACTCTTGATACCCTGGTTAACTACAGCATAGCCAAGTTTCGGATAACCATCACGATTAGCAGCTTCGCCAAAATGCTGCCATAAGGAGGCGGCACGGTACAACCACCACTCCCCACTTCTTCCGTTTGAATTAAGTGATGGAATGAATGTATTGCCATCCATATAATAGTACAGGAATTTCATAATGACCGGCTCTCCACCAATGAATTTGTAGGTTAACCTTCCACGGGCATCAAACGGGAATCCGTTGAACTGTGTTTCACTGTTCCAGGCATCAATAGCCTGCTGCGAAGGTTTTACCTCATATCGTCCGCCATTTGGTGAAAACAACTCAATAAACGGGTTTTTCGGAGCAAAGTTGCTGCTGAGAGGTAACACCCAAATCCACTCCCAGTCGAATAACGCATCGTAACTATTCTTGCCACGGGAGAACATGGAACGCCATCCCTCAGTATTGCTATCGTACAAAGCATTAATATCACTTTCCCGGAAACGGGTGTAAGCAACAGCCAGTGAGTTGGTACTTACATTGGGGTCGAAATTGCCAACAAGATGGTAATAATTTTTCTGTGTGTTTCCGTTACCATCGTTGTCATACGTTGAAATGACATCTCTATAATAGGTAGCTGCTTTCTTATAGGATAAAGGATCATAAGTTGCATTCCATAAATGCAGGTCACCAAGTAAAATTTTCTTATGGACGAAAAATTTGTTGGTTCTGTATTGGTCAACAGTAGTAATCAGAGTTGTATTAGTGGTGTACAATTCCTTTGTCGGCAAGGCTTCCATTGTTTTAATCAGTTCAGCTAACAACTGCCGGAAAGGAAGATAAGGGTTGTTGGATTCGTTCTTTACATCGGCAATAGATGCTAATGGATTGGTGACATAAGGAATGCCTACAGTACCCTGTGCATCTTTGCTGAAATGAATCCCTAATTGCAGGTAAACCCAGGTGCGGATTGCAGCCACATCGGAATAACGCTGGTTGTATTCGTCGGTTTTAAGTTTTTTCTCTGCAAGCATCTTATCAAAATTCATCATCACATCGTTGCAATTCAGGATGACATCATAAAACGGCGTGGGATCTACATAAGGATTGTCAATAGCAACCGTATGATTGCTCAACTGCTGCAAATAAAGGTCAGCATTTATGGTTGGAGACATCAGGTCGGCTCTCAACTCGTTCAGCAATACATAAGGTTTTGCAAGTTGCATAAACTTGCCGTACACTCCTAACACAGCTGCGTCTGCATCAAAGACGTTGCGGTAGGTTTGCTCACCGGTAAGCACATTGGTTGGCTCTACATCCAATATTTTTTTGCAGGAAGACAACGATAATAAACCCGCTACTCCAAGCAAGCAAAAACACGATTTAAAAAAGTTCGATTTCATATTTTAATTTCTTATACTTTTTAAAACTTATAACCCAAATCTAAGCCCAACCTGCACCGATCTGAATTGCGGCTCAAGCGTTATATCTACACCCTGGGCTAACACACCCGGCAAGGCGCTCACTTCAGGATCGAAGCCGAGGTATCTGGTAAATGTGAGCAAATTATTTCCTGTAACATATAATACTGAATATCTTAAGAACCCGGCTTTGATGGGCAGGTTATAAGTAAGCGAAGCTGTTCTCAGCCTGAAGTAAGAACCATCTTCAATCCACCTGTCAGAGAAACGGCTGTTACCTATTGGATCGCCAAAAGATGCACGGGGCATGTTTGTTACCTGCCCATTGCTTCGCCAACGGTTTATTACAGCAGTCGTTTGATTATTGTAATTCGATTGCGATTCCAACTGTCTCCTGGTATAGTTGTAAATATCGTTTCCTTTTGAGAAGGTAAATAAAACGTCCAGCGCAAACCGTTTCCATTCTATTCTGTTTGTTATGGAACCTGTGAAATCCGGATTCGGATTTCCAATAATCTGCCGGTCATTGTCATCAATTATATGGTCACCGTTTAAATCCTGAAAATGAATATCCCCACCTCTAAAAGCAAGAAAGTTCCCATTAGCCTTCACAATGCCTAAACCTGCTGCGGCTGCTTCTGCATCTGAAATAAATACTCCATTCGTTCTAAAACCATAAAACATATTTGGACCGTTTCCTGCGCTGCTGATAATTGTACCACCGGCATAATCCGTCAATATATTGTTGGGTAAAACTGTTATTGTTGATTTATATTTTGCTACATTAAAGCCTGCATCCCATTTAAAAGCAGGTTTATTGATAATACGTGCGGTAACAGAAGCTTCAACGCCTGTCGTTTTCATGTTGCCAGAATTTGTCAGGGCAAAGGTCGTACCTGTTATGCTGGGTAAGGTTTCGTTCACCAGCATCTTGTCTGTTGTGTTTTGATAAACGTCAACTGAAAAATTAAAACGTTCATTGAAAAATGCGGCATCCAAACCTCCATTCAACTTCTTCACACTTTCCCATTGCAATTGGTCGTTGCCAAAATTGCCTCTAACCAACCCTTGCGTTCCAAGAAAATTTTGCGAAACATAATACTGTTTTGCATTATAATTACCAATATCATCGTTGCCTGAAAGACCATAAGAAGCTCTAAGCTTCAGCATGCTGATCATCTTGTTCTTCGCCATAAAATTCTCTGAAGAAATGAGCCAGGCGCCGGCAATAGAAGGAAGAACAGCAAAACTGTTTCCGCTTACTGATAATGCACCGGGAACAGCTTTTCCAAAACGTGAAGAACCATCAATGGCAACGTTCACTGAAACAAAATATTTTTCACGCAGGGAATAATCTGCACCTATATAGGTATTAAGCCACCTGTATTTCCCTAAATCGCCACCTGTTCTTCGTAACGCCGCAACACCATTTCCTACACTGCGCAATTGGTCGGTAGCAGAATTGGCACCTAAGGCAATATCCTGTTCGGTATTTGATTGCAGGAAACGCACACCGGCACGGCCTGATAAATGATGAATATGTCGAAAAGTCTGGTCATAAGAAAACCGGGTGTCATTATATATGCTCAGCATTCGCTTTGTTTGCGCCCCGAGGCGGCTATCGGCAATTGTTCCATTTTTCAATGTATCATTCACTACACCTTTGGACGGGATAAACATGTTCTCACGAACCTTGTCAAGTGTTACTGCAGCAGTGGTGCTTAACTTAAATAATTTTGAAACCGTATAATTAAATCCCATAGAACCAACAAAGCGATAGTTTTTATTATAACCCAGCATAGTAGTAATTAATGCAGCAGGATTGCTAACGCCAAATGTATCAACATCGGTAATTACAGGAGAAACAGTGCCTGACGTTGAAACTTCGTTTACACCAATGAGCGGAGATTTTATCAGCGCTACATATAATGGATTTGTTTTGGAAGTAAGCCCCTGGTCTTTTAAAGCCATATCATTATATGTAAAACTAAGGTTTGCTGTAGACGTCAACTTTTTACTAAGATTAAAGTCAGCATTGAAACGAGTGTTGTAACGGCTAATCTTGGTTTCTTTCAGTACACCTGAATTAGACATAACGCCTAATGTCAATGCATATTTAGCAATGTTATCGCCACCTGTTACTTTAAGATGATAGTTTTTGAAAGAGCTATTGTTCAACACTTCCTTTTGCCAATTGACATTATTATGATAGCGGTAATAATCAGGATTGGATGGATTATCATTCATGAAGGAATAGGCTCTTATCTGCGTCTCAGTAGCGCCGGCAGATTGTAACACTTCGGAAAGATAAGTTCTGTATTGAACTGCATTTAACACAGGAAGATTTTTTGGAGAAAAGTTTACACCTCCATAAACTGCGAAATCAATTCTTGTTGACAGTTCATTTGCCCTTGTTGTAGTAATAACAATAACACCATTTGCTCCCTTAGTTCCATAAGTAGAAGAACCGTCTTTAATAACGGTAATGTTATCAATGTCTTTGATATCAACGTAAGCCAAAGGATTTGTATAACTGCCTGAGATGAGTGTGCCGCCATAATCGGTAATATCATATATAATATCATCAACTATTACTAACGGCTGATTGCTTGTATATAAAGAGGAAATGCCACGAAGAAATAAATTGGCGCCGCTGTTAGGTGTTCCCGAGCGGCGAATGGCATTCAAGCCAGCTACCTTGCCCTGCAAAAAAGCATCAGGTGTTTCATAAGTCCGGGCCCAATTACCTTTTGATTGGATGGAGGTAACAGCATAAGGAATACGGCTGTTCGATAATGAGCCATAAGGAAGAACTGCGGCATCGTAAAAAGAAATGTAGTTGTCTTCATACAATGAAATGTTAACTGTTTTTCTTCCTTTCAAAGCAATTTCTTTTACCTGGAATCCTTCTCCCTGCACAATGATGGTAACATCTGCATTGGGAACTCTTAATGTAAAATTGCCTGAACTATCTGTAATGGCAGCAGAATAATCATGATAGGTAACACTAATAGCACGCAAAGGCTGGCGGGTAGCAGCATCGGTAATCGTTCCGGTTATCTCTACTGCGTTTGCCAAGCCCATCTGTGCTTCTTTAGAAGCGATAGAATCGTTTTGTGCTTTTAAGGTCACAAACCCTAAACACAATACCGATATAAGCAATCCCTTTTTTAAAATATTATTCACAAGTAGTTTTATTTGTAAGATGATATAAATAGTAATTGGTTTTTTATAAATCGGGTACAAGCTTTATGTAATCGAGATTTAACCTGTTGCCTGCCGGTTCTCCTGTTGTAGCGGTAGCATTGGTTAGAAACATATTTAACGTACCGTAGTTTAACATTGTATAATCGCCTAAATACACTTCATTGAAATTTCGGGGAATAACATTTAACGGAGCTAATGGCGCCACTGTTGGAAGCAAATTTGTTCCTCTTGCTCCCATCGCTAACCGCTGTGTAAAAGCAGCAATTGCTATGTTACCCCCTATATTGAGTGTATCGTTTGGTGCTACCCAATAAACCTTATACTTAACAGAAGGCAGGTTCTGTACACGGTATTGTGCATTTAAAGAAGTAATACCATGACCATATGCAAACATATCAGTAAACAATGTGCCAGTTGATGTAATGCGTGAGCGGATAAATATGGCAGACACATTGTTCTGCCGGGGAACTACCGCAACGCCATTTATATCAAAAAAGCCACGGTAATTTTCTCCTTCTATAACTACTGCACGTATTTTTTCTTTGGGGTCGAAGTTTATGTCACTCATTACATAAGCAATCCCATTGCTCATCTTACGTGTCTCTACAATTTTGCTTACATCAATAGGGATTTTAACGCCATACTTCGACGTAAGGAAAGCAGGCAATTGAGCCTGTGTATAAACTCCCTCTACAATCAAATCTTTTACTACCGCAAACGAAGCAAGATTCTTTGTGCTGTCTGCGGTGCTTGTTTTAAAGAATGTATTCATCTTAATGATTTCTGCATTAAGGGCAGCATCATTCAAAATAAAATAAGTGTATTGTTTTTCTTCACTCTCCAGGTTATATACGTCAGTATTGAATGTGTTACGAAGCACACTGTCTGTACCGGGACGATAAATCGGCAGGCCCGTTTGTGTACTGATGCTGTCAATGATTGCGTTGGTAGGATCAAAAACTTTACGGGTAAGCGATGCTACAAATGCACTTTGCTGGAATGTGGCTATTGTGTTGTTCACCAGTTCCCATGCATTAGGATAAACAGTGACTATTTTATTTATCACCTGTAACACCCCATTGCTTACATATTTATCGGCTTCGGTAATTGTTGCATCATCAAATTTTGTACTTGTAAATGTTACTCTCTTACCATTCAACATTGGCACCCGTACCGGTGTTGCTGCATTTCGTGTAAAATAGGATTGATAAGAAATATGGTTGGAAACAAATTGTCTTAGCCGGGCACTATCGGCTATAATTGCAGGGTCAAGTGTTTGCAATGCATCGTTAACCGGCGCCCAGACTGTGTAGGTTTTCGAAGAAGCCAATTCTTTATCAACACCCGTTTTTTTCAGGTATTCGAAAAACTTGCTAAGATTGGAACGCTGACTGATTTCATCCAGCAAAGTCTTTGTCAAATCCTGGTTTTCTATATTAGTATGCTCTTCCCATTTCTTACACCCAATCATCACCAGGACAAATGTGAGCACACATAAAAATTTCGTTTTCAAATACATCGTTTTTAATTTATAAGGCAATGCCTTTTATTGTCTATTCATTTTACTCTTTATCGTATTTCACAATGTGTATGTGAAAGTTTTCCCGTTATTGAATTATTCTGCCGTCCCTTGCAAAAATTGGCCGCAGTTGATTATCGTTTACCGGGATGAATTGTATCATATCCAGATAGTTCAATTCCTGTCCTGAAGAAGCTGCAAGGAACGTTATTCTTATCGTATGCCTGTCGGTAGTTGCTACATCAACAGTGCCTACTAATCTTGCTACGTTATTGCGGTCGGGCGTAGTATTATCAGTAAGAGCCTCTGTATATTGCTTATAACCCAATGCTTCCAATTCACCCGGCGTACCAACAGGTTTTTGTTCGGAGAAATCAAATGTTCTTTGCATAGGCTGCCCGTCAAAATCAACACGATTAGGAAATGCCGGGTTATTAGTGGATGCCCGTCCACGATAATAGCAAACCCAAATCTTGTATCTTCCTTTTACCAGTAAAGGTGTACGGAATTCAACCCAAAGATTTCTAGAAGTGTTTCCCATACCAGGCCGCATATAATCAGCCCGCCAACCATAATGCGTTGTGCTTGTAGGTGCAACACAACAATAGCTTAAATAACTGGTTGTGGAAGTATTGGCAAAACTGGTTATACCAGCGAATGTTCCTTTGGCAAAAAAAGTTCCTCCGCCTGTACCTGTAATATTATTAGCCGTAGTTGCCTGCCTGTAAACATTAGTCAGCTTCATCAATTCCGGTTGCTCAGCCATATCAAAATCAACTCTTATCGGAACTCTAACCTTGACAGCAAAATGCGCAGTGGCGGCATGCACCACCCCATTGCTTGCAGTCACATCGCTTTTTATACGGTTCAATGGAACTCCGGGTTCATGCGCACCATTAAAAATTATATCATTAAGTAATACTGTTTCTCCATCAAGACTTGGCGTTACTACTTCAAGTGGCTGGAGTGTTGGCACAGAAACTGTCGAAACAATATCAGCGAGATATCTTGCTTCAGTAAAAATGTGATAAGCAACATACATGTGCAAACTGTCATTTGCATTTTGTGGATTACCTGTTTTGGAATATTTTGCTTTTAGTGCTGCATAGCTTGTAATTCCTGAATCGGCAAGTGCCTGGTTTGTTTCTGCAATTACAGTAAGGAAACGGCGTGTTGTATCGGGATTGTTTACAATGTTTAATGAATCGAAATAACCTGTTTCTTTCAGGGCTTGTGTGAAGATTGAAAAATCAGGATTACCTTCAACCATTTGCGCAGCGGTTTTGGCAGCTGCTCTTAAAACATTATCCAGCACATGTATATTTCCATTTGCCAGGTGAACATTTGGTTGAACAATCAACGCCTGCCTGTTTACAGTATAGCTTGAAACTCCATTAACGGTAGTAACACCTGTTAACAGGTACTGTCCTAACATTGTAATTTTTGGCAGTTTACCATCGGTGAAAGAACTCGTGTTTATCGTATCCTGTATCAGGTGAAGCTTTACAATATCCTGCGCTTCGGTCACAGTAAAAGCATCAACAGAAGTCTTATTCATATCCGTCAGGAATTTTTTCACACCTTCATTAGTAGGTGCAAAAACAGTATAAGAACCATAAGCATTCAGAAAACTGCTATAGCCGGCTTTATCTATCAGTTTTGTAAATTCCGAAAAGCTGCCGGGGTCTTTGACGAGATAGTCATAAATGTTTACATCATCAGTGGTAGCGGTAACAATTACCAGTTTTTTACAACTGCTAAAATTGCTTAATGTAATTAAACAAGCTAAAATTGCTACGATGAAAGAGTATTTTGTACGCATTTCAAATTATTTATAAAAAGGATTTTGAACTAAATTTTTATCTGTTTGCAATTCGTATTGGTTGATTGGCAAATAATGACTATTGAAGTCTCTGAATTTGGCAATAGCCGATTGCTGAAGATTGCCCGGAACTGTTCTTGAAACCATCTCCAGCAAAATACCAAGTTGCTGATAATTATTTCTTTTTGCAAAGCGTAATACGTCGTACCATCTTTTGCCTTCGTAGGCAAACTCACGGGCTCTTTCTTCTAAAAGATAATCAAGAATTCCTTGTGTATTGGCAGGATCAACATTTCGTGAAGTGCCCGTACCGGAACTTCCACCTGTGTTTAAGGCTCGTCCCCTTTGGCGTATTATTTCAATCAAATCAAGGGCTTGCTGGCCGCTGTTGGTCATTGCTAGGGCTTCGGCTTTCATCAGTAAAATATCTGCATAGCGGTAAAAAATCCAATGTGCAAACGATTCTGCCTCTGCACGAAGATTGTTTTCATCTATACCAACATATTTCCAAATACGGCCATCACCAAAATTTGCAGCAGCGCCATCGCCACGGAGATCTTTTTTTGTGGGATCCTGTAAATCTGCCTGGTATAATCCATCGTTGGGGTCCGTAACAATATTGGAAGCAAGGAAACGTGGCCTTGTACGGAACATAGGATAAAAAGTATTTAATTTCTGTTTGTCAAACTGCGCTTCAAATATGCCTTCGTTTGAATTACCATTAACAAATACAGTAGGAAACCAGGATGAGTTGCCCGACACTAAACCATATCTTCCTGAATTAATCACCTTATTGCAGGCAATAATCGCTTCAGGATATTTTTCCATCCAAAGGTAAACATCGGCTTGAATTGCATTTACTGTAAAGCGGGTGATTCTTCCTCTATCTGCCGCCTGGTTATTATAAGTAAGTAAAGCGCCTGGCTCGGCTTCGTTTAAATCTTTTACAATTTGCTGAAGCACCTCTGCTCCTGTACTTTTCACCAACTGTTCAAGCTGGTCATCACTTGAAGTAGCCTTTAATACAAGTGGTACATCTCGGAAAGTTCTCACTAAATAAAAATACATTAATGCCCGCAGGGCTTTAGCCTCGGCTAAATAACTATTCAAAGCCTCTTTCGAAAATGTTGCATCGTTATTCAATACGTCAGGAGCAAAATCAATAACCGTATTACAATAATTAATTGTTCTATACACCGAACGCCAGCTTGTAATGCCGTTGGTTTCAAGAATATTTACGTTCATAATTTCAAGCTCCTCATTTGTTATACCGGTTGAAGGTGTTAACATGTCGGCTCTTAACTCTCCCCACACGAAAAAATATTCCGGTAAGGGTCTGTCGCTAATACCAGCAGGTGCACCTAACAAAGAGGCGTAACAACCAATCACAGCAGCCTGCACCTGTTCTTTTGTCTTCCAGAAATTTTGCCGGATAATGCCATTTTCAGGTTTGAGGTCCAGCCATTTCTTACAGGAGCTTGCCGAAGAGAGCATAATCAGCAAGAACAAACATTTTAAAATTCTATAACGGACAGTTTGCATTTTCTTATTTTTTTTTAGAACGAAACAGATAAACCAAGTGTAATTGTTTTTACAGGCGGTGTCATTGATTGATCAGTTGCTACACGGAACGGATCGCTGCCACGTGTACTTACTTCCGGATCCTGCCCGGTATAACCGGTCCATGTATATAAATTTTCCACTGTTAAATACCCGCTTAAATTCTTAACTTTTAATTTTTTTACAACGGGTTGCGCAAGTGTATAACGAACCGTGAATGTTCTGAAACGAATGAAGGAAGCATCCTCCACATACCTATCGGAGCCGAGCCAGTTATAACCTGAGCTAAATAAGGCTCTTGGAATATCTGTTTCGTCACCTGGTTTACGCCATCTTCCTAAAACAACAGTACTCTGGTTATCGTAACCATACATATTGGTTGTTGTCATTTTTGTTTGGTTAACAACATCATATTTGTAACGATAATTAAAGAACACAGTAACTTTAAGACCCTTGTAAGTTACTCCACCACCAAAACCACCGGTGAATTTGGGGTTGCTGTTACCGAGATAAACAACATCCATATAGTTGATATTTCCATCATGGTTAATATCCTCGTAAACAGCATCGCCGGGTTTAAAAATATAATCAACCGAAGGATAATTAAACCGCATATAAACTGTCTGGCCATTGGGTCCAATTATAGGTTTGCCACCCGCACCTGTTGCAATGGTTGACTGCTCATCTTTGTACACCCCTAAATATCTGAAACCATAAAACGAACCAAACGGATTGTTCACCTGCATATAAGTTTTATACTGTCCGTTGGCTGTGATATTCCCTTTTTCAGTTGGATAGAATGGAGATATTTCACGAATGATATTTTGGTTACTTGAAATATTGAAATTGAAATCAACCGTAAAATTTTTACTTTTATATGGAATAGTATTTAAACCCAATTCCCAACCCTGGTTATCCAATGTACCCACGTTCATATCAACTGCATTAAAGCCGGTGAAGGAGGAAATTTGCAAACCGTTAAAGAAAAGATTCTTTGTACGGTTCTTATACATTTCAACATCCAGGATGATTCTGTTTTTGTACATCCCCAGGTTGACACCTACATTGGTACCCGTAATAGTTTCCCAACGCAGGTTTTTCAATTCCATATTTGAAGGATAAACTGCTGCCTGTCCTAAATAACCCCAGTCAAAATTTCCATAGATATTGTAGAAGCTATAGTCACGGCGGGGTGCATTACCACTAACACCATAACTGGCTCTAAAACTTAACTCATCCAGCCATTTCTCAAATCTCTTCATAAATGGTTCACCGGACAGCCGGTAACGAGTAGATACAGACGGAAACAAACCATAACGGTAATCAGCACCGAATCTTGAATTACCATCACCCCGCAATCCTACATTGATAATGTAACGGTCAAGAAAATTATACTGTGTGCTCCAGGTTGCGCCAATACTTCTTGTTTGATAGGTTCCTGAACTAATAGCCAGATCGGTATTTTGTGTACGTGATGGATTTGATGGATCTACCAGTAGAGATGAAGCCGTGTTAGATGTACGGGCTTCCTGCGTTACGCCTTTATTATCATAAGTAAAGAAGATGAGCGATGACATTAAATCATGTTTCGGGCTTTTTATTTTTGGTGTAAAAATTAAGCTTGATTTTGTTTGCACATTAAACACATCCACATCACCATCGTAAGTTCTGTTCACTGAAGTTTCTGTCCAGGGACGGCCGGTAGCTGTTTGCGGAAGGAACGATTTGTTCTTTGTATTGTTAATGTCGAACTGAACATCAAAAACAGCTTGTAATACATTTTTGATAACAGAATACTGTAGGTTGAAATGTGGTGTTACTCTTTCCGTTACAATATTGTAGCGGGCATCGGTAGCCATTGCTACAGGATTTATTGTACCAACGATATTGTTTTTATCGTTAATACCTGCAAATTGTCCCTGAATGTTTGAAGCAGGTGAAAAAAAGTTAGGCGTCTTGTTGCCAAATTCATCGTATTCATAAATGCCCATGTTAGGCATTTTCCTGTAAGCAATATCTCTTAAATTATTTGCATAGTTCCTGTCGTTATTCGTGTGAGAAAATGATAAGTCGCTGCGGAACTTGATTCTTGTAGAAACATTATAATCCAAATTTATTCTTGTACTAATCCTGCTCAGATTTGTTCCGATTGTTGTACCCTGCTGCCCCAAATAGCTTAACGACGCATAATAACGTGCCTTATCGCCGCCACCCGTCATTGAAATATTATGGTCCTGTGTCGATCCAAGCCTCGTGATGGCATCTACCCAATTTGTATTGTTGCTATAGTTATGGTACCAATAAGGATCGTTGGGATCGTATTGAAATTCTTTTACCGTTTGCGTATTTAAAGGAACTCCATTTCTGTTCATGTACTCTTCCGGAATCAATGACGAATACTGGTCGCCGGTAAGCATTGGGATGGCATTCGGCTGTTTTGATAAAGAGCCTTTAAATGTATAAGTTAAAACAGGCTTTCCAATAGCTCCTCTTTTTGTGTTGATAACAATAACTCCATTGGCAGCTCTTGAGCCCCAAACGGCAGTTGCCGCAGCATCTTTCAAAATGGTAATGTCCCTGATATCAGTTGGTGCAATATTTAATAATGATGCGTATCCTAATTCATCGGCCGTACCAAAATTAAAATCAGCAGGTACAGATGTTTCGTAAGGCATACCGTCAACAACAATCAATGGATCGCTTGAAGAATTAATAGAAGATGTTCCCCGAATTCGGATTTGCATGCCTGCACCAGGGTCGCCAGAGTTAGCAGTAATATCCATCCCGGGAAGCCTCCCTTGCAATGCCTGATCAATGGAAGTCGCCTGCATTTCTTCCAGTTCTTTTCCACCAATTCTTGTCACAGCCGTTGTTATGTCTCTTTCCTTTATTTGCATCATCCCATTGTCACTTCTTCTACGTGAAATGACAACTACCTCGCCGAGAGTTGCGGCAACGGTATTCATTGTAACATTAAAGGTGGTTCGGCTTCCGATGGCTAACTGAATCGTTTCAGTGCCGATGTAGGAAAAGGCTAACGAGTCCGTCTTACTTTGAATCCTGAGAGCAAAATTACCTTCAACATTAGTTCTTACAGCCCTTACTGTCCGTTGGTCACGGTCAACTTCAGCAACAGTTACATTCTGAAGCGGCTTCTTGTCCTTGTCAACAACACGACCCTGAACGGTGATTGAAGCCGGTGTACTTTGGGCTTTTGCAACTGAATTCGCAAAAAGAAGAACAAAGCACAAAACAATTAGTTGCGGTACCAATTTTTTCATATTGCAGTTTGTGTGGTTCACTAAAATGTATACTTTAAGTAGTTGTCGATTAAATGAATGACTGTTCTGTTAGAAAGATTATTGCTTTTTGCAAGAACCAGGTTTGCCTGCCGGCTGTTCATGTCTGTAATTCTCATACTACCCAGCTGGTTGAGCACGGTAACAGGCATTACTTCTCCTACCGGGTTTTTCAGCAGTGTTTCAAAAGCGCCAGACTCTTTTCCATTAGGTACTAAAGTCTTTTTAGCAAGGATATGGTAGAGAATGAAATCGTTTACCTGGCTCCTTTGTGTTGATGTCCATGTTGGAGCAGAAAAATTGGGCACACCTGTAGTAGTATTGCCGGGAAGAACCCCATCTCTAACTGCTTGCGATATGGCAGCATTAGAAGGTACAAAAACTGTATAAAGTGTTCCGGCACTAGTACCAGTAATTTCACCCGTCGCAGCAGTATATACATTGGAGCGAACCAGATATTTAGCGAAATTATTAAAGTCTGATGTTATTGCCGCAGCAGTATCTCCGAGGTTGATGATATGCCTGCCAATGTTTACGGAGGTAAATGTTAGAAGACCATTGAGATAGTACACCCTTCCATTTTTTGTCATTCTTGTACTGTCCACAGTAACCACCTTGTTACTGTCCTGCCTGCCCACAGAAATAACCTGGTTATTATTCCATTTAATAAACTCGCCGTTAAAAGCTTCCGCAATACCGGAAGAATTGGATAAATCAGGTAAATCTCCGGGTATTACACTTGTATTTAAAATACGCAGCAAAGTCTGACGGACAGCTTCTCCTGAAGTAACAGTTGTACCAACAGTAAATGTGTACAGGTTACTGTTTGTGTTATAATTGTAACCGGCAGCTCTTAATACAGCATCAGGCATCATAAACACTGTAAATCTTGAACCCAGGTAACTAATAGTAAATTTCAGGTCGGTGTTTAACAGCCTTGTCATAATCGAGAATTTTGGATCAAGATAAGCCCTGGAATACACACTAGAGAAAACATTTGCCTCCTGCACTTTGCTGGTTCCATAAAATATACCATTACTTAATATTTTGCGATCTACCACGTCAGTTTGTGGATTGAACCTTGCTTCTTCTCCTACAAAATTGTTGGTTGAACTAAACTTGCTTGGCCACACTGGCGACTGCCACATGTGTGCATTCAAAAAGTCTAATATGATAGAAGTTGGCGTGTTATCGAATGACAGGTAATATTCAAGGAGAACCCTGTTTTCATAGTCTAATAACACAGCATTGGTTGGAGCGAAAATTGTCCAGCAGTTTTGCTGGCCATCGTTGTCCTGCAATTTCAGATAATTTTCATTATTCAACGAGAACGCAAGACCGCTATTATAAGTTTTTACATATACCGATTTATTATCGCCAGACAATAGTTTATAACGATTGGTAGCATCTGCATTCAAAATAAAACTCACCATATACTTATCGTAAAGTTTTTTGAACTCGCTGTATTGAGGCTCGCTTCTCAAATATTCGTCAATTGAAGGGAGTGGTGTAATGACTTTATCTATTTCATGTATAATGCCATTTTCGGCTGCAATATCTTTGGTCGCCACTTTCCCTTCCACTACGTTGAAACCCGCATATTGAGAGTTGGGATAAAAGTAGTTGTAATCGGAAGCAGATAATCCCCTGCCGGTAAAATAAGTATCTGTGAAATAAGTAATGTACTTGTTATTATTGTCGGTACTAACATAGGGGTTACCAGTACCATTTCTGTTGGATTGAATGACTTTTATCGCCTGCCCATTTTGCATTGTATCATCGTAGAAACCTGTATAATAAGCTGTGCGGCGTCTAAATGCCTGATTGGTAAGCCAACCAGTGGAAGATTGATAATCATCTAATGTTTCCTTTGTAAAAGCATTGTATGATAACATATACTGTACAATTGCACGGGCCATCGTTGAATCAATCTTATCTACACCAGCAATGCCCCTGTCCTGAAAGAACTTTGTAAAAGCTGAATCATTGGGAGCAAACAAGGTCCAGTAACCGGCAGAAGAGAGGATTCCTTTGTAGCCCGCCTTATCAATTACCTTCAGAAAAGTTGTGAACCTCCCTTTTACCTGCAATTGCTGATAAATCGGATCGGCCAGGGTACTCGGACGTTCATAATAAGCATCAAATTTCTTATTACAGGAAAACAGGATAATAGAGACACTTAGTAAAAGGAAAATCTGTTTCATAAATGTGTTAATTTCTCTGCAGATCGTTTAAAATATCTTTTGTTGAATAGTTTATTAACAACCGGACATAGCCAGGGTAAGTGAAAGGAGGAGAATAAACAAAAATTAAATGAATAGAAAGGAGCGTAGTACTCGGCACAAGCAGTGGCAATGTAGATAAAAGGGTCATATACAGCAGCAATCTTTCAGTTAAGCAATCAAAATCAATTCTGAATCAATCGTCATTCTAATTCAGAAGTCTAAATTAGTGTTAAACAAACACGTTACTATCCTGTTCTATCCTGAAAGACAACATATTTTACGCAAACGATGCCGGGAACCTCATTTAGTCTAAAAAAAAGCTGTTGGAGTACCAACAGCTTTCTTAATTAGTTTAAAATAAAGATTAATAGCCAGTATTCTGATATGCAGCCATATCAGCAGCAGACATGGGCTTACCATTTACAGTTTGCGCCAGCATTTGCAGCAATGGAATTGGACGAAGTTTGTGGAACGTCGCAAAAGATGGGCTTATATCCAGATTAAATAATTTTGTTCTGTCATACAATGTTTCAGTACGTACCAGGTCTTCCCAACGATAGAATTCACCACATAATTCACGGGTTCTTTCATTTAGTATGAAATGAATAAACCTGTCGGGTGTTGAAACTACAGTTGGAGGATATTGTTCACTGGGTGCATTGGTTGTAAACAAAGTGGTAGTAGCAAGGTTATTTGCTGATGTATTTGCAAGAGCATTGGGGCCTCCCATATATTGCCATATTTGCGGGCTGCGCAGTTCATTGGCTTTATAGGCGGCACGGTTTCTTAAGATATTTACATATATCAATGCGTTGGCATAATCGTTTTTGCGGCCATAGGCTTCGGCAATCATTAAATATGTTTCAGCCAATCTTACAAATGTACCGTTACGAATACCTCTTGCTTCATTATTCGTGGTAGTTAAACGAATAGGGTCGCCGAACTTCACTAATGATAAATACTTATTACCTGTGTAATCAGAAGAAAGAGTACCACCCACTGTTGTTTGCTTATACCTTGCAAAAACAGCATAGTAGCGCATATTTGCAATAGTGGAAGTAAGCAGAGGCATATTAACAGGATTTGCAATATACAGTGCAGCAGTATCGCCAACGCCTACTCTTGGTTTACCCACCAGGCTCGGGTCAGGTGCATTGGCAACAGTAAATACAGGAAGATTTGCGTTTGAAGCTACATTTCGGTAAAAAGCTGTTTGAAAACTTTTAAAGAAGCGTGAATCATTGATTTTATCATAAATATCAATGGTATAATCTGTGGGGCGTAATCTCCTGAAAGGTCTTCCATTAAAGAAATCTCTTACCATACCGGGTATCCCTGCATCGTAAGCAGACGGGTAAAAGAGGTGTGTTTGATTATTTGTACCAGCCAGGTTGAGGTTTGAACTGAATTGCGCAGCAAAAATGATTTCATTGCTTGTATTGTTGGCATCAATTTTTGCTTTGCTGCTGATTGGCACTGAACCATTTTGACCAATCAAAGGAATAGTTCCGTCAGGGTAAGCTGCATTAAACAGGTTACCGTAATCGGCTTCAAGGGCATGCCCGCTATTTGCAATTACATCATTGGCATAGTAAATTACACTATCCATATCGGTTGGTTTCTGACCACGCACATCGGTTACGGCACTTCCTCTTGTAAGATAAGCCTTGGCTAAATAATGAAAAGCCATAGCACGGGTTGCACGACCACGATCTGCACCTGCATAACGCCAGGGTAATGCGGGGCCGGCAACTTTGAAATCAGAAATAATCTGGCTGTAAATATCTGCTACTGAAGCACGGGGAAACTCATATTGTGGCTCTTTTGGCACTGATGCGATCAATGGAATACGCCCAAATTGCTGCACCATTTGAAAATAATATAATGCACGTAGTGCTTTTAATTCTGCAATACGCAAATCTTTCTGCGCCTGTGTTCCAAGTACACGGGAAGATGCATCATTAAAAGCCGAAATCATTTCTATACCCTGGTTACAACGGCGAATACCAGCATAGTTGTTGGTCCACAAACCGTTTACAAATGCATCATTTGAATTGAGGTTGGCATCGTAATCATTGTAGCGTACATTATTAAACTGATCCCCTTCACGAAATTCATCTGTTCCGAAATTCAACATGGCGTAAGATTGCTCACCGGTAAAATACCATTGTAAAGGTGTATAGGCAGATTTTACCAGATCTTCCAGACCTGCATCTGTTTTGTAATAATCTTCGGTAAGTGTGGTTACCAATTTTTCTTCAATAAATTTTTTGCAGGATGATATGGCCAGCATACCTGTGAGTACCAGCATTATTCCTGTTATCTTGAAATTTTTATACATATAATTAATGTTTTTTAATCTGAATAATGTTTGTTTACAAATCCAAGCGTACACCCACTACATAACTCTTATAACTGTAAGATGTAGGACCTACCTGGTTGGTAGTACTTCCCGGGAACTCACGGTAAGGAACCGTTTCGGGATCGTAATCTGAATGTTTGTGTATCAGAATCGGGTTCACTGCACTTGCATAGATGGCAAAGCTGCTCATGTGCAATTTATCCGTAATATTCTTAGGCACCCGGTAGGTAAGTGTAATGTTTTTAAACTTGGTAAATGTTGCTTTACGGTAAGTAAGGCCTTCCCAGTTAAGTGGAATATCACTTGTTTGGGTTGGTTGCTGATACTCGTTACTTGGATTTGTAGGAGTCCAGTAATTTACTTTGTTCGACTGGTAACGGCCTACTAAACCCGGACGGGGTACACGGTATAATCCACCTACCCGGAAGTATACCAGAAAGTTCAGTTCGAAATTTTTATATGTAAACGTATTTCCGATACTTGCAATAAAATCAGGATTATGAGAGCCTAACACAATTCTATCTGCCGGGCTGAATGCAGAATCTTTATTCGCATCAATGATCTTAATACGCCCTGGCTGATAGTTTACATTATTACGGCCGTTTTTAGGCCAATAGTAAGTAGCCAAAATTCCTTTGCCTGCAATGGTATCTTCATATTGGAAGATGCCATCCTTTTGAAAACCCCAATACACTTGCAAAGGCTGATCTAAGAGCCAAAGGTTTGCAAGATTATTGTTGCGACTACCATCAATATCTACTATTTTTTCCTTGTTGGCGGTGAACATGAAATCTGTACTCCATTTGAAATCTTTTTTATCAACATTCATAGTACTCAACCCAATTTCAATACCCCTGTTATTTACTTCACCTAAATTGAAGTATACAAAATCAACCCCATTGGCAGAAGGAATGGAACGGCGTTGTAACTGATCAGTAGTAGTTGAATTGTACCAGTCAACTGTACCGGTAATTCTGTTTCTCAACAAACCGAATTCAATACCAATATTAGTAGTAGTTGTTTTTTCCCATGATAAATCAGGGGTTTGGAAAGTTGTAGGAGCTGCCCCAATGGCTGCAACACCATTGCCCCAATTATAATTGGTAAATCCTAAAGGCCCTGCTGTTTGGTAAGGATCGATGGATGCGTTTCCTACTCTACCTATACCTGCACGGAATTTTGCACGGCTGATAAACTGCTGCTTATTAAAGAATTCTTCATTGTCAATTTGCCATCCTACAGAAATTGCCGGGAACCAAGCACCTTTATTCCCTTCTGCCAATACAGAAGAATTATCGTAGCGGTTACTGATTGTAAGCAGGTATTTATTCCTGAAACCATATTCAAGGCGTCCCATATAAGACAAATACTGTGTTGCAGAAAATGTGCCTGTTCCTGTTACAGTTGCATCAGTATTACGTTGCAATGAATACCATTTCTGCGATTCAAAAATCAGGTTATTGGCAGACATAGTTAAGGAGGAAGAACGGTTGAGGCTTTGCAACTCCTGTAACAATGTAACATTAATAGAGTGGTCTGATTTGATCTTTGTATTAAATGTAAGGATGTTATCGTACACCCATGATGAGGCCTGGTTATTCGTTTGAGAAGCATTTGCAGGACTTCCTAAACGTATAGATGATTGTGCACCATTAAATGTTCCTCTTGTTGAGTTACGGTTATCCAAACCAAACATAGTACGGTACTTCAGGCCTTTGAACAAATTAATTTCTGCAAATATGTTCCCGAAAATACGGTTGGCCTTTGTTTCATCAAAAACGGTATTACGGTCATTCACAGCATTTACGATCTGTTGATCCCTGTTAGGAAATAATATCCAGTTGCCAGCTGTATCGTAAGGCACCGTCATTGGAATCATACCTGAAGCATTCGCATATGAACTTGTACTGGTATTGGTAGTGCTGAAAATATAATTGACAGTAGTACCAAAGTTGAGAAACTTAACAGGTCTAAATTCTACTGAATTACCAATTGAATAGCGTGTATAATCCTGTGCATATTCAATCCCTTTTTGTTTAAAATATCCGGCATTGAACGATGCTTTGAATTTTTCGCTTCCACCAGTTACAGAAATACTGTGATTATCAGTTCTTCCCTGTCGGAGACCAACTTCATTCAACCAGTCGAAACTTGTAATCTGTGAAGGATCATACATATCAACACTGTCAACCTGGGCAAGTCCAAGATTTTGCATCATTGATCTTTCCTGTGCAGTGGCGACTCTTTTCTTAGCAATAAAAACATTATTTGCCGGATCATAAGCAAGCCAGGTGTAAGCATTTTTAATGGCGTTCCATTGTGTTTCACTCCCAAACCTGTTTCTGAATAATGCCACATCAGCCAAAGCAGTTGGATAATAAAACAAAGGATTCGTAACGGATGCTGTGCCAATATTGCGGGTATATTGTTTATCAGCAAAAAAAGCCTGGCGCCATGAATCGGCCAACTCTACAGAATTATAAATGGGTAACGGTCGAATAATATTTTCAAACGATGTACTTCCCTGGTAACTCACTGAAATTTTCCCTGTTTTTCCTTTTCTTGTAGTGATTTGTATAACACCATTTGCACCACGCACACCATAAATAGCGGTGGCCGATGCATCTTTCAATACATCGATCGATTCAATATCAGCCGGGTTAATATCATCGATGGTATAACTAACCGGAAAACCATCAACAACATAAAGCGGTTCATTACTTGCACTCAAAGAACGGTTACCCCGAATACGAATGGAGCTGCCATTACCCGGGCGAAATCCACCTGGTGTAGAAAGTACACCTGGCAAACGACCCTGCATGGCTTGTGTAATGTTGGTTGTTTGCACTGAACGCAGCTTATCACCCGAGATAGATGACGTAGCACCTGTTACTTCTACTTTCTTTCGTGTACCGTAACCGATCACTACTACATCCTGTAGGTTAGATACGCCTGGGGCCAGTGAAACATTAACAGTGTTGCGGTCGTTGATCTCAATTTCCTGATCGGTAAAACCAACAGAAGAAATAACCAGCACCGATTTACCTGAAGGAGCATTTAATGCAAATGCACCATCTGTGCCGGTTATTGTACCGGTAGTTGTTCCTTTCACCAAAACGCTTGCACCAGATACAGGTTTGCCAGCATCATCAGTTACCTTACCGGTAACTTTAAAGGCGGTTTGCGAAAAAGAATAAAATGAAAATAATAAGCTAAATACAAGTGCAGATACACACCTGCGCAAAACAGTTTGATTGGACATATAGCAGCAATTGAAGTTAAAAAGTGAGTCAAAATAATATTGTTCTTATTCACTGTCATCCTGTACCATCCTGTTTTCACCAGTTTATTTACGCAATCGTTCCCGAAAACTCAAATGCACAAAAAAAACAGGAATTTCTTTACTCAATTAAAGCTTAGTAATAATTCACAGACAAAAAAACAACTCACAAACGCTCAGGCTTTTGTTCATTTTAGTTCGATACAGCCATTATAATGCAGATATTTACAAGAAGTAATCTCACTGTTTAACATCTGCTCAGGATACAACAGGACGCAGAAAACATTTTATTGATTTAACCTTGACACTTAAAAGCTAAACATTGCTGCATATATGAAACGAATAATTTACGTACTGCTGCTGCTGTCTTTTACTGTTGCTTCAACAGCACAAAAACT
>JANOIQ010000186.1:0-2191 GCA_031407835.1 Chitinophagaceae bacterium
TGTTTTGTTTTTTCAGTGGTTGACACCTGTTCTTTCAACAATACATCTCTTAAATCTTTTAGTCTGTGGCGTTCAGCTTTTAAACGCCGGGCAATGACCGCTCTTTCTTCCTGCTGGTATTGCTGAATCGCTTCTTTATTCAAATACTTTTGCGCCATTTCAACAAAGGGCAGGTTCTCTTTAAAAAACTGGGGCATATAAATATTCTTGCTCCCTTCATAGAACTGCTGATCAAAATCAATGGCTCTGATCCGGAACTGATAATCATCAAAATCGGGAGTGATGACGAATACAAAATTATAAGCCCTCATATCACCCAGTAACCGGAGGAAGCAACGTTCATTAAATTTCACAAACTCTTTTGCAACACGTTTCAAATTATATTCAGGTCTTCTGGGGATCATTTTGATGAACATATCACCAGGAATGCCGGCAATATGTTCTTCCACCAATGTGTTTTCATCAGTTAGATAATGCACTTGATTGGGCGATAATAAATGTTCCAGCTCCAATCCATATACACGGGAAGCATCACCAATTTTTACATAAAAGTAATCGTACACATCATTGAATTTGTTGACGATTTTTATTCGGAACGGATGTGAATTTCCAAACGTACAATAATCAATCCGCTCAATATACAAATGAGTTAATGCCTTTAAATCACCAGCAGCTTTCAATTTTGCATAAATCACATTTAATCCATCATGAATATGCTGTGTTTCACTTTGCGAATAAATGATGGTTTCCCAAAAGGTATCTTTCCCAAATGCATCCAGCAGTGGAATGGATTCAGAATAATACTTCAGATCATTGTAGGAGATAGGCATTTTTCCTTCGTGCTGATAAAACCGCAGATAATTACGGAGCATCGGAGTGATGGGGTAGAATATTTTTTTACGGCTGATCATTGCTGAAAGTTACTATAACAATGAATAGGTCAGAAATGGAATTTATTTATAGAGGTATGCCATACTTCAACTCTTAGATTGATTTTTTAGATAAGGCTATAAGTATGGCATACCTGATTTAAAATCTTCTTGCCAGTACAACCTGGTTTTTGAATCGTTTCACTTTTCCATTCAGATTAAATACTTCCGTAAGGATCACATAAGGTCCGACTGGCAGTTGCTGCAATTTGTCATTCAATCCATCCCAGCGGAAAGAACCGGTTTGACTGCAAACAGCATTTCGCTGTAATGCTTTTACTGGCCTTCCTCCTGCATCAAAAACAGTAATGTTCATGACATAACCAGTTTCAGGGAAACGGTAAGTGATGGTCAAAAAATCATCTGTGCCATCATTATCAGGAGAGAATACTTCGGGTGTTGTGTTTACATCACCCTGGACCTGCAGATCAATTCTAAACTGTGAGTTTTGATAAGAAGGTGTTCCATATCCCGCATCTTTAGCTGCACTATGCCAGTTTTCTTTGTTCTGCGTTTTTGTATTGGGATCAATCCTTTCCAATGCAATTCCTTCAGCATTTGTAATCAAAGCAAAATGCCATTTCTCATCATAACTCACTTCATCAACAACAACTCCTGCATTATTGACTAATACAACCGTTCCTTTATCGTCCGGATAAGAAGGCATAGATGGAAGATTCATAAAAGCAGATAAGTTTTTTGCTGTGTATTGCCTTTTGACGATTGTTTCATAGTCAGTCAATACCAAATATTCGCCCGGGAACATAGCAATATTTTGTACAGTGAGTTGTTTGAGATTTGTAAGTACACCTGCGCTGCTTCTGTTGGCTAAAAGTAAACTGCTCAGATTAATGATCTTATTGCTTCTGTTATAAATTTCCACATAATCTGTTCCATCGGTTTTTGGATTGAATAAAACTTCATTAATGATTACATCAATACTGTCAGCTGTTGAACTCAATCCAAGCTTTACCGTTTTAAATGCGCCAATTGCATTGGCTGCACAATCTGTTACATTATTGGCGGTGATAGAATAAATTTTATTTCGCTGTAAAGCAGTTGATAATTTAAGTTGTACAGAATTGAACAGAGGGGATATGCTGATGGCAGAGATAGGCGATCCAATACCATCACTTACCAGATAGTTGATTGCAGTTGCTCCGCTAAGGCTGTCCAATGATTCATCAAAATTCAAAATAACTGTTACACTGTCTGTTGCAAATGCACGGATCAGCATGGGAAGTGTTTGGTCTTTATTATTT
>JANOIQ010000252.1:0-7444 GCA_031407835.1 Chitinophagaceae bacterium
GGCTAAGAAACCCATATTGCCTGCCGTTTTTGTGTCCCTGATTTTTACTTTTTCACAATCTCAACCAGTTCGACTTTATAAATCAATGTAGAGTCTTTCGATAAGTAGCCGGGGTATTCAATACGTTTACTTAAAGCCGGAGGGACTATCAACTTTCGGATTTCTCCAACCTTCATTCCGGTTACCGCTTCGTCCACTCCGTCAATAACTTGCTTTTTTCCAAGTGTGAATTTTATAGGAGGTGCTGGCTTTTCAATCGAATAAAATTGTTTTCCATTTAAATAGCCCATAGATTCATAGATAGCAACTTCCTGACCAGTTTTTGCAGTTTCGCCTTCACCAGTTTTCAAGATTGTATATGTAAGCCCTGACTTTGTGGTTATCTCTTTTGAAAGCTGTCTTGTACTTGAGCAATTTATCAGGAGTAGGGTTAAGAAAATGCTTGTTACAAATTTCATCTTAAAATTATTTGGTTTTTTACACAGTTCAAGTTGTACGCATACCCTATCTCCGCTGTCATCTATAATGTGGGTCCTTGTGCCTGCCCATGTACCTGACTTGCAGCGTTGGCTTGTTAGAGTGGTCGTGTTAGGAGATTTTAAAGTCGGGGTGCTATAAATATTGGTCTATGTCAAAAAAATGTTTGTCTGTACGTTAATTTTGGCAGCCTGTAATTAAAAGTATTGCCTGTACGGTAACATTGTCAACCTGCACACTAAGTCTGTCAACTACTTGTACCCCAAAATATGAATACTAACAATCAGGATATATTTGTATAACTGATTTCTTCAAGCAGTATGATAATATCAAAGAAACTACTAATTTCACTTCCTTCCTCTTCCAGGAATGCAGAAAAAAATATATGACATTCCCATATAGCATAATGAATCATTGAAGCTAATTGTGAAAGCCTTTGTTTTTTCTCCTCTTATCGTTTTTACATCTGGCTTCATTTTAAATCAATACGCAACGGCGGTTTTAGTTTGTACAGTATGGGCACTAAAATATCCTAAAGCATTATTACTGATATTGCTTGTTGGGTTGGCTGGGGCTGGGGAACTAAAACCCCTACTTCCTTGTATTGTATTGAAGTAATTCCATACATGCTTGTCAACACAATTCATCTTTGTGGATACAATATCTCCAACCTTAATGTAAGCACTATCCATAAATAGTTGTTCTGAGATATATTTACCATCAGAAAGGCGGTCACTGAAGACAGATGTGTTATTGATTTTTCTGCCATTTACAAATTGGTCAAAAGTATAATAGTTGGCGACGCCTGCAGGGTCTTGAAAATAAGGAGAAACACTAATGCTATTGCCAACAACCAAAACACTTTCGTGTTTAAATGCAATAGAATCCAATGTAACAGGAAAAGGCATGGTGGTTGAAGCTGTGTATATTTGTCCACCACTACTAACTATCAAATCATATTTATGCCCGGCTATTCCCTGAATAGAATGAGTCTTGTATATACCGGCTGGATTCTCTGAGAGGGTATCGGTTGAATTACTTGTTTTATCAGTCATTATAACTAAAGCTCCTGAAACGGAAGGGAAATTATTAGCTTCACTAAAATTTATTGTTTTTGATATTTGCACCTGGTATGGCCCTGCCTCATTGGTAATATTTCCTTCAATCACAATTTTTGATTCGGATGAATTGAGATCTATGTCGATTACTTTTTCACAAGATGTTAAAGCTAATGCTGCTATAGCCGCTATGAATATATTTTTACTCATGGAATTTTTATATTTTTTTTGGTATTCGTGAATCTTCGATTTCATTTTTATAATTATTTAGAATTTAAAATTGTAAGTAACAGAAGGAACCCAGCGGAATAAAGTTGTTTGCACTGCCTGTGTTTTTGTAGGGTCATCCGGGTTGTCTTCAAATGCTATACTATAAGCATTTTCACGGCCATACACATTGTATAGGGAGAATGTCCAGCTACCTTCCCATTTTTCTCTTTTCCTGCCAAGCCTTGTTGCGCCAAAATCCAAACGATGGTATGCCGGCATCCGGTACCCGTTTCTTTCGGTATAGTAAAATATTGTTTGCCCGGCCACATTGTATTTGCTACTGGGGAAGGTTACTGCATTACCGGTGTTGTACACCCAGTTGGCAGACAGTGTCCATTTTTTACTTGCTTTATAAATGCCAACTATGGCAATATTGTGCGTCTGGTCTTGCTTGGCATCATACCAACTGCCATTATTAATACCTTCAATTTGCCTTTCTGTTTTAGAGAGGGTATAACTTACCCAACCTGTAAGGTTTCCATATTTCTTTTTAATAAACAACTCCAGTCCGTAGGCTCTACCCTTTCCATATAACAATTGCGATTCTACATTTTCATTTCCCAATAACTCTGCACCATTTTTATAGTCAATCTGGTTTTGCATACCCTTGTAATATATCTCGGATGAAAATTCATATTTGTTATCACTAAAGTTTCTATAATAACCCAATGATACCTGGTCTGCAATTTCAGGCTTCACATTCAGGCTGGTAGGTATCCAGATATCTGTAGGGTTAAGTGATACAGAATTAGAAAGCAGGTGGAGGTTTTGCACATTGCGGGTATAAGATGCTTTTACAGAACTACCTGTATTTAATTGAAAACTTGCAGAGAACCGGGGCTCTACATTGTAATAGGTTTTTGCAGTTTCACCCCTATTGTAAGTATCAGTTTTAATAACATTCCCTGCAGTATCATAAGTATAAAAATTGCCAGGGCCAATTACACTGAAAGCCGACAAGCGTAAACCGTAGCTTATCTTTATTTTTTCGGCAGGCGTAATATCGTGTGAAATATAGGCAGCATTTTCATAAGAAAATTTGCTTTGAATTGGCTGGGAAATATAACTGGAGGATGCAGCAGCAGATAATATTCCCGGGGCCATGTTATGATGTGTAATATTAAAACCAAAGCTTATTTTATTGTTTGAATTTACATAATACTGAAAATCCTGTTTTAATCCGATGTCTTCAATTTTAGATACAAATTTTATAGCTCCTGCATCTGCGGATATTGTATAATTATAGTTGCTGTAAATAAATGAAGTATTCGAAAATAATTTACTGCTGAAAATATGATTGAGCCGGGCCGTTGCGGTTGTATTGCCGTAATCAATTCCGAATAAAGGGGTTTCAAACCTATCTCTCCCAAAATAGCCTGATAAATAAACTCTGTTTTTGTCATTTATTTCGTAGTTGGCCTTAGCATTAATATCATAAAAATACAGGTCGGTTTGGTTTATACCGGAATCATTAAAAAGCCCTAAAAATAAGTCAGCATAAGTCCTTCTCCCACTTACTATAAATGAACCTTTATCTTTTACTATCGGCCCTTCTACGGTTAAACGGGAGGCTATTAACCCAATGCCGCCGCTGGCATGATATCCCTGGTTATTCCCATCATTCATTTTTATATCAACAACCGATGATAGCCTGCCGCCATATTCTGCAGGCATGGCGCCTTTGTACAAAGTGAGGTCTTTGATTGCATCAGAATTAAAAGAGGAAAAAAACCCTAACAGGTGAGAAGCATTGTAAACCGGAGCTTCATCGAGCAAGATGAGATTTTGATCGGCACTGCCGCCACGAACGTAGAATCCTGCACTTCCTTCTCCTGCTGATTTTACACCAGGTAAAAGCTGCATGGTTTTTAATACATCCTTCTCACCAAATATTACAGGAACAGTTTTTATTTCATCTACGGAAAGTTTTTGTACCCCCATTATAGATTTTAAATTATTGATACTTCCTTTCTTACTTGTTACTACTACTTCCTGCAAAGCTGCACCTCCTTGTATCATTTCAACTGATTGTGAAATATCTTTATTCAATACCAGTTTCACCGAATCCTGTTTGTAACCTCCAAAACTTACAATTAAAGTATAAGTACCTGTTGGTGCTGTAACTGAATAAAAACCATAGGCATTACTTACTGCTCCCAACTTAGGGAGTTCTAATAAATAGATGCTTGCACCTATCAAGACTTCGCCTGATTTTTTTTCTTTAACAGTGCCGCTGATGGTATATTTTTGCTGGGCATAAGATAATAAGGTGCCAAATAAAAAAATGGATAATAGAGTTGATTTAAGCATATACTTCAATTTTTGATTTCGGTTGTAAAAGTATTTTATGCCCCAACTTCATTTTTGCGAATTATACCAAATGCAGCAACTTTTATAGCAAAACAACCTGTTACTATAGAAAAAGAATTAACTTAAGATTCAAACTACTTTGCAAATAATTCATCACAACTTTAACAAACCGATTTAATGGCCTTAGTATAATATCTGCCAGCTTTTGTATAAGAATTATAGAATAGTTACTGCTTCTATTTTACTTTTACTTATTAGACATATACTTGTAAAATCATGCGCAACAAAGAAGATATACCATTAATTGAGAAGACTTTTTTTCTTCAATTTTTTATTTCGTCGAAATACAGGCTGTATAGGCATCTGTTACCGATTGCTTTTATCAGCCTGGCATTATTCAAAAGTGCCCCATTTTTTACTGAACCTGCTTTAACTTTTAGTCGGATTGTTGCTTTACTACTCTTTCTCCTAGTAGTCTATACCAATATGTATCTGCTCGTACCAAAATTTTTGTTTAAACATAAATATGTAGCATACAACTTGTCAGTTGTGGGTATCATTGCCATATCAGCTTTAATTTACTGGGCTGGTTGGATTTTTTTTTGCCAGTATGTAAGATTGGAGGTTAAAAAACAAGAGTTAAACCTTCTTCCCTTTTCTTTCGTTATTCTTATATTCATTTCTGCATCAAGGGAAATTAAGTTATTTCAACGTTCGATAATTGATAGCCGGCGAATAGATGAGTTGGAAAAAACAACCATGAATTCAGAAATGCAACAGCTAAAAAACCAGATCAGCCCTCATTTTTTGTTCAATATGCTTAATAATGTCAATGTGCTTACACAAAGAGACCCGGAAAAAGCATCACAGGTTTTAGTGAAATTAAGCGACCTGCTTCGCTATCAATTATATGATAGTACAAGAAATAAAGTATTTCTGACAGCAGATATTCATTTCCTTGAGGATTTTTTAAACCTGGAGAAAATAAGGCGTGATAATTTTGAGTTTTTAGTATCCAAAGAGGGCGAATTAAGCGGCTTGCAAATCTCCCCTTTATTATTTATTACCTTTGTAGAAAATGCAGTAAAACATAGTATGGATGCCGAAAGAGCATCTTATGTGTATTTGTATTTTGATTTAAACGGAGACAACCTCCGATTTAAATGTATAAATTCAAAACCGCAAATGGCGGCAGTAAAAAATGATTCAAGTGGCTTAGGATTGGCAAATGTAAAAAGAAGGCTTGAATTACTTTATCCGCTAACGAGCAGCCTGCTTATTGAAGAGAATAAAAACACTTACACGGTAAATTTAACCATCCAATTATGAACTGCATTATAATAGATGATGAGCCTTTGGCAAGAGAAGCCATTCAATTGTTAGTTGGAAAAGTCAACCATTTAAAACTGGTGGGTAGTTTTAATAGTGCCAATGCTGCTTCAAGATTTTTAGGAGAAAATGTAGTTGACCTTATATTTCTTGATATTCAAATGCCGGGAACAAATGGGATTGATTTTGCCAAAACTATTCCTCAAAAAGCACTCGTGATATTTACTACTGCATTCAGCGAATATGCCTTGAACAGCTATGAAGTGGAAGCAATAGATTATTTGATAAAGCCGGTAAGTTTTGACCGTTTTCAAAAGGCAGTCAGCAAAGCGCAATCCTATCACAAGCTGCTTGCTGCTGATAATTCAAATAACAATATTGAAACAATTACGGACGATTATTTTTTTGTAAAAGCTAACAGGAAAATTTTCAAAATACTTTTTAAAGATATTTTATTTATTGAAGGGCTTAAAGATTATGTAGTGCTGCAGACAGCAACGCAGAAAATAATTACAGCCATGAATATTAAAACCATTCACGACCAACTGCCACAAAATTTATTTGTTAGAATCAGCAAATCTTATATTATAAATGTGCAGCACATTACCTCTTTTGATAATAATACCGTTTTTATTGATAAAAATGAAATACCCATTGGTAATGCTTATCGCAACTATTTCTTTGATGAGTTTGTAACAAAAAAGCTGTTAAGCAGGTAGGGCATATATTTTACAGTTCTGTTTTAAATACTATGTAATTATACCAAAAAATAGAAAATAGGTGGCTTTGCCCCCTATTTTCTATTTGGACGATTTCTTTTTTTTGTGTCTTAGTTAGTGGAGTTGCAAATTTTAAGAAGGCTGGCGTTAATCTGTCGAACTACAGAGTGTTTGTTGAGGCGTTGGCAATTGCAGCTCTTTTGCAAGGTTGGCTACTGTGCGTTGGGTTTTGCCTGCCTTGCAAATGTACTGCAATGTGCGATGGGTGTTTAGAGACTCCACCTTGAAAGTTCTGTCACTTGAAGGGTGAACGGAATTTCGTTTTAGGGTTGCGTACAACACGTAAATTTATGCTATTATATGCCACAGCTCAAAAAAAGTAAACTTTGGTTATCAGAGATTTAGTATTCAACATTTTGGATTGTCGTTAGGGCAATCCAATTTTTATTTATCTGAGTATAAACGTTTGCACACAATTATATTTCTCTTCACCTCATCACCCCATCCACAATTCCCTTCAACTCTTTATACTTTGAGTTGCGTCCTTTGTTTTTGAGATTGTACACAAATAAAAAGGCAGTGTATTTTTTTTCATTCTCCACCCAGGGAAAGGAGCCAAAGAGTCCGGGGCTGCTTACCGCATTGCTTCGTTTACTGTCGGGCATGGCATCTTTTTTATCGGATATTGCCAACGGTGAGTCCATCATCCATTCACCAAAACCATAACCCCAGTTGCCTGCTTCTTCGGGTGAGCCCATGATTACCACATCACGGCCTACACGGTTCTTTTGCATTTCATTGATGAGTGCTTTGCTGATGATGCGTTTGCCTTTGTACTCACCTTCGTTCAATATCATGGTGAGGAAGTTCATATAATCTAACGGTGTACTGAAAGCGCCACCTGCTGCAAGGGGTACTCCGTTTTTTCCAAAGTCGGTATTCTTCATTTCCAATGGTTCGGCTATGCGTTCATGAAAGGCAGTTTCAAAATCCTTCTCACTTACTTTTTCAATAATGGCAGCAATAATCTGCAAACCTGCATTGCTGTAATGAAAGGTTTTGCCGGGTATTCCTTCCATGGGTGCGTTGGCAATTTTGTCCATTGCTTCGGCCATACTTTTTACACTCTTCATGCCTTCCAGCATTTCACGGAGTCCGCCTGCATTGATGCCTGTTTGGTGGGTAAGACAATGCCATACTCGGATGCCTCCTTTTCCATACTTGGTCATGATGGGTAAAAACTTTCCAATAGAATCGTTGAGGCGGAATTTGTTTTCATCA
>JANOIQ010000332.1:0-32086 GCA_031407835.1 Chitinophagaceae bacterium
GCATTTACACGGATCGCTTCATCACCACCCAGTGCCAATGCTTTACGGATGATGGGCTCTGTATCAGCAGCACCAACAGTTACTAAATGAATGACTGTTGAAGGGTCTTTTTCTTTCAGTTCAATAGCCCGTACAAGAGCATACCATTCGTCGTAAGGATTGATGATCCACTGAACACCATCCTGTACAAACTTTGTGTTGTTATCTGTGAAGGCTATTTTTGCCGTTGTGTCCGGCGTTTTACTAACGCAAACTAAAATTTTCATGCAATCATTTTTAATCAGGAAATAAATGGTTGTTTATGCAACTAAAACAAAGATAAAGGTTTGATTTTGAAAACAAACATCTGTTCTTAAAAAATTAACAACCATATGGATCGTGTTGAACAATTAAAGAAATTTTTGGAAGGAAGTCCCCACGATAGTTTTCTGAAACATGCGCTGGCATTGGAATACATTAAGATGGGCGATGATGAAACAGCCCGGCAGTTGTTTGAAGAATTGTTGGCAAATGAACCCGGTTATGTAGGTTCATATTATCACCTGGGCAAATTGTTTGAGCGAAATGATGATACAGAAAAAGCCATTGAATGGTACCAGCAAGGGATGGAAGTGGCCAAAGAAAAAGGGGAGCAGCACGCTTTTGGTGAGTTGAGAGGAGCATGGGAGGAATTGACATTTTAATCAATTGATTAAATTCCCTAATTTTGGGAATCATCTGTAAATGGAAGTTTACTTTATCAATACTAGCCTTGAAAAGCTTTATGTTGGTTTGCCAGTTACAGGTAAACTGAAGTATAACAGAGAAGTAATTGAAAAATTCAGGATGAAAGTGGATATTCTTAAAAATGCTGAAAACACAATTGAGTTAAGAAATATCAGGAGTTTGAATTTTGAAGCACTCAAAGGAGATAAAAAAGGATTGTATTCTATCCGTGTTGATCTTAAATACAGGCTTGAATTTTCAATCGAAAAAAACAGGATCAGTTTAAGTGAAATTATTTTTATTGAAGACTTATCAAATCATTATAAATAATGGGAACATACAAAGTGATAGGAAAAAGCGGGAAGGAATTGGTATCGGATGTTCTGCTGCATCCCGGAATTGTATTGGGTGATGAACTGCTTGCCCGGAATATTCAGCAAAAAGAATTTGCAGCACTTCTTGACATGGGTGCACCTCATTTAAATGAATTAATAAAAGGGAAGAGGCATATTTCAGCTTTACTGGCTTTAAAGCTCGAACAGCAATTAGGCATCAGTGCAGGTTTCTGGATGCGTTTGCAGGTTGAATATGATTTAAAAATAGCGAAGAAGCAACTGAAAGTTGCATGATTTTATTTCCATGCAACTACTTAACCGGTTTCAACAATCCATTCATCAACAAAATCTTTTCTCAACAAAAGATCAGTTGCTCCTTGCCGTTAGCGGGGGAGTAGATAGTGTTGTTTTAACTGATCTCTGTCATAAAGCTGGTTATAAGTTCTCTATTGCTCATTGTAATTTTCAATTACGTGGAGAGGAGAGTGAGACAGATGAAGTTTTTGTAAGATCGCTTGGGGAGAAATATCAATTAGAAATAAAGGTTCAGCGGTTTGATACGGAACAATATGCTGCAGCAAATAAATTATCCATTCAGGAAGCTGCAAGAGTGTTGCGGTATGATTGGTTTGAAGAATTGGTGAATCAGGAATTACTGTCCCGTCAGACGGAGGCGTCAGACGGGTTGAAGATTACTCACCACTCACCATTAATCATTCACATCCTCACAGCTCACCATGCCGATGATAATAATGAAACCCTGCTGATGAATTTCTTCCGTGGTACAGGTTTGCATGGCCTTACCGGTATTCCTGTTTCTTACGGACAAATTAAACGGCCGCTGCTTTCTTTTACCAAGCAGGAGTTGCTGGCCTATGCTGAAGAATATCAACTGAAGTACAGGGAAGATTCATCGAACAGATCATCTAAATACACCCGGAATTTTTTCAGGAATGAAATCATCCCGGCTATCAGTAAAGTATATCCACAGGTAAAAGAAAACCTTGGCGATAATATCAACCGCTTTAAGGAAATTGAAAAGTTATACAACTTATCAACTCAGCTGCTTATTAAAAAGCTTTGCCGGGTAAAAGGAAATGAAATTCATATCCCGGTAAAACAGTTGATGCAATACAGGAACCGGGCGTTGATCTACGAGATTATTCATCCTTTTGGCTTTTCAGAAAAGCAGGTAGATGAATTGCAGAAGCTGGCTGCAAGTGAATCGGGCAGGTTTATTGATTCACCTGTTTTGCATTTCCGCATTGTAAAAAACAGGCATTGGTTTATTATTACACCCGTGCAATCAACAGCATCTGCAACAATTGTTATTGAAGAAAAAGATGCAACGGTTTTGTTTGAAGCAGGAAGTTTATCTATCAAAAGATCAGACGCTGCCAAAACGGAGTTAAGCACATCCAATGATACGGCTATGCTTGATGCAGATAAAATTATATTTCCATTATTGCTCAGAAAATGGAAGACAGGGGATTATTTTTATCCACTCGGTATGAAAAAGAAAAAGAAGCTGGCCCGTTTTTTTATTGATCAGAAACTATCCAAAACGGATAAAGAAAAAGTATGGGTTATTGAAAGCAATAAAAAAATTTTCTGGGTTGCCGGGCATCGCATTGATGACAGGTTTAAAATTAGCCCTTCAACTAAAAAGGTTCTAAAAATTAGTTACGCCTCGTCTGTCGTCCTCGTCTGACGGGGCGAAAGGTTAAACAACCATTCGTCAGACGAATAGCGCAGTATTATCTCAAACTGAAACTCGGATGCATCAACTGTTCAAGAAAATTTGAAAGAACACTTGGCTCCATCAAAATTGTAAAGGCGACACCCCAAACAGCTCCCCATAAATGTGCACTGTGGTTAATGTTATCACCGCCCTTTCTGTCCATATAAAATGTATATCCAACATACAGGAGTGCAAATACAATTGCCGGTAATGGCAAAAAGAAAACGTATAGGGTTTGCCATGGGGCTAATAAGATAAATGAAAACAATACAGCTGTTACTGCACCGGATGCGCCGAGACTTCTGTAACTGTAGTTATTATGATGCCTGATATAAGAGGGGATTTCAGACACAATAATCCCAGCCAGGTAAAAAAGTATGAAACCAAGCTTACCGATTTTTGCAATAAAAAACAATTCCATGGCTCTGCCAAAAAAATAGAGCGTAATCATATTAAACGCAAGGTGTGGGATATCGGCATGAATAAAACCAGAGGTAATAAAGCGATAGTATTGGTTTTTATTCTTGATCATCGGTGGCCAGAAGATCAGGTCGTTGATGATTTTTTCACTGTTGAAAGCAGTAAACGAAATGATACAGGTAATAGCAATAATTGCAATTGTAATAGTAAATTCCATAGTTTAAATGTAGATGCTAAATTTTAAAAAGAAAAATTAAAAGAATTCTTGCAAAGTTGAGTGCTGATGAATCAGAAATTCGTACAGCTGACATCGTATTTCGTACATTTTTTAACTATGATGATATTTCTCATTTCTGTTAATGCTGCAGGCTCGGTACACCTGTTCTGCCAGAATTAACCGCACCAGCTGATGCGGAAAAACCAGCTGCGATAAGCTCCATTTGAAGTTGGCATTTTTCATTACAGCTTCATCAATACCATAAGCCCCACCAATCAGGAACACAAGATTCTTTACACTTTCATTGCTGCGTTTCATAATAAAGTCGGCAAGACCCTCACTGCTCAGTTGTTTCCCCCTTTCATCTAAAGCAATTAGGTAGTCTTCTTTCTGCAACCGGTCAAGAATGATTTCTCCTTCTTTCTTTTTCAGATCGGCTTCACTCAGCATACCTGAATTTTTGGGCAAAGGAATTATGGTCCACTCAACCGGATAGTATTTAGAGATACGTTTGGTGAATTCTTCCACACCGGATTTTATATAAGGCTCATGTGCTTTACCCACCGTCCAGAACTGAATTTTCATGTATCTGTAATCAAAGATGAAATTGAATCAACTTATTCTTTGTAAATTTCGGTATAACCAATCTGATATGAGAATTATTTCTTTTGCATTAGCAGCTATTATCTTTTGTGTTTCATCATATGCACAAATACCAAAGGCTCCCATAAAAAATGAAGGTGATGGGCCTTACCCGCAACTCATCCTTCGGGGTGTAATCATGATCAATGGCACCGGTGCACCAGCAATGGGCCCGGTTGATATTGTGATTGAAAAGAATCGTATTGTGCAAATTGCCAATGTGGGGAATCCGGGAGTAGCCATCAACCCTAACGGTCGGCCTAAATTAAAAGAAGGTGGTAAAGAAATTGATCTGGAAGGTCATTATGTGTTGCCTGGTTTTATTGATATGCATGGACATATTGGTGGCACTGGCCAGGGAGTTAATGCAGAATATGTTTTTAAATTATGGATGGCACATGGCATTACTACCATCCGTGATCCATCTTGCGGTAATGGGTTGGATTGGGTGTTAGAAGAAAAGAAGTTAAGTGCTGAAAATATAATTACTGCTCCACGCATTTTTGCCTACACTGCTTTTGGTATGGGCAGCAAACAACCGATCACAACTGTTGACCAGGCAATTGTGTGGGTAAGAGAAAATGCACAGAAGGGTGCTGATGGAATTAAATTCTTTGGTGCTGCTCCACAGATTATGGATGCTGCACTAAGAGAAAATAAAAAGCTGGGATTGAGAAGCTGTTGTCATCATGCACAAATGGATGTGGCAAGATGGAATGTGGTAAATTCAGCAAAAGCCGGATTAACTTCTATGGAACATTGGTATGGATTGCCGGAAGCTTTGTTTACCAAACAAACCATTCAGCAATATCCGTTCAATTATAATTACAGTAATGAACAGCATCGTTTTGAAGAAGCAGGCAAACTTTGGAAGCAGGCTGCATCTCCTTACAGTGAACATTGGAATGCTGTAATGAATGAATTATTGGCTCTCGATTTTACACTTGATCCAACATTTAATATTTATGATGCCAACCGTGATTTGATGCGTGCAAGAAGAGCTGAGTGGCATGAGAATTATACCTTGCCTTCACTCTGGAAATTTTATGAACCCAGCAGGATATCACATGGAAGTTATTGGCATAGCTGGGGAACAGAACAGGAAGTGGAATGGAAAGAAAATTATCGTTTATGGATGACGTTTATTAATGAATATAAAAACCGTGGTGGAAGAGTAACTACCGGAAGCGATAATGGATTTATCTATCAAACCTATGGCTTTGGTTATATCCGGGAGCTGGAGCTATTCCGTGAAGCCGGGTTTCATCCATTGGAAGTAATCCGTTCGGCAACATTATATGGTGCCCAGGCATTGGGTATGGAAAAAGATTTGGGCAGTATTGAAGTTGGAAAGCTTGCTGACCTTGTTGTGATTGATGTGAATCCTTTGGAAAATCTGCAGGTATTATATGGAACGGGAGCAATCAGACTAAATACAGAAAATAAAGTAATCAGGGCAGGGGGAGTGAAGTACACCATTAAAGATGGTATAGTTTATGATGCAAAGAAATTGTTGAAAGATGTAAAGTTGATGGTGGATGAAGAAAAAAAGAAATCAGGCTTTGAAATAAAGCAACCGGGACTTGAATAATTTTATTCAGGCAGTTTTTTCTTTACTGAAAAGTGTCTTCTTTTTTTAGGTTTCATTTTCATTTGATTTGCTAGTGAATAGATAATAAAGGCAAATAATATGCCGATAAAATTACTGGCTGTATCCTGGTATGAAAAATTACTGTTATAAAATAGTTTTTGCAACACCTCAAAAAAAGCTGAAAATAAAAAGATAAAAATAAAAAAACTTACAGTAAGCTTTTGTAAGGGCAATAGCTTAAATAAAATAATACAAAAGAAAAAGAAAAAAACAATATGCTGTATAACATCAAACCACCAGATTCCTTTTGTATCAATCGTTTTTTCAAAGTGAAATTGCGGAAATAAGAAAACAAGGGCAGTCAGGATTATAATTACTAGCATAAGCCACAAAGAAGTCTGTCTTTTATGCGTTATTTTATGCGTGCTGCTTCGTAATGAAGTTTTTCGATTTTTTAAATATATTTTTTCTAATTCAGTCATATAATCATTTGGAAAGCAATTTCTAATAATGAAACTAATTCATCTTATTTATAGAAGTTGAAGTACAAAGTTTTAGGTAACTAAAAAGGTTAATCTATCTGCTTGATTATTCTTGCAGGATTGCCGCCTGCAATCATATTAGGAGGTATGTCAGAAGTTACTACCGATCCTGATGCAATTATGCTGTTTTCTCCAATGGTTACTCCTTTCATAATAATGGCTCCCCAGCCAATCCATACATTATCACAAATCATAATTTCGGCTTTTTTTACTTCATTAAAATCAGTTTTATACCCCATAGATACTTTCTTTCTTAGCTCAGGGTTAATAGGGTGAAAATCAGTATCAGATATAAATGTACCGGATGAAATCAGGCAATTCTTTCCTATTGTAATTTTTTTATAAGCCGTCATTCCAACTCCGTTGAGAATTGTATTCTCACCAATTTCGAAGATCCCTGTTGTTCCGCAAACAAATTTGCATCTCATTGTTAAAGGAACATTACTTGTTTTAACGCCTGAATCTAAAACAATTCTATCTCCCATAATAATTTTACTTCTGCCCGGTAGCTTTAAGTATGGTATATTTCCAAAAATAATAAGCTTCCCTTTTAACTCCAATGATTTGCCGTATTTCAATTTCAACAAAATTGTTTTCAGCTTGCTGAGAATTGTTACTTTTCTTTGATTTGAATACGGCTCCATTTTAGGGTTTTATTTTTTGAATAAGAAACAACTTTTTGAAACTTTACTTTAATATTATATCATTCTTAATTTTTAACATCAGGCTTTATATTGTGCAGCAATTTTTAATCCTTTTATTATCTGATCATTTAATGTGTCTGTAAAAAATGATTCAGTATTTCTGGTGAAAAAAACATTTGGATATTTGTCATATAAAATATCTCTTTCATTTTCAAGAACGTTCCAGTTATTACGGCTTGGCAATAAAAGAACGTTTTTAAGTGTTTTAAAACCAGCAACAGTAATTGCTTCTTTATCAGACAAAATGCCTAGTGAACAAAAATCTTCTTTTACTCTGTTAATAATATCTGATTCTTCAGTTAAACCAAATAATTTTAAATAATCAGGATTAAGTTCTACCACAATTCTTGCGTTCATTTCATCTGATCCGGAACTTTCAGATTGATTGCAAGCCCTGTAGAATAATGTTTTCTCATCAGGCGACCAAAGTACACTGAATGTTTTCAATAATTTATCTCTTGGGATTGTGATAAATAATAATGTCGCTGACCAACGATCAAAAATATTAGCAGGTTTGTTAGTGGCTGCGGTAATTAATTGATCATGACTTAAACTCCATATTAGTTTCGGTGCTATAATTTCAATACCGTTTTTCAGAAACAGCGTTGATTTACCCGGCAAGTCCTGTACATGCTCAATTCCTTCTCTGAAAATTGTAACACCTGCCTCTTCCATTTTTTTCACAAGTGTTTCTCCAAAAACTCCAACATATCCTGCTTTTGGGTAACAAAAGTATGTATCATGAAAATTTTGTGGTTCAGTATTGTATTGTGATGCGATTGTTTCGGGATAATACAAGGGCAGCCATCCAATTCTGTGATACAGTGCAATCAACCCTGTAGTTGAAAGGTTTGACATTTTTTGGAAATAAGGCTCAAATATTTCCGAGTGTAATGTTGCTCCATGATTGGCTACAGATGCTTCGTAATAACTCTTTTCAATATAAAGTGTGTTGCTTTTTTTCCCTTTTGGATGTAATTCATTTTCACCCTGACTGGTTATGAATTCTGTTTCAGCCTGAATACGTTTTTTCAAACGGGGATGTTGTAATACATCTAATCTGTTAGTCATAATGATATCTTGAAAAAACTGACCATCATAAATAGTCATTGGTGTTTGCATTTGTACCAGATCAATATGGCTTCGGGTGTAATTTTCAATTACTTTGGTAAAACGTCCCCAATCATTTCTCACATTTGATCGGTATGATGCAGGATCGATTAGGCCAGTATCATTAAATGCAGTAAACTCATGCGATATGGCTCCCGGATCAAATTTAATCCCGTTTATATTTAGTTTACTGAAATGTCCACCCCAGCCTGGTAATGGATTAACTACACATATTTTTTTTCCTGATTGAGCCAGTTCAAGTGCGGCAATTAAAGTTGTTAAGTAATTTCCTGCAAGAATGAAGTCGAATTTGTTCTGAGACATAAAAAAAATTTAGTTTTGGAATGAATTAGTTTATAAAAATTCGGTACTGATAAATTTATGATTAGATTTTTAAAATGCATTTTTGTCGCCTTTGAAAACCTGGTATATCGTTAAAAAAATAATCCTTACATCAAGCCAGATACTCCAGTTTTCCATATACCATAAATCATGTTCAACTCTTTTTTCCATGTCTTCCAGTCTTTTTGTTTCACCACGAAAGCCATTTACCTGTGCCCAGCCAGATATACCTGGTTTCATAAACTGGCGAACCATGAATTGGTTGATTCTGTTTGAATAATCATCAGTGTGTTTTAACATGTGTGGGCGGGGCCCAATGATACTCATATCACCAAGAAATACATTTAAAAACTGTGGAAATTCATCCAGACTTGTTTTTCTCAATATTTTGCCAACCCTTGTTATTCTTTGATCTTCTTTTGATGCCTGTTTAGAATTGGCATCATTGTTTACTTTCATACTCCTGAATTTAAAACAGTTAAACGGTTTGTTATCTTTTCCTGTTCGCTTTTGTAAAAAGAAGATTGGCCTCCCGGATTCAAGCCAGATCACCAAACTTATCAATGGGATAAGCCAGGAAAGTATAAAAACTATTGCAAGGGTGCTGACAAGAATATCAACTAGCCGTTTTTTGATTCTGTTTGAAACATCTTCAAGGGGTTCTTTACGTCTTGAAAAAACTGGCATGACGCCCAGGAAATCTATTTGTACCGGGAAATGAACAAAGAAATTAAAATTAGGTACAATCCTGAAACGTATGCATGCATGATCAGCCTCTTGAATCAGCTGATAAATAGTTTCATTTTGTTCAGGGGTAATAGTAGAAAAAATTTCGGTAACCTCATTTTCTTTTGAGACTTCTATTGCATTCGACAATTCACCTATGATTGGGTGATTTGATAATTCATGAACTTCTTTTTGATCCTCACAGTAGCCAATAATATGTGTGCTGATCGGATCTTCTTCAAGCTGCTGTACCAGTTTTTTTGATGTTTCATTATAACCGATAATCAACACTTTCCTCATGATGATTTCTCCTTTTCTGAAAAACTGAAGAACAAAAATATATGCAACCCGATTCAGCATTAAAACAGCACAAATTGAAAGAAATAATGTAATAATAAATAAACGGGATAAATCAGCTTTAGATAAAAAGATATATAAAATCACAATGGCAAGAAGGGCAAGATAGCTTCTCAAAGTAGACCGGCTGAAGGATTCAAAAGATGAAATACTTCCCTGTTGATATACCTTAAAAACCCATGCAGAGAAAAACCAGGAGGCATTGAAAAACACAGACAGGTATATGTATTCAATTTCTCTTGCATCAGTTATTCTGTCATTGTTTAAGTACATAATAAACAAAAATGTAAGGTTCAGCATAAACATGTCTAATGCCATGAAACTAATTCGCAATAAACGAAAAAAATGTAAACTCATATTATAAAGTCAATTTTGGCAGGTGAAAAAACTAGAATTTATTATTGTACTTGTTTAGTTCGTTTAAATCTTTCTTTTAAAGCCAGCAAAATAAAGACTGGACCATAATATAAGTAACGCCTCCACATTCTTTTTGGCTCTTTAATTAAACGAATAAACCATTCTAAACCCAGTTGAATCCAGAGTTTTCCAGGTCGCTTAACTGTGCCGGCATAAAAATCAAACACGGCACCAATTGAACCAATCGTATTTACAGATAAGTGTTCGTTATTTTTATATACCCATTTCTCCTGTTTTGGAGCAGTCATACCTATAAATAAAACTTCTGGATTAAAGTGATTGACAGCAGCAATCATAGTAATATTGTCATCATCTGTAAACTCAGGTTTATATGGTGGAGAATAACTTCCGACCCTGATATTTGGGTATTCCTTTTTTACTTTATTCTCAATTAATGTTAATGTTTCAGTTGATGAGCCCAAATAGAAGCAGGATCCGCTTGTTTTATTTGTTTTCTCTAATAAAAATCGATGTAAATCGGCTCCTGCAATTTTTTTGATTTTCTTACCCGTAAGAAATCGGTAAAGAAGAGTAATTCCAATGCCATCAGGTAGTAATACATCCGACTTCTGCAGGGCTTCTTTAAAACCAGTATCTTTTTCTGCAATACAATAGGAATATTGATTAATTGTATTAATCATATTTTTTTTTGTAAAATCAATATCGCTGAGTTGTGAAGAATATATATGATATGTTGACATAAGTAATTCAGCCTTTAATTAAGCAGGTATTGAAGATGTTGTTGTTATATTCTTCTCTCTGTTTTTTACTTCGAATTTATCTTTCAGTTTCAAGAATGGTTGTTCAATAAATTTGTAGGATAAAATGGCTGCTATAAAAATGTATAAAATATTAAATGGCAGTTTTGAAAATACTCCTAAATTTTCTGAAAAGAAAAGCTGTTGCCAGATATAGATACTATATGATAAAACACCGATATAATTCATTACACGGTTATTAAGGAATCTGAACCATAGATTGTTTTCATAATTTATGGAGATGATAATGATAAGGCCGATACAGATGTTAGTAATTGTTCCAAAGGAACCGGCAAAAGCAATCACAGCATGTTCAAGAAATTCAAAGGTGGGCAATAACACGGAAATAATTCTTTTTATTACAAGACAACCCAATAAAACAATAAAAGGAGTTGTAAGCAATATCTTGCTTTTAGTTTTTATATAAGCTAATATATTGTCATAATAAATCGCAAACAAACAGCCCCACATAAGAGAATCAGCTCTGCTAAAAAGATGCATAACAGAAACATCTGTAAGAAGCCTCACAAATGGAACAATAATTACTATTGCAATTGCAAATTGAGTTCTGTATTTTTTAAAGAAGTAAAATACTGATGGCCATATAAAGTAGAAATGTTCTTCTACAGATAAAGACCAGAAATGGCCTGTTTCCCAATCGCCTAGATCATTAAAATTAAAATACTTTGTATATGTAATTGAAGTAAGCCATGAAGTAGTTGTGTGGTGAAAGACATTACATAATTGTAAAATAAAATATACTAAAAGTATAAAGTAATATACAGGGAATATGCGGATAATTCTTCTGATATAGAAACTTTTCAGTGATATCGTTCCATACTTGCTTTCTTCTTTTAAAAGCAAAAGTGTAATGAGGAACCCGGAAATTATAAAGAAAATATTTACACCAATTTGTGCACCGGGAGCATCCAGTCGCTTTAGGTTTGCAACTTGAATGTGACCAATAAGTACAAAAAGTATACTCAAAGCTCTGAGACCATTAAGGCTTGGAATTTTTTGTTTCATTCTGTTTTTTTACTAATGTTAGCAAATGGCTTTTTGTAAAGTGGCACTCATTCTCTTTTCAAAAATTGCAATTGTAAAGTTATTTTTAAATCTTTCTAACCCTGCTTTTCCCATAGATATTCTTAATAATGGGTTTTCAATTAGTAGCCGCATCTTGATGGCTAATTCATGTGCATTTTTTTGAGGAACTAAAAAGCCAGTTTCATTTTCTGCAACAATATCAGGTATTCCACCTTCAAAAGTGGAAATAACTGGTAATGCAAACTGCATAGCTTCCAGAATAACTAAAGGAAAACATTCATTGTGGTAGTATGTCGGGAACACGAATAAATCAGCCAATTTCAATATCTCTTCTTTTGCAGTTCCGTATTTTTTGCCATGAACAACAATGTTTTTTGTGAGCTTATATTTCGAAACAAGAGAGAAAAATTTCTTTTCATCAATATCTCCCCATGGACCAACAAAATGACAAACAAAAGGGACACTCTGTTCTTCTAATTTTTTACAAGCTTCCAGTAAAATATATACGCCTTTCTCTTCTAATAGGTTAGAAAGAAATAGCAAATTGCAAACAGAAGTTTCAGGCTTTTCTGTATGCGTATAAAATTTTTCTGTTTCATCAGGTATTCCATTTGCACAAAAAAAAGCATCGTTTGGTTTAACATATTTTTGAATATCTAAGTATAATGAAGGCGATAATAAAATTGATCTTGTATTCCTGAAAACGAATCTGTATAGGTAATCAGTGATTTTATTTTTATTTTGTGCTATACCTTTATTGTGAAAATGGTAAATTATTTTTTTTCTGAAAAGCTTAAGAAGCATTACAACAACTAAATCTTTATAAAAGCCGGGGCCAGTTGCAGTTAAAGTAATGTAGTATAAGTCATTTTTTTTAGTGAACAATGATTTTGAAACTTTTCCAATTAATTTAAATAGTGTTATAAATTTACCTTTATCTGCTTTTCCAATGGAATCAATACTTTCTGATGTAGAAAGATTTATATAAGATGTTTCAAAAGTTTGATTAATCAGTAAGCTTTCCTTAATATAATTGCCCATCATTCCTGCACCATGAATAGGGGGAGGGAGATGAAGTATGAACAAGATTTTCGATTTATTCATTGATTTTGTTCAGTTAGATTGAAAGTGTTTTACATATTCTTTTCCCATTTTGTTAAATGAGAATTTTTCAGCAGTATAGCTACGGGCTAGCTGCTTTAGCTCTTCCCTGTTATATGCATTGTTGTTTATCTTTATTAGGAGTTCAATAATTTCAGTTACAGTCAGTTCATTAATAAATAAAGGCCAGTTTGCAGGAAGGGTTTCACGTAAACCGGGAACTTTTGTTGCTATTACTGGCACACCTGATAATGAAGCTTCTAATGAAATGAGACCAAATCCTTCAAATCTGGAAGGCATAATTATGTAGTCAAATGGAAATAGTTTATTGGATAAATCAGGAATACTTCCGTAATAAATACAATGATTGTTTTTTTTACTTAATTCAGTTACTTTTTCTTTTAATGAGCCATTTCCAATAATATGAAACAAGAATCTTTTTTTCATAAGCGATGGTAATTGCTCAATTACTTTACTTAAAACATCAACCCCTTTTTGAAGCTCCAGTCTTCCGCCAAATGCAATGTTTATTTTTAAGGGATCTATCTGAAAAGGATGATAGCTATGTATTGGCTGTTTTATTCCATTATATATAATTTCCTGATTAATTGATTCTTTCAGACTATATTTTTTTCTTAGATTTCTATATGCTGAAAGAGCGGATTTGGAAACAGCTATAATCGTATCATCAATAAATTTATTTTCTGTTGTTTTTCCCAAAAAAGAATGTGTTGGCCACAACTCTGTATTATGAATTGTGCGAACAATTTTTAAATTTGATTTTGGCATAAAGCTTTTTGCCATCGCTAGCACAAAATCTGGCAGGTCTGTATGTGAATGAATGACAGCAGGCTTATATTTTCGGATATAACGATACAGTTTAAAGGGAGCAATAATTAAACTAAGGTATTTGTTCTTTAAACCGAGTGTATGATATTCTATCCCTTTTTCTTTTAATGCTTTCTTTTTTTCAATCGCATAGCTTGATCCGGATCTGTGTATTTCGAAGATAATAGGTTTGCTGGTCGAATTATTCTCAATCATGTATTCACATATTGATATGGAGACATTTTCAGCCCCGCCCATAGTAATTGAAGTAATGATTTGAAAATTGATGTTCATCTTATTTTTTATTCAGCAAACTGTAAAATATAAAAAACCATATTCTCACATAGATCTTCTTAAGAAATCTTGTACGCTTTTTATATGTAAATTCATCAGCTGCTACATTGGGTAATATAAATGCAGGATGTGTAATATTTGAATAATCAACCAAAGCAGCCTTATTTGCAATAAATGTATCTTTCTGCTTGTTTTGATGTGTTGCATCAACATCAAATCCAATATTTTCAACAAGATTTGCATTTGGTACAACAGATAATCCATGATTGATCAGTTGATAATAGGAATATTGATAGTCCCATGTGTCAACTTTTCCGGCAGATACCTTTCTGAAATCATAAATTGCTGTAATGGAATGAAGGCGAGAGGCTTTCAATGCAGTTTTTAAGTTAGTTTGTTCTAATTCAGCCAGGCTTTCCAGGTTTAAGTTGTAGTGACTCCATACTCTTTTCCACGTTGCCCAACCCCAGATAGGTGTTTCCTGCGAAAAATAATAATCTGCTGTTCCCCGTTTCTTTCCCGCCTGAAGGTTATAGCCACTTATATGCCATATCCTTTGGTCATTTCGGTATTTTTCCAACATTTCACAGCAAAATTGAAAGAACGAATCAGAAGGAAGGCAATCATCTTCAAGAATGATTCCCTCATTTACCTCATTGAAAAACCAGGTAATGCCTGAACTTACCGCTTTACCACATCCAAGGTTTTTTTCACGAAACAACGTTTTCACTTCACATTCCCAATTCACCTGTTCAATAATTTTTCTTGTCTCTTCGCATTTTTTTATCTCATCTTTTCTTGATTCTCTCGGTCCATCTGCAGCCACATACAAATATTTTGGCTGCAGAATTTTCAGTTGGTTGAAAACCTGCTGTGTTGTATCTGGCCGGTTAAAAATTAAAAACAGGATGGGTGTTTCAAATGCTTTATTCATTCTTAAAATTGTATAGTTATGATTTTAGTTTATTCCAGATTGATGGAAATAGGGTTTTGAGCCAAAGTTTAATAAATGCAATTGGCATATAATATGGGAAATGCCATTTCATAAATAAAAGGTATTCTTCGTATGCTAAATGTTTTGGGTTTTTCAAATAACGTATTCTTTCAGTGAGCGAAAACTCGGATGACAGCCAGTTTTTTCCATGATCGTCTTCGCAAATACCACCATACATGGGGCAAACTAATAGTGGGAAGCCGTTCTTTTTTGCCTTTAGTGTATAGTCGTAATCTGCTAAGCGTTGAGTGAAACGTTGGTTTAGTATGCCAATTTGGTCAACTACGTTTTTCATCACAAGCAGAATATTTGCATGAGCAAAGTCACAATTAATTGGTTTTGCCGGATCAGGTTCAGTTAAAATTGATTTTCCTGTATATTTATTCAGGAGTGTTCTGCCACCATAACTTAATTTATTTGTTAGTGGATCTTTTGTAGAACCAACATAAATGCCTCCCTTTTGATATGTTTTAAGTGAATATTGATGTGTTGATAATAAGTCTTCCAGGATCTTTTTGCTCATTAATACATCATCATTAATCAATAAATAACCAATATAATCTGATTTAAGTGCATCTTGCCAGGCAAGCCGCATACCTCCAACCCAAAACAAAGAACCATTTCCATATAGTACTTTAACTTCAGGAAAGCGCTCTTTAACCAGGGTGCCTGTTTTATCAGGCGAGCTATCATCAACAAGATAAATATCAAAACCCACTTCCTTTCCCTGCATCTGGATATGGAGTGAGTCAAGACATTCAATTGTTTTCAAGTGCCTGTTAAAACAAGTTACTAAAACAGCAATTTTTGGTTTCATTAATAATTTAGCAATTATAGTGGTGTAATAGTTTGATTGAATTCTATTTTAATATATTTTAATGATATTTCGTTAATTACCAAGTATATTTTTATATATGGTTGCATATTTTTCTGCAATTTTCTTCCATGTATGTACAGTAAAGGATGGATGTTCTTTTCGTTCAGCAAGTTTATAAAATTCTGTTATGCTTATCTGAGCCTTTCCTTTATCAGTAGGTGAACAAAAATATAATGCATCCGGATTTTCATAACCTTTTGCCCATGGTAAATCTGATAGGAGTAAGGGTAATCCGGTTGCGCCAGCTTCGTAAACAGAAATGCAACCACTTTCTCCAAAGCTTAGAAGTATAAAGCCATCAGCTTTTTTTAGCAGATCTATTTTTTCCTGATCAGAAACAAATCCTGAGTATTTTATATAAACATCATCAACCTGTTCAAGGAATTCTTTAAAGTAAGCAGATGATTTATCAAATGGGTGTCCAATGAATAAAATAGGAATCTTATTTTCTTTACAAATTTTTGCAGTAAACACTGCATTTTTTCTTTCAACAATAGAGCCAAGCGAAATAAGAAATTTGTTATTGTCTTTTGAAACATTACCCCTAAATACTTCCAGTGAATCAACTGCATGGGGGATGACAAACGCTTTTTTAGGATTTACATTATAGAGATTGATAGCTGTATTTCTATCGTTCTCATGCATATATACTATCGCATCAAAATATTTTAATGCCTTCCATGGAAATAGTAAATTGAACTTCTCAGGCAAACGGGTTATCAATTTATTTTTCAGTTTGTGATAGAAGCGTTTTCTTGCTGAAAGATTCGTAAGGCCATCCAGAATATGTGTATAAATCAATTTATAGCCTTTTTCCTTTAATGCTTTTATTTTATGAAAATCGTTGAAGCCAAAAAAATGAACAATGTCTCCTTTCAATTTTGGATTATGCCAGCTTTCATACTCTACATCAATGCCCAATTGTTTAAGGTTATTGAATAGCTTATCTGCATGCACCTGTTTGCCCCCGGGAAAAAGATAAGAGTAGGTTGTATCGCTAAATAGTATTTTCAAGTGCTAAGATATTTTTATAGATTGATGAATATTGAGATAAGATTTTACTTCTGCTATGAAATTCTGACCCACTTTCACGGGCAGCAAGTGACAGCTTTTCTGAAAGCTGTTTATCTGTAAAAATCTGTCGTATTTTCATCGCTAAGTCATATGCATCTCCTCTGCTGAATACCAATCCATTTTTCCCGTTTTCTACTATCGAAGGTGTTCCGCCGCAATTTGATACAACGCAAGGTACTCCGATTACCTGTGCTTCACCCAAGGCATTTGAACTATTTTCCATAAACGATGGTAATGCAAAAACATGCGTTTGTTTTAAAATGGAAGCAATTTTTTTCCCTTCAAGCTTCCCAGCAAATTCGATATGTTTCTGAAGCTTGTTAGTATCAATTAATCGCTGAAGTATTTTAAAATATGAATTACCAAATAGTGAACTAGACATTTTTGCAGTTAATTTTCCAGGTACAATAACTTTCAATTCAGGAAATTCTGAAATTAGTAATGTGATAGCTTCTAGTAAAATATGAAAGCCTTTCACAGGATTGGTAAAGGAACTTGTATAAATTGAAAATTTATTTATTTTATCTATTTCCCATGTGTCGGCATAAAATTCGTTACGCAATAATTCATTACCTGTAAAATAAGTAGCAGTGGAATTGTTTTTTAGTACAAAAAAGTTGTCAAACTTTGTTCTGCCAATAAAGTATTTATTTATTTTAACTGTTTGTATTTCACACATCGAATTATAATACCATTGACGGTGCATATCAACAAAACTGTTTTTTAGAATATATTCTTTCACTGTTTTTTCTTTTTCCCAAATTGGCAAGGCAATATCACCGAGCACAGAATTATACCATTCTGAAATGAAGCCCTGTAAAGATATTACAACAGGAACGGTTATTATTTTTGAAAGCAGCCCATAAGGAATTTCTGTTCCATGAACATGAATGATATCCGGGCGGCAATCTGTAATTATCCACTGCAAGTCTTCTTTTGCAGAAACTGACAAATCATTAAAGGTTTTTTTTGCACTATACCTGAACTGATAAGTGTTGGCAGCAATCAACTTTTTCTCTTTGCCCGGAAAGGCAACGATTATATCATCCTTACTTTCCTCTTTCAATAGCTTCAACAGGGCCTCTTTCCAGAAACCGCTTGATGAATGACCTTGCTCAATAGAGGTTCTTATTGGGTCATGTGTAATCCAAAGAATTCGCATAGGTTGTAGTCACTTTGTTTCAATAATAATTAATTTGTTTTAGCACCGTATTGACGATCATAATATTTATATATATTCATCTAGAACTTGTTCTTCATAACGTATGATTGGTAGCGCTGTTGCTGTAAAGAAAAGTAAGAAAATAGGGTAATTTAAAAATTGTTCACCCTGCAAAACGAGCAGAATAATGATTGTGACAATAATTGCTGTACCTATTGATCCCGAATAATCCAACGAAAACTTAAAAAAACTAAAAACCCAAAGTAAGAAAAAAGGGATTCCCCAAAATACAAGAAAATTAGACATGCCATTTCCGTTACCAACTTCTTCATTTATCCAGGGATGAAAACGGTACCTTTTTTTACTGTCTAAGCCATTTCCCGTAAAAGGTTGATCCATGATATATTGCATATCCATGTTCAAAGAGCCAAATCTGGTATTTGAAACATCACTTGATTCCATTTCTGTTGCTAATGTGTATTGTTCTTCAATTTTTACGCTTAAAAATTCAAGATTATTATATGCATATGTGCTAATCAAAAATACAATTGGTAATACGATTACTCTTCCATATTTATAATTCTGAAATACATAGATAAAAATAATGATGGCTAAAACAAGAAATCCTGTTGTAGACATGGTTGTTAATAAGCCAACCACAATCCATAAAGCCTGTTTTTTAAAGTTTCCAATAATAAATTTTCGATTATGCATTATTATAAAAAGTAAGGCTAAAATAAGATATCCGGCATGGGCCCCAGGTTCCCAAAACATTCCTGAATTTCTAATTTCGTCAATGGGTCTATTGAAAGATGTATAAAATAATACTGTTTTTGAATCATTGAAAGGAAGATATATTCCTGCATTTATAAAATAGTTTAATATAAAGAATGGCAGGCTGATTTTTACTAAAATTGATAATAAGTTTACATACAGATGGAAAACATTAATTTCCTTACTTTGGTAATATAACATCATGAAAAGAGCTATCGTAATTTTTAAAACAAGGGCAACCACACCCGGAATTGAAATAGCACCTAATGAGTATTTTTGGAAAGTACTTAGAATAACAATACAGAGGATTATTAGTAATAATCTAAATACAGGCTTATTTACTTTTTTTGATGAAATACTGCTTAACGTATATATAATGAATGTTATTGCAAAAAGAATTAACAGTTGTTTTGAGTATCCTGTTGAAGTAAAAACCGGGTTCCCGCTAAAACACAAGACAAAAAATAATGGTAAGTAATCTTTAAGCGAATATAGTATTTGGTTTTTGGTCATCTGGGTTTCTGAAATTTAGTTTAAAACTGGGATTGCTCCTTTATAAATTTTGTAGTAAGCTTTTTTTTTCTCATATGTGGGGTTATTTTAAAGTCATAATAGTTCAGTAAATATTAGTACTTAGTAAATTTTTTGTAAAATTAAATGGCTGGAGTCCTTGTTTCAGGTTGTAGAGGTTTTGGTACCCGATGTTTAAACCTCTTTTCAATACGTAATTTCCAATATAATACGCTAAGCCAAAAGAGTAGTGAATAGTAAGTTTTCGGTTTTTTTATAATATTTAGAACAACTAATTTCAAAAGTGCAAAATCTAAAAGATAATGAAGATAATAAAAGAATAATTTATTTTTTCGAAGCTCTTTTAAGTATTGAGTTTTATAAAAATTGCGAAGGTCGGTTATGTATTTCAGATTAAACTTTGTTACCTGAAGTGATGTGCTGTTTTCATGGGTACGATAATAGACAAGAGGTTTTTCTATAAAATCAAATTTTACTCCAGACTTTGATGCTTTAAGGAAAAAAGGATAATCGTCTAACAGCCTGAATTCTTCATTAAAACCGTTTAGCTTTATAACAGTATCTCTTTTAATAAATGTAGCTGGAGCTGGGAGGATGTTCTCTTTTAAAAGTGATTTATATTGCTCCATATTTGAACTTTCAAAAAATGGTTTAAATTCTTTTCTGTTAAATGGAGTTCCGTTTTTTGCAACAGTTGAGAAAACGAAAGTGATTCCTTGTTTTTCTTTAGATTTAGCTACAAATTCAGCAATACAGTCCGGATACAGATAATCATCTCCTGCAATGAATTTGATCCAGTCTCCGGACGATGCAAAAATACCCCTGTTTAAGTTTGCAGAGGTTCCTGTATTTAATTTAGATTCTATTATTTTACTGCTAACAAATAAATATGAATTTTCAGCTAACCATTTTGTGCAAACATCAATTGTTGAATCTGTTGAAAAGTCGTCAGTAATAATAAGTTCAATATTTGAATATGTCTGCATTTTAGCACTTTCAAGCATATCCGTAATAAATTCAGATGAATTGTAAGTAACAATAATAAGAGAAACCAAGGGTTGGGTCGGATTCATTTGATAAATTTATTTTTAATTCTCAAAAAAATAGTTTTAATATCAATTCTTTTCTTTAATTCAAAATATGAGTAATAAGCCGATAGAAGAAATAATGTAATGCATGGGATGTAAGCAATTGGGTATGAAAAATACATTACGGAAAGAAAGGCCGCCGATGTAAGAACAAATTGAATTAAAAAGATTTTAATAAACCCACTGTCAAATGCAAAATGGTATTTTATTTTTACGATAATTAATATCAAAATCAAATAAAGAAAATAACTGACCATAAATGCAATTCCCAGACCATTTAAATGAAAAAAATGGTAGAGTAGAATACTGCTAAGTAAGATTATTGTGTTTGAAATCATCTCTGAAATGAAAAATAATTTCCTATCGCCTTTTGCTAATAAAATAAAGGCTACAGACCAGGATCCGGCTTTAAACAAAATCCCGATCAATGCCCATTGAATAATACCAATAACCGGCAAAAAATTACTTGTAAGCAGTACTTTAACCATAATAGGCAAAGTGGAAAACATCAATAATAAGATGGGCCCTAATATTAAAACGGCCATCTCAGCCTGTTCATTGACTAATTTCTTAATTTTAGTATTATCGTTATTTACTTCTGATAAGCGGGGAAAATAATCTGTACCCATGGCTGTAAAAACCATATCAACATAGCCACTAAGAATAGCCCAGGCTGCAGCATATAGTCCCACCTGTTCTAAGCCGCCAGTTCGGCTAACATACATTCTTACTAAATACATTACCCCGGCAGATGCGAACCCTGTAATCATGACAACGCTTCCCAGCTTTGCCATATCTATTCCATCGTTGAATGATTGTTTAAATGAAATATCTGTTTTTTCAACTGTAATGTCGCGGCAAAAATACCAGGACAATAATAAATTAATAAAAGCAGTAAGAATGATTGCAGGAATTATTCCGTTTGTTTTAAAAAAGTAGTAGAGCGGGAGTGAAAGACAAAGACCAATAAATGATCCCAACACATTAGCTTTTGCAAGTTGTTTTAGTTTACGTAACCCTTGTAACAAGGCTAACTGCCCACTGGTAATAGCCTGAAGAAATAATGTGATTGATAACCAGATAAAAGCCCATGTATATGTATCGTTCCCAAAACTCCATTGACTTAGTTTTTGTGAAAGAGCTAAAGTTAGAAAAGCCCCAGCCAAACCTGTAAAGTTCACCCACCTTCTTAAGGTTGTGATTGTTCGGCTTAAGAGTGTTTGATTGTTTGAAGCAGATGATTCTGAAATTGCTCTTACCGCACTAAAACCTATACCCAGATTTGTAATGGAAGCAATCATGGTTGTAGTTGCTGTGAATAATCCCATTAAACCAACTCCATTTGTGCCTAATAATACAGCTACAAATTTTGAACGTACAATGCTTAAAATAATATTAAAAAACTGTACACCGCCAAAAATGCCAGTTGCCTTAATTATTTGTTTATAGGAACTCGGTTTCTCCATTTTTGTATTTATATAAGGGTATGGGTAAAATTTTGATAATGGGAAACTGCTTAAACTTTATAATTATTTATTGCGACAATTATCTGTAATACTTCCTCTTTTGTTAATACAGGGCTAATAGGAAGGCTCAGCACTTTTTTATGTATTTCTTCTGTTATGGGTAAGCTTTTCTTATTCCATTCTTTGTAAGCTTCCTGTTTATGTGGTGGTATGGGATAGTGGATTAAAGTCTGAATATTTTGGTCTTCCAGATATTTCTGTAACTGGTTTCTGTTTTCAGTTTTAATAACAAACAGATGCCATACATGTTCCATACTATCCTTTGGCAATAGTGGTAAATTTATCGAAGGATTTGTAATTGATGAAATATAAAGATTAGCAATTTCTCTTCGATACTGATTTTCTTTTTCAAGAAATTTCAATTTCACATTAAGAAATGCAGCCTGAATTTCATCAAGCCGGCTGTTTAATCCCTGATATACAGTTTCGTATTTTTTATGTGAACCATAGTTTGCTAAAGCTCGTACAACAACTGCAAGTTTACTATCGTTAGTTGTTACTGCGCCTGCATCTCCAATAGCACCGAGGTTCTTTCCAGGGTAAAAGCTAAATCCTGATGCGTCTCCTAATGTGCCTGATTTTATACCATTCCAACTTGCTCCAATTGCCTGTGCGTTATCTTCAATTATCTTTAAATTATATTTTTTTGCAAGATTTGCCAATTCATCCGACCAACAGATTCGTCCATAAAGATGAACAATCATAATAGCTTTTGTGCGGCTGGTAATATGTTGTTCAATTTTCGAAATATCAAGATTATACGTTTCAATATCAGGTTCAACTAATACCGGGTTTAAGCGATTATCTGTAATTGCCAAAATACTTGCTATATAGGTATTAGCAGGCACTATTATTTCATCTCCTTCATGAAAAGCACCCAATTTTAAATATGCATTTAAAATAAGACGCAATGCATCTAACCCGTTTGCAACTCCAATTGCATGACTTACACCAATATATTCTTTAAGATTATTTTCAAAAGTTTTCACTTTTTCTCCAAGTAAAAACCAGCCTGAATCAAGTACCTCTAAGGCAGCAGTGTTAAGTTCCTCAGCGTATTGGTCATTTATTTTTTTTAAATCAAGAAACTTAATCATTCGAATATGTTTTAAGTGTTTTACCTGTTATAATAATTGTTTAGCTTAATTTACTTTAAATCTACAAATGAATTTTAGTTTTTATGGGAATTCACTTAAGTAAATCCTCTGCAAACAGTCATAGATAAATTTTGGGCTGGCACATTACACAAACTAAAATATTGTATTCAGCAAAAAGTATGTTCAGTTGCATAGTTATTACATGGTAATTGGTTATAACATGAACACAGTTCTATATCACCTGAAACTGCCTTTTTTTGGCAGCGTGCTGTGTAATCGAAGTTTTTATGTGCAAAATGGCTAATTCTACTAAGCCTGTAGATGACTAGTTTATTAGTTTTCATTGAATTATATTAGAATTGGTGTTTAATATACTGGTACGCAGATTATAATTCGGTCTTTAAAACGAAATATTTTACAATTTATTGAGTTTCAATTATAATATTTTATGATTATATGTTTAATTTCAAGTGCATTGTTTCCCTTAAAACCCCTCTACCTCCAAATCCTTCTTTAAATCGAAAAAGGCCAAAATTAATAATTTTGCCTGCATCCTCAGTTGCTGAGCCAAGATTGAGGTACTTAAATCCTTGATCCCATCCCCATTTACAGGTAAAATCAATTGCGGCATTCAGAGGCCTGAAATTTTGATAAGTAAGATCTGATGCAATATACTGAGCATGCAAAACCAGCGGTTTACAAATAAACAATACAATTCCACCAACCAGTTTCTCATCAATAAAGCATCCAATCAATTTGATTTTGTCATCTGAAACCTGTTTTTTTAGCTGAAAGAATTCTTCAATTGAATGGGTAGGTTTTGCATTATGTTTTTCTGAAAGATTAGTTGTTAAAATCTTCCAGAATGATTCATATTCATTACTTTCCTTTACAGTTATTGATTTCAAAGCCTTTTTTACGCTTCGTTTTGTACCATCTTCGTATTTAAATTCTGGTTGTTCGCTCAATTTAATTGTACACTCAAGTTCTCTGCTTTTTATGGAAAAGCCCTTATACCACATGGCATAATCGGTCTCATCAGATGGGAGTTGGTGGAAAATTCGGAATGGATTCCTAATGACAATTTCATCTGCTTGTTTACTTTTTGCAAAGTGTATTGTTTCTCCTACAATTGCAACAGCTTCTTCAACACCTATACTTTCATCAACAATAAAACCTCCATAGGTACTTCTTGGGTGTGAAAATAAAGTCTTAACTCCATTGATTTCAAGTAAACATGCAGGTAAAACAGCTTTTAACTTCCCGTTTTTATAAAATAATAACGAAGTGTCATCTTTTTCGTTGAGGGGATTGTGAATAAAAAACTTTCTTGAATGAAGAAATGTTGCATTTCTGCTATTATTATCTACAAAATCATCCCATACCAATTCCAGCGATTCATTATATTGTTCTATAGTAATTTCCATTTTTCTTAAGTGGGAATTATTCTTAGTTTAAATAACTCTTAATTTAACTTATTTTACTTGAATATAGCTGGCTAAATTATGAAAAATTAAAATCTCAATGAATTATGATAAAAGGAATTCGATTTTTAATAGAAAATTTAAGGTTATACATATTAAAGGTACATTTATCGGGAAATATTCCTATTATTTACACTATTTACTAAAAATCTGTTATTTACCGCTTCTTATGAAATTAAGATAATCTTTATATTGTCTGAGGTAATCTTCTTCAGAATACTTATCAGATGCTAATACAAGACAGATGGATCCTGATGAAAAATTTTGCAATTCCCTCCATATCCCCGGAACTATTAATAATCCATAATATGGGTGATTTAAGTAAAATTTTTTTGACTCTTTTCCATCATTAAGCGTCACCTCAAAGCTTCCGCTTGCAGCAACAATCAGTTGATGTAAATTTTTGTGTGCATGCCCCCCTCTGGATTCGCCACCCGGCATATCATATAGATAATATATTCGTTTTATTTCAAAAGGGATATCTGTATTGCTTTGAACAGGGGTTATATTTCCAGCTCTGTTTTGAATTTTTGGCAAATTAATCAGTCTGCAATCATTAACTGATGCATTTAAAGTAATCATAAGGTTATAAATTTTTAAATTCAGTAAAATCCCTGATATATTCTGAATCTTTATACTCCTGATCAGCTACAATTAGTACCAACGAATTAGTTGAAAAATTCTCCATTTGCCGCCAGATCAGTTTAGGTAAATAAAGACCCATATATGATCTATTTAATGAAATTCTTCTTTCTTCTTTCCCATCATTAAGAATAACATCAAAACTGCCTGATAAAGCAACAATAAATTCCTGAAGACTTTTGTAAGCATGACCTCCTCTTACTTCTCCTCCAGGCACATCGTAAATCCAGTATGCACGGGCAATTTCGAAAGGCACCTGCTTGTTGTTTTCAAAGAAAGAAAGGTTTCCTCTTTCATCTAAAAATTTAGGAAGCTGAATAATTTTCACATCGCTAAGGGGCATTTTTCAAAGTCTTTTAAGGGTTTGGAAATAATTTATGCAAACGATTTTGGTAACGCTAATTGTAAAATATGTAAAGTGTATATCAATAATGTAATTTGAATAAGCTGATTATAAAAATGAATTATTTTCTCGTGATAATAATCAGTAATAATTAAAATTTCAAAAAGTAATTATTTCACCATTTTTAAAGGAGTATAAATAGAAGGTATAGCTTTAGCAATCACTTCAACGTTAGTAGATTCAATTTCTGCGTACATAAGATAGCCCATTGAAGGAAGGAAAATTTTAAGTGTTTTGTTTTTTGTAGAAAGCACCTGTCCTTCATATTCCATTAATGGTCCCCCTAATATCCGTACATTATCATCAATACTAATAGAAGTTTTTTCAAGCTTTACATTTTCGTTTTCATTTAAGAAACGTTTTACAGCTTCAATTTCAGAGTCACGAATGATTGCTGGCTTGTTTAACCAGTAAACAAGATTTATTACTCCATCTGTTTGCTTAATGTTAGATAGCTCCTGATCTGTAATTTTTACAAACACATAAGAAGTGAACAGTGGTTCGTAAATAATTTTCTTTCGGTCACTCCATTGCCTTACTACTTTGTTAATAGGGGAGAAGTTTTCGATTTTCTTCTTTGAAAGGGCGTCGGCGACTTTTTTTTCTGCTTTGGGCCGTGTGTAAACTGCGTACCATTTTTTTGTGTTGTTCATAATAACGGGCTTGGGTTTGCTTTTTTTAATTAAACGGAAAATATTTTCCGGTGGTTATTCACTAATTGGAAAAAAGCTTAAAGCCTTTACTTGGTTTTTCGTAGAAATGGCTTCGCCAACGTAAGTCACGGATTAAGTTGTTCTATTTTATAAATGCATCAGTTGTTAATTTCTCTTAAAATATAAGAATGAATTCAACAATGATTTTAGGCTGCACTTGTTTTTGTACTTCTTTTTTTAGCTTGCTTTGTTTCATTGCTGATATATCCATATCCATATCCATATCCATATCCATTTTTCCTGAATCCTCTTGCTTTAACTCCATTGAAAACAATAGCCATATTTTTTAATACATTTATTTTATTATTATCATCAATTCTTTGAACTGCTGTTTTAGGTGTGTATCTGTGTCTGATTATATATAAAGCAGCATCACAATAAGCTGAGAGTACATATGCATCAGACAAAAGGCCAACAGGTGCTGTATCAATAATAATATTGTCAAAATCATTAGAAACATATTCTAACAATTCTTGCACCTTTTTATCCATGATTAATTCGGAAGGATTTTCTGGTAAGTTTCCCGCTGAGATTATAAATAAATTTTCATGAATACTTGTTTTTTTAATAATATTTTCAATATCAGCATCTCCTTTAAGGAATTCTGATAATCCAGGTGTTTCGCTTTCTGGCACACTTAGTTTCTCACTGAGAGAAGGGTTACTCAAATCAAATTCCAGCATCAGCACTCTTTTCCCTGCCATTGCGAGACTAACACCAAGATTAGCTGAAATAAAGCTTTTCCCTTCCCCTGAGATAGAAGAAGTAATTAGAAGCTTTTTATTATTAGCGTTGATTCCTAAGTAAGGCAGGGATGTTCTGAGGTTTCGGAATTGTTCTGCTATGAAACTTCTTTTTCCTGATCCTATCACGATCATTTCTTTTGTTTCATTAAATGAAATTTCGCCTATTACCGGAACAGAAGTAAATTCTTCAATTTCATGGCGAAACAAAATAGTTGGGTTAATTAACTCATTGACAGCAATAATTGCCACAGCAATAAGCATTGAAATCACAATTCCAATCAGATAAATCAGTTTGTTGTTGGGACTAACTGGTCCAAAAGAAGATTGAGCTTTATCAATAATACGACTGTTAACTACTGCAGAAGAAAGTGACAATGCTGTTTCTTCACGCTTTTGAAGAAGAAAATTATATACGTTATTAATGATACTTTGATTACGGCTGATTTCTACCAGGTTCCTTTCTTTTTGTGGGATAGAGCTCAGCATTGATGAATATCTATTTGTCAGAGTAGAAAGATTATTCCTGTTTGCTTCAAGGCCGCTTCTCTGATTTCTGATATTTTCAATGATACTAGGTTTTATTTTTTCAATCTGATCAGTAATTGAAACAAGCATTGGGTTGTTTTCAGCAGTTGTTCTTTTAAGCTTTTCATACTCTAATTCTGAACTGTATAATTTATTAAGTAAATCGCTGAGAAGAGGATCTGAAATACCAATAGTAGATGGTACAATACCGCCTGCACTATTTTTTGATTTTACATATGTTTCAACCTGGTTTAATACTGCCAGTTGTGTATTAACTTCACCTAATTTTTGATCAACAGCACCAACGTTTTGCAAATACATTGATCCTTGTGAACCAATTTCAACTGCTCCACTGCTTGTTTTATACTGCTGTAACTTATTTTCTATTGTGTCCAATTGTCCACCTACTTTTTTAAGACGCTCTTCCAGAAATTGAAGTGTGTTGCTTGCAAGTACATTTCTGTCATTAAGCGCTGCCTTATTATAAGCAATCATCAGCTCATTTAAGATGTCTTCTGAACATCGTGGATTCTCATCCCTTATTTTAAGTATAATTACCGAAGAAAGCTTATTAGCTGAACTTACCCCAAGTTTTTGCAGAAGTATGGCTGCAATAAGTTTCGGTTCGTAGAGACTAAAGAAAAGTGGGTAACCTTCACTGTATTGTATTCCGGTTGTAATAAATTTTAATTCTCCATAGGAGGTTTTTACCCATTGATTTGTTGGAAAAATTTTGTCTTTTACTGTTACTTGCTGTTTAAGCTGGTCAAATTTAAACGGAATTTTTTCATAGGCACCTATTAAAGAATCAGGATTTTTTGCTTCAATCTTTATTGGTGAACTTGCATAAGCTGATACAGCTTTAAGTTTTTGTTCTTCATAAACCGGTGCGTATAAAAATAATTTTTTTACCACCTCATGCATTAAGCCCCTTGACTTGATAACCTCGGTTTCATTTTCAATAATTTTTTTGGTAGAAAGCTGGTTAAGCGATTCTGTTACCTTGGAATCATCTTCCCCTTTTTTCTCATCTTTAATCAGGAGAGAAGCAGTTGATTCATATAATGGGGTAGCAAACTGGAGGTAGCCCCATGCACCGGCAACTGATAAACAGATAAAAATGAAAAACAATGGCCAGTAGGGGAAATACTTAAACCATAGCTGACCCGTTAGGTTTTGCTCTTTCTTTTCTGTATGATGTTCTTTAATAATACGCATGTTTTTCGTTGTTAAACTTAAATTACTAGTCTGTCAAGAATAATGATTAATATCGACAAACTACCTAAGGCTAGCGATATCCAAGATTGGTTAATTGAGGATCTGGATGCTTTAATTACCGTTTTGTCAGGCTCAACATAAATAATATCGTTTGATTTTAAATAATAGTACGGCGATGTTAAAAGCTCATCAGAATTAAGGTTCAACCTTTTCAGCATTTTACCACCTTGTTCCTCCCTGATTAAAAGAATATTCGATCTTTTAGCATATATGGTAAGATCCCCTGCCATTCCTATTGCCTCAAGCAACGAGATTTTCTCATTTGGAACGTTTACAACCGAAGGGTTTTTAACTTCCCCCAGCACTGTTATTCTAAAATTCAAGAATCTGATACTAACAATTGGATCAGTAAGTAACTGACGATCGGTTAATTTTTTGGTAATCTCAGTTTTGAGCTGATCTTTTGTAAAACCTTCGGCTTTAATACTACCAAGAATAGGAAATTGAATAAACCCATCTGAACTAACTAAATAACCAGTTGCGTTTCCAGCATTTGTACCTGAAGCATTAACCGGATTAAATATTGCGGTGGCAGCGGGATTTAAACTACTAACTGTAATGTTCAATAAATCATTTTTTTGAATGATTGATTCTGGTACCGATATTTTTGATGAAATAGTGGCTTCATTAACGGTATTAAAATAGGTTACATTTTTTGTATCAACACAACCAGTTATCATTAAAAATAACAATGCTTGAGCCGCAAAGAATAATTTTATTGCCTTCACTTTCATAAATATATTTCAGCCAAAAGAAACATTTATAATGCTATCTTTTAACACTTTTAGTCATTTTTATTTGATATGGCGGCTTCGAGTAGGAATGGAGAGGAAAGAAGCGGTCTTTGAGAGAGGATGTAGGATTAAGGTTTATGTGGGTAAGCATAAATCCTTATGCAAGATAGTATTAATACTGAAAAAAAGAAATATTTCTTTGAATTAATAACTTTTTTGAATAGAAATAGATATTTTACAGTCGAAACTCATGTTCTTTTGAATCAAAGCATACTTATCCACATTGAATTCACGAATAAGATTTAATTTTTTTGTGGCATAATATTTGAAATTTTTAAGCGATTTCTTAAGTATAGTTTTAAGGACAAGGAATATGTTGTTTTAAAGTCGAATCCAGTATACTATTTAAAATTCAAATCGGTATCCAAATGAAACCTATCTTTTACTTCTTTAGAGGTAAGTTATCGCATGTTTTCTTATGCATTAGTTTTTTAAGTTTTGTTCTGGCTGCAGAGGCAACCAGTTATTACTTTTCTAATTCTTCAGGCGATGATTCACGTACTTCAGCACAGGCACAAAACCAAGCAACGCCTTGGAAATCTATCAGTAAATTAAATTCTGTTTTTGGCACCTTGGTTGCTGGCGATGCAATTCTTTTTAAACGGGGTGAAGTTTACTCGGGCTCAATTAATATAACAAAATCTGGAATTTCTTTTTCAGCTTATGGAACAGGAAATAACCCAGTTATCTCTGGTTTTACAGATTTAGTATGGACAAACATCGGAGGAAACAGATGGGAGAGTCAGATTTTAACAACAAAACCGAATATTGTATTAATAGGGGGTAATTATACATTGCCTTCCAGGATGCCCAAAACAGGGTATTATAGTTATGAAACAGCATCTGGTAATAATCGGTTTACTGATAATCAACTTACCGGAGACTGGTCTGGTGGTGAGGTTGTTATAAGAAAAAATTATACAATATGGGACAAGGGAAATATTTCTCAATCTGGCACAACAATAAACTTTCCTGCTATTTATAATGATAACCTTACTAATGGTTTCGGTTATTTTATACAAAATCATGTTTCGGCCTGTACACAGCAAAACGAGTGGGCATATTCCACAGCTTCAAAAAAGATAACTGTTTACTCAGTCGCTGCCCCAGTAAATTGCCAAGCTGCCCAGGTTTCAACTCTTATTAATAGCAGCGGTTATTCAGCAAGTATTGACGGTATTGATTTAACGGGTTCAAATGATTTTTCAATAAATGCAATACATATCTCATCTGGCGGTTTTAGCATCAAAAATTCAACTATAACCTACAGCGGAAACCAGGGTATTTTTATCTGGGACTCACCCAACTCAATCGTTGAAAATTGTACGCTTTTAAATACAAATGCAACAGGTATTCAGGCATCAACCTGTCCTAATATCATTCTCAGAAATAATACTCTTAGTAATACAGGGATTGAAGGACAAGGTTCCAGTTGCGAGTATATAGGAATGGAAGTTATCAATAGCTGCACAAACGCTTTGATAGAAAATAATACAATTCTAAATACAGGTCATAATGCAATTAATATTTACTTCTCAAATAATGTAACAGTTCAAAAAAATTTTATAGATGTTTTCAATACTATAAAAGATGATGCAGGCGGAATTTATTCGTGGCAAGGCCAGGGGAACGGATCTTATTCCGGATTATCTATTTTAAATAATATAGTACTTCGTGGTACTGCGGCACCTCAGGCAAGGAACGATCCCTACCACGTTGCATCTTATGGAATTTATTTAGATGATTTTGTTGGCTACGCAACAGTTAGCGGTAATACAGTAGCCCATTGTGCTGATGCAGGAATTTACTTACATAATACCAATGATATAACTGTTACAAATAATTTATTATATGATAATGGGAGTGTTGTTAGAGGACAATCAGCCCAAATGTTTATTGCTGATAACGCAACTCATATTAAAAATCTGGTATCAACTGGTAACATACTATTTGCAAAAGAAACTTATCAATATTGCTTACAGGCAGACTATGGCAGTAATTTCATTTCAGGTTCATTTACTACTTTGAATAATAATTATTATTGTCACCCAATTAGTGAGGGAACTTATAAGTTTAGAACTTATGTTTCTGGTCAACCAGCGGCGATTGAACATATGTTCCTGGGATGGAAGGCATACACTGGTAAAGACAATCAAAGCAGTATAACTCCAAAAACCATAACCTCTACTTCACAGTTAAGATTTGAGTATAATCCAACTTTAACAGATAAAGTAGTAAGTCTTGGCGCAACTTATATTGACAGTAAGGGAACAACTTATGCAGGATCAATTACACTTGCTCCATTTGCCGGAGTTGTATTAATCTTTCAATCAGGAATAATTAATCAGCCACCAACGGCAAATGCAGGAGCCAATCAAACAATCACTTTACCGGTTAATACAGTAACACTGAACGGAACCGGAACAGATACAGACGGAACAATCGCCGCTTACCAGTGGACCAAGATTGCCGGCCCGGCCACCTTTACCATTGCTTCAGCA
>JANOIQ010000344.1:0-13170 GCA_031407835.1 Chitinophagaceae bacterium
AAGTCTTTTCCGAGGATTTTTTCGATGGTTTTAGCTTTCGCTGGACTCTCTACAATGAGTAAATTCTTTGACATATTATAGATGTGTGGGCCGGCTTTTTTGAGGACATCGGCGGCACAATATTATAAAATGATTGGTAAAAGAGGGATTTTTTAATTGTAGGCAAATAAAAGTCCTCCAGTAAATTGCATGGAGAGATACCTTTAAATTCTCCGATTATTGTAATTCTATTTTCAAAACATCTATCTCATCTACTTTCTTTTCATTAACTAAAATAAGGGCAATTTTATGTTCAGAAATAACTGAAAGAGACTGATACATTAAGCTATGATTCAAATACTTTTCTGGTAAATCAATGATTTTCTCTATTAGTTTTTTGCCAAAAATATCAAACGATTTGTACACTACCCAGACTTTTGAGTCTTTCTTAGTTCCACTTTTTTTCAATTGAATTGAGTAGAAATTTGTTACGCTTTTAAAAATTGCAGGTCCGCCGGAAAGATTGCTTCCCGAAGATGTTTTGTTGAAATTTTCAAAGCAATTAATAACATGTATCTCTGCATTCTTATTAATACTAAATAAAACTACGTCTTCCTGAATTTTATAACTGTAGTTAAAATAAGATCCGGTAACCGAAAGATTGCCGTTTCGGACATATGTACTTCCACTTTCTCTACTCCAATCTCTTGCACTGATAAAGATATTTTCATTTTCATCTGTCCAAATATCCTGTAGCATAATTTTACTACGCAACATTATATCATTTTCTTTATCCAGTGAGTTGCAATTAGTAACAATATCATCGAGAATTGAAATCATACTTTGTTTAATAACAGAGAAACTTGCTAAATCAATTTTGATACTGAAAATCCCGGATCTGCTTTTATCTTTTTCTTCAATATAAGTTCCAAAGCAATTAATAAACTGACCTTTTTGAAATTCAAAATTTGCAATATTTATTGAGAATTCATCGGATAGATGCAGTGACTGTTTTTTAACCGATTTTTTACTTATTTCGAATAGTTCAATATTTGTACTTACACGCAGCACTTCCTGTGAGTTTGGTTTTTTTTCTATGATCCGATTTTCAACAAGGAGATATACAATTCCTTCTTCCGAAATTTTATACTTTAATATTTCAGTATATGTTCCATTAAAAGGAATTCTAGTGTTTATTTCCTGAAGCAGATTTAAGTTATTATCAAATACTCTAAAGCTTACTTCTTTTGTAGAGTCTTTTTTTGGTGTAAAAAATGTAAGTAGTTTTGTGGAATCCTTTGAAAAAGTAAAATTAAAAAGATTAATATCAATGTCACCGAAATAATCACTATATAAATAATCATTTCTAGCAAAAAAGGCCTCGCTTTTATTTATTCCATCATAAAGTTTAACTGGCTGGCTTAATACCTGCAGGTTATCATTAAGCAGTAATGCATAAGTAGATAAATCTGTGTTACCTTTTTCCTTTTTTGTATATGTAATTACTACTCTTTCCTTCCAAAGAAAAACAGATGTTACCAGAACATTTTTTGAATCCTTATCAGAAGAAGAAATAATTTCATGAAGATCTAAAATACGGTCAGTTGACATTTTATCTAAATCAAACACTCTTAAATATGGGGCATATGAAACTTTCCGTTTAACTACGGTAATGTCATGAAATGAAGGTTCCCATAACAGATATTTGTTTTTAAGAACACCGATTGACTTCTGAACTCTTCCAAATCCTTTGTCACTGCTTTTTTCACCTGGCCCAAATTGGAGGTTTTGAGCAAATAAGTGCTGTAATATGAACGCTGTAATTACAAAACTAAAAAGGCTTTTTTTCATATAATTATTTGAATTATTCTTGAGTTAAATCACCTGGAATACTTTTAGGCAGGTAGACCATCCGTAATTTTATAAACTGGCAAGAAGTCCCGCACTAAAATAATTAAATTTCCCTTCACTAAAACTTTTGGAGTACGAAAGTCGAATAGACAGAAATCTAAACCTGATTCCTCCATGAAGAAGAGGGCCATAGCTGTTTAAATAACTAAAATCTGATTCATCCCATGGTGGGGTTGTATATGATGAGGCGCTTATTTTTGCAAAAGTATAATTAAACCCAGCACCAAGATACCCACCACGTTTTGAGTCATTATCGGGTGTAGAACCTTTGCCAAAATTATAGTCAATAACCAGGGGCAAATCAAATGCAATTGGTTTTTTTGTACTTGAAAACTCACTTTCCCCTAAGCCAAAGCAAAAAGGAATTCCAATGCTTAAAGAAGCATTCTCCTTTACTTTAAAATTATATCTTGGGAATAAAGTTAACCCCAGAAATGTTGTATATACAGGAAGTTGTTCATTATAACGGTTAAATTTACCAAAACCCGTATACAAAGAAACTCCTGGTTCAATACTAAATTTTTGAGCTTGCAGAAAATTACAGGTGATCAAAAAAACAAATAAAATGCTTTTCATAAGAAAGTAATTATGTAATTGCAATATAGGTAAACTACCTAATTAGCAAAATTTCAACCCAAAAAATCAAAGAAACTCCATCACCGCCTTCTTCACTTTATTATCCTTATAAATTTTCCGGTGTCCCAATCCTTTGGTGATCATAAACTGAAAGTTAGGGTGAGCATCCTGCTGAATTTTTGCAGCATCGCCCCACGGAGTTACATCATCATCTTCATCATGTATCCACAGAACTTCTGCTTTAATTTCATGAGCTACTTTCCGAATGGAAATATCTTCAGGCTCCCAGCCACTTTTTTCCTGGATGATTTTATACAATTCTTCTTTTACTTTATCATCAATATTCAAAAATGTACAAAAAGTTTGCACGGCAGTTATAGTTTCAACAGCAGGAGCAATCAGTACCAGTTTTTTATTTTCCTGGTATTTCTGTTCGGCCATATAAAGTCCAAGGGCAAGTCCACCAAAAGAATGTGCAATAAACGACTGAACAGGTCCGAACTTTTCATATACTGCTGCAATTGTTTGCTTGTACTGAAATCCATTAATCGTTTTGCCGCTGCTTTCGCCATGAGCGGGCGCATCAAAAGCAATTACTTCATAACCTTTTTTCAAAAGTGGTGAAACAAAATGATCAAATTTTTTAATGGTAGATGAAAAGCCATGAATGATCAGTGCTTTTTTGGGTTGCGGGTGATTCCATCGGTAACCCACCAGTTGGTACCCATCCATCTGTAAATGCAGTTTCTCTGCTTTTTCAAAAATGGCCGGCATCTTCGATGTTTTAGTACCGGTATAAGGTGTACAGAATAATTCAAATGCTTTTTCTGCCGCTTTCCGTTTTGATAGTTTGGCAAAGATGTTCAGCTTGGTCCTGTAATATCCGGTGACTAATTTTTGAGCGAGTTTCATGTGATTATAATTATTTCAGACAAGATGTTATACTTTGAGATGCAAATTAGTTCATCGGCCTCATTAACAGTTGTACAATCAATGAATATTGTAATCCTCGGTTCGGGTAATACAGCAACAGTTCTGGCAAAAATGATGCATGCGGCTGGTCATTCCATTGTACAGGTATGGAGCCGCAATCAGCAACATGCAGGAGAATTGGCAAAAGAGGTACAGGCAACAGCCATTAACTCTTTACAGGAAATAACAACTGATGCAGATATCTGCATGATTGCAGTTTCAGATAAAGCCATCAGTGAAGTGGCAGCTGAGTTAAAACTAAAAAAGAAAGTATTGGTTCATGCAGCAGGGTCGGTAAGCATAGAAGTTTTGAAAAATGCTTCACCCAATTATGGTGTGTTGTATCCATTACAAAGTCTGCGTAAAGAAATGAATGTTTTACCCTCTGTTCCATTTTTGATTGATGGAAACAGTGATGATGTTAAAGCATTGCTGCATGATTTCGCACTTTCTCTTTCAGATAAAGTTGAAGTTGCCAATGATGAAGCAAGATTACAAATGCACCTTGCAGCAGTGATAGCCAGCAATTTCACCAATCACCTGTATGCAATAACTGAAGAATTTTGCCAGAAACGTGAACTAAATTTTGAATTTTTACATCCATTGCTTAAAGAAGTGGCGAACAGGTTAGGCCAGGGGTATGCTGTTGATATGCAAACCGGTCCGGCAAGAAGGGGAGATGAGGAAACTATTCAAAAACATCTGCACATGCTTGAAGCTGATGAACATTTGCATGATCTCTACAAGTTACTTTCAGAAAGCATCCACCATTTATACCATAAAAAATAAGAACTTCGGCACATGAATATGATTGAACAGTTTAAGCAAATCAAAACATTTGTTTTTGACATGGATGGAGTGTTAACCGATGGATCAGTCATCCTTATGCCGGGTATTGAATTTGTTCGTACCATGAATGTTAAAGATGGATATGCTATTCAGTTAGCAGTAAAGAAGGGTTACCAGATTGTTATTATTTCAGGAGCGGTATCCAAACCCTCTGCCGAACGGTTAGAATATCTTGGTGTAAAGAACATATTCATGAAAGTGAAGGATAAAGAAGAGGTGCTGGCCCAGTTTATACTGGCTAATAACCTGAAATGGGAAGAAACCCTGTTCATGGGTGATGATATTCCCGATCTGGATGTAATGAAACTCGTAGGTCTGGCAGCCTGTCCGCTTGATGCAGTACCTGAGATAAAGTCTGTTTCCAAATTCATCTCCACATTCAATGGCGGCAAAGGATGTGCAAGGGAAGTAATTGAAAAAGTGCTGAAGCTGAATGATCACTGGCTCACCTCTTCAAATACAATTGCATCACTTTAAATCACATTTTATTTCAAGGCACTTGCTTCCTATCTTCACAGCTGAAACAGAAAGATGAAGAAACTCTCCGATTTTTTTAAACTGATTCGCTGGCCCAATCTTCTTTTTATAGCGCTTACACAAATCCTGTTCTTCTATTGCGTTGTACAGCCGGTTTTGTATGGGGGTGAATTGCATATGCCAAGAGAGTACTATGTTTTATTTTTTATTTTAACTCTGTCATCAGTTTTTATTGCAGCAGCAGGTTATGTTATCAATGATTATTTTGATTTGAATATTGACCTGGTGAATAAACCCGGCCGCATGGTGGTTGATAAAAGTATCAGTCGTCGCTGGGCCATATTTTTTCACATGTTATTTTCTTTTGCCGGTGTGCTGATGGGATTTTATATCGGTTTGCAGAATGGTAACTGGATCATTGGTTTTACCAATACCGGTTGTGTATTTCTTCTCTGGTTTTACAGTACAACATTTAAAAAGAAATTGCTCAGTGGCAATATCATCATATCACTTTTAACTGCATGGGTGGTGTTTGTTGTTTACCTGCTCACCATTCATCAGGAGATTAACCTGTTGCATATGATTAATACAGATGCACAGCAAAAATTATTCAGGCTGGCGATACTGTATGCCTCTTTTGCATTTATTATTACATTGATCCGTGAAGTGGTAAAGGATATAGAGGATATGGATGGCGATGCAAAATACGGCTGCAAAACCATGCCGATTGTGTGGGGTGTAGATTTTTCAAAAGTCTTTGCCGGTATCTGGTTAGTAATACTGCTGGTGCTGCTGATCATTGTTTTGTTTTATGTTCTGCAGTTTAAAATGTGGATTGCAGCAGCTTATTGTTTGATATTGATTGTAGTACCAACGGCTTATTGTTTAAAGTTGTTGCTGAAAGCAAACACAACAAAAGATTTTGCCGGTTTAAGCAAATGGATCAAAGCAGTGATTTTTACCGGCATCCTTTCAATGATCCTGTTTAAATTTTTTGCCTGATGGAACGGATAATCCTTGCTTCCAAATCACCCAGACGACGCCAGCTGTTAGAGTGGGCAGAAATTCCGTTTGATGTGATGGTAACAGATACGGATGAAATGTATCCGGCTTCTTTACCAATTGAACAGGTACCCGTTTATATTGCAAAGAATAAAGCACTGGCTGTGAAAGCTGAATTAAGCCATGACCGATTAATACTGGCTGCCGATACCATTGTTGTACTGAAAGACAAAGTAATCGGTAAACCGGCAAGCATTGAAGATGCGGTGAACACATTGAAAGAACTGTCGGGACAAACGCACCTTGTAATTACAGGCGTTGTTATTATAAAAGAAGAAACAGAAATTGCATTTGCTGATATTACCGAAGTTGAGTTTCATTCATTAACCGATCAACAGATAGAATATTACGTGGAACATTACCAACCCTTTGATAAAGCCGGGTCTTATGCCATTCAGGAATGGATTGGTGTTGTCGGCATCAAACGTGTACAGGGCGATTTTTATAATGTGATGGGCTTACCTGTAAGCAGGGTAGTGAAAGCACTGGAGCAATTTGGAAATGAATTAATTTGAAGATTTGAAAATGATCATTTGAGATTACAATTTTCATTTACTATTTTGTTAATGATTCGTTGAGAATAATTTCCAAATCGTTTTGCTATGAACGAACGCCTGCTCCAGTTTATCTGGCAACACCTGTATTTCAACAAAGAACAGCTCACAACTATGAGTGGCGATTCAATCAGCATTCTTTCCCAGGGGTTGCTGAACAGAAACCAGGGGCCTGACTTTTTGCATGCACGGATTCACATCAACAATATTACCTGGTCTGGCAATATTGAATTGCACATCAAAACAAGCGACTGGGATAAACATGGTCATATTGATGATGAACATTACGGCAATATCATTCTGCATGTGGTTTGGGAACATGATCAAACAACTGAACAAACGATCCCTGTACTGGAATTAAAGAACCGAATCTCCACATCCCTGCTTCAACGTTATCATCAGCTGATGGAACAGAACGAATTTATTCCCTGTCAAAACCAGCTTTCTGATATTTCTGAATTGGTATGGAGCAGCTGGAAAGAACGGATGATCGCTGAACGGTTATTTCAAAAAAATGAAAAGATCAACCAGCTTTTACAGGAAACCAATCATCATTGGGAAGAAACCTTCTGGCAATTACTGGCAAGAAATTTCGGTATGACGGTTAATACGGATGCATTTGAATCCATTGCCAAAACAATACCCGTTACCGTTTTAGCAAAACATAAAAATCAAATCCATCAGCTGGAAGCATTGTTACTTGGGCAGGCAGGTTTGCTGAATGAAAAGTTTACGGAAGATTATCCCATCATGCTGCAGAAAGAATATCAATTCCTGCACAAGAAACATCAACTGAAACCGGTTAATCAACTGCTGCACTTTTTAAGGATGCGGCCATCTAACTTCCCCTCTGTTCGTTTGGCTCAGCTGGCAATGCTCATTCATCAATCGAGTCATTTATTCACAAAGATTCTTGAAGCTGATGATCTGCATTCAATCAAACAGTTATTGGCTGTTACTGCCAATGACTACTGGCATTATCATTATATACTGAATGAACCGGTTGAATTCAAAAAGAAAGGATTGGGAAAGATGATGATTGAAAATATCCTCATCAACACAATCATACCCGTACTGTATGCATATGCTGAGCAGCATACAAATGATAAGCTGAAACAAAAAGCCGTGCAGTGGTTACAGGAATTACCAAAGGAAAATAATAAGGTCACCCGTCAATGGGAAGATGCAGGAGTTAAACATGTAACTGCATTTGATTCTCAGGGATTGCTATACCTCAAAAAAAATTACTGCAATGCAAAGCATTGTTTAAGCTGTGCTGTTGGAAACAGTATTCTTAAAAAATGAGCAGAGTTTGACAGGGGTGATACCTTTTTTAAAAGTGTCACCTCTTACATTACCAGTTAAACACTACATTCTGCTCAATATCTGCATGAAGGCTTTTGGCAACAGGGCAGGTAAGCGCCGCATTTTGTAAGATTGTCCGTTGTTTTTCATCCAGCTGCAAATGAGCAGGAAAATGAAAACTAACATCTACAGCGCCAATTCTTCTGGGGTCGCTTTTCATGTGTTTTTGAATATCAATTTTTACATCCGTGAGATCAATACCCATATCTCTTGCTTTTATGCCCATAATGGTAAGCATACAACTGCCCAATGCAGTTGCAACCAGATCAGTAGGAGAAAAACGTTCAGCTTTTCCCTGGTTATCGAGGGGTGCGTCTGTTTCGATGCTTGTATTACTTTGTAAATGGGTAGCTGAAGTTCTCAACTCACCCTTGTACAGAACAGAAGATGTCATAAACTTGTGAATTATTCTTGAAAGTTTTGGGCAGCAAGATACCACAATGCTGCATCTATCGTTTTAATCTGTAAATTTACTCTGTAACATCAATATCTAAATTGTGAAAAGAATAATCGTCGGTTTTTGTTTAACGATCTCAGCCTTTAGTGCAGTAGCGCAGGATCAGCCAAAAAAGAAAAGTGAGCGTGACGAAAAAAAAGAAGCACGGCGTGAAAAAATAAACAACCTGATCCGTCAGCAGGAAGAAGGTGCATTGGTGTTTAATAAACAGAGTGTATTCGGCTTCCGTTTAAATACAGATGGCTGGAGTGTATTTTATGAAAAAGGTTACCTGAAAAATGTAAGCACTACCAACCTGTTTTCATTAGAGCTTGGCGAAAAGAAACATCCTAAAGAAAAAAAGCTGAACAATCTGTTAAGTAACAGCGGCTTTCTCCAAATTGGCAATCCTTATGTGTATGGAAAGCAAAACAGCTTTTACCAGTTAAAGCCAACATTTGGTCAGCAGCGCTTATTGGGTGGTAAAACAAACAAAAACGGGGTTGCCGTTTCTGCTATCTATGCCGGCGGCATTTCAATTGGTCTGGAGCGGCCTTACTATGTGAGAATACAGGATTCCGGCCCGGATGGTTCAAGGGATATTAAGTATTCTGTTGAAGACAGCGCTGCCTTCCTTGCACCCGGAAATATCATTCAGGGAACGGGTTTGCGATATGGCTGGAATCAGTTAAAAATTGTACCGGGCGCTCATGTAAAAGCTGCATTGCGGTTTGACTATGGTCGTTTTAATGAAATGGTATCAGCTATTGAAGTTGGGATGAACCTGGAAGCCTACAGCCGTGATATTAATATCATGCTCCGAAACAAAAACAGCCAGATATTTTTTAATGGATATATCGCCATCCTTTTTGGCAAACGAAAGTGATTTCAATACAACAAACATTAAAACTGCGTGTAAAACCAGATCCTAAATGTTTCGATGGTATAAACTAACTTTGTCCTTCACTTGTTGATCTAATTATGCAGGAAAATGTAGTGTCTGAAGCTGCCACAGAGCAGAAAATCAAAAAACCAGATTGGTTAAGAGTTCGTTTACCTATTGGTGATTCTTATCGCCATGTACGTAATCTTGTAGATAAAAATAAACTGCATACCATTTGTGAAAGCGGGAATTGCCCTAATATGGGTGAATGCTGGGGAGAGGGTACTGCCACCTTTATGATATTGGGCAATACCTGTACCAGGAGCTGTGGGTTTTGTGCTGTTGCTACGGGCCGACCGGATCCCGTTGATTGGGATGAACCGCAACGTGTTGCTGAAGCCATCCATCTCATGAAAGTGAAACATGCCGTTGTTACTTCGGTTGACAGGGATGAAATACAGGATGGGGGAAGTATTATCTGGTACAATACCATCAGGGCCATTAAAACCCTGAACCCCGAAACAACACTGGAAACATTAATCCCCGACTTTAAAGGCCAGATGGAAAATGTACAACGCATTGTGGAAGCACATCCTGAAATTGTATCGCATAATATTGAAACCGTTGAGCGGTTAACCCGGCAGGTACGCATTCAGGCCAAGTACTGGAGAAGTATGGAAGTATTGCATTACCTCAAAGAAAATGGCATGCGTGTTAAAAGTGGTATCATGCTGGGCTTGGGTGAAACAAAAGAAGAGGTGATTCAGACGCTGACAGATATGAAAAATAATGGGGTGGATGTGGTAACGATCGGTCAGTACCTGCAGCCAACAAAAAAGCATTTAGCAGTACAGCGTTTTGTACATCCAGATGAATTTGCTGAATACAGGGAGATTGGTTATACAATTGGATTGGATTATGTAGAAAGCGGCCCATTGGTCCGTTCAAGTTACCACAGTGAAAAACATGTGATTGCAGGATACGGAAGAGAAAAATGGCTGGAAGAAAAAACTCAACTCATTTCATAACAGAATGATGAAAAAAATAATTGCAGGAGCAGCGTTGTATTTTACAGCTGCTCCTTTTTGTTTCGGTCAACTCAACTGGCAAAATGCAGATGCACAATATGGTGAACTACCTTCTGCTTTGCATGTATATAAAACAACTGATTCAATTGATGGCAAACCCAATATTGCGTATTATGTAATTGCAGATTTGAAAGACAGGAAACTGAATTTTACTACTGATACTACCTTCAAAAGAAGATTTACTCCTCAACAATTTCATGAAAAAAATAAGCAGCCGCTTCTTGTAATAAATGGAACCTTCTTTGATTTTGCTACAAACCGCAACCTGAATACGGTTATAAAAAATGGCAGGCTGGTTTCGTTCAATGTTCATTCAACTGCTTTAAAAGGAAAGGATACATTGACCTATATCCATACATTTCGTTCTGCCATCGGCATCAGTAAAAAAAGAGAAGCAGATGTAGCATGGCTATACACTGATTCCTCAAACCGTTATGCAAAAGCATTTGAAGCTAATCCTGTAGTATTTAAAGATTCAAGTTCTTCCAAAATTGATCAATCAAAATTGACGGGTGCAAAAAAATGGAAAATGCAGACAGCTATTGGCGGTGGCCCTGCATTAATTCATGATTCAAAGATCAGCATCAGCAATAATGAAGAACGCATGTTCACCGGCAAAGCCATTGATGACAAACACCCAAGAACTGCTATGGGTTATACAGCCGATGGCAAACTGATTATTCTTGTTGTACAGGGACGATTTCCGGGTGTAGCAGAAGGAGCTTCTTTAAGCCAGCTTGCAAAGATGCTGCTTGATCTGGGTTGTGTGGAAGCATTGAACCTCGATGGTGGTGGAAGCAGTTGTATGCTTGTAAACGGAAAAGAAACCATTAAGCCGAGCGATAAAGAAGGACAACGCCCAGTGCCAGGCGTCTTCATCATTCAAAACAAGAAGAAATAGTGGGTGCATTTCAAATTGTCGATTTCCTTTACCGCAAGTGGGCGGTGGGACACCCGCCCACGGCTCAAGCCCTGGCTGGTGTCCTCACCAGCCATCGACAATTTGAAGTACACCCGAAATAGTTTCTTTGCTATAGGCAATTTGAAATACAGGTAAATTTACAAGGTGCTTTGAATGCGAAGTTGACGTCATCGAATAAAAAAAGTTTTATGAAACGATTGTTTTTTTTCTGTTGCTTTACAGCAATGATCAGTGAAAGTTTTAGCCAGCAGCCCATTTATCAATCACCTGCTTTCAGCATTTATCCTGATAAGGTTATACAGGGAAAGAACGAAGCCGTTGCCCTTTCATCAACCCATCTCAAAAGCAATTATAAAAGCCCGGCAAACGAATTTCAATCAGCCGATATCATTTTCAAATTCGCCATAAATGGGAGGGATAATGAAATGCTGTCGGGAAAAGATCACCGCTTTACGGTTGATGCAAAGAATGGAATGGCGGAGACACCCGTCATCAAATTCGGCACACAAATAAATCAAACTTCAGCAGGAACAAAGTTTCTTACTCCTAATACTTCATTAAAAATCCGTTTGGATTTGAGGGAGGTGCTTCAGCAGTTCAAAGAAAAAGGTTTTTACACAACATTCAGCGGCGACAAAATTTATAAAGAAGATTTTAAAGGAGTTTATGTGGCAGGAAGCGCAGCTCCACTAATGTGGGATTTTGATAACCTCTATCATCATGATGAATTAAAGTTACAGGATACTGATGACGATGGTATTTATGAAACAACGCTGGTGCTCAACAAACAGTCCGACGAAAAACATACCGATGCTGAATGGAAATTATCGAAAGACATTTCTGCTTATCCTCAGTACCAGTCAAATTTTCTTTTATCGAATGCCATTTATAATCTGTCGCTTGAAGAAATGCTCAAAGCCATTGAAGCCGACAGCACATTCCGTACAGGAAAGGAGTGGAGCGGTGTGTGGACAAGAGATGTGAGTTACAGCATCATTTTATCGATGGCTTATTTGCAACCAAGAGTTGCCATGAACAGCTTACTGCGGAAAGTAAATAAGAAAAAGAAAATAATTCAGGATACAGGTACCGGTGGTGCATGGCCGAACTCAACTGACCGAATGGTTTGGGCAGTTGCTGCATGGGAAGTGTATAAGGCAACCGGCAATAAAGACTGGCTGGAGCAGGCGTATATCATCATTAAAAATTCCATTGAAGATGATCTGCAGAATGTATATGACCCTGTAACAGGAATGGTAAAAGGCGAATCTTCTTTTCTAGACTGGCGTGAACAAACCTATCCCAAATGGATACAGCCCGCTGATATTTTTGAAAGTGAATGCCTCGGTACAAATGCGGTGCATTACCAGGCAAATGTTATTCTTTCAAAAATGGCAACAGAATTAAAGCAAAAACAAGTTGCTGATAAACACAAACTCGTTGCAGAAAAAATAAAAGCAGGCATCAATAAATATTTGTGGATACCGGAAAAAGGATATTATGCCCAGTTTTTATATGGACGCAATTTCAAAATTGTTTCACCAAGAGCAGAAGCATTAGGTGAAGCATTGTGTGTGCTGTTTGGAATTGCAGATGCAGTAAAAGCCAAACAAATCATTGCCAGCACGCCGGTTACATCATTTGGTATTCCATGTATTTATCCCGACATACCGAATATTCCTCCTTATCATAACAATGCCGTATGGCCATTTGTACAAACTTATTGGTTGTGGGCTGCTGCAGGTGTAAACAATGAAAAATCGGTGATGGAAAGTATCAATGCAATTTACCGTCCCACCGCATTGTTCCTGACCAATAAAGAAAATTTTGTTGCTGAAAATGGCGACTTCAATGGAACTCAGATCAACTCAAGTATTATGCTCTGGAGTTTGTCCGGCAACATCAGCATCATTCATAAAGTATTATTTGGAATACGATTTGAAGAAGAAAAGCTTTTGTTTAAACCATTTGTTCCAAAGGCAATGCTGGGAAAACGTACACTGAATAATTTTCACTACCGTAATGCAATACTTGATATTGAACTGAATGGATATGGAAGCAAAATTGTTTCTTTTGAATTAGATGGAAAGAAAACT
>JANOIQ010000349.1:0-4787 GCA_031407835.1 Chitinophagaceae bacterium
TGAAAGTATAAACGTAGATAATAATCCTCACGTTCACGGATATTCTTAATTTGTTGTGAAGACTTGTCATTATACCCTGTTAAATGAAGACACCCATGAAATAGTACTCTGTGAAGCTCCTTCGTGAACTTGATCTCCTGCTGTTTTGCATTTTCGTTAATCCTGTCAATGCTTATATACAGCTCTGCTTCTACAGGTTGTCCTTCTGAAGAAAGAGGGAAGGTGATGATATCTGTATAATAGTCGTGCTTTAAAAATTCATTGTTAATTTTAAGAAGAGCCTCGTCTGTACAGAAAACAACATTCAGCTGTTTTAACTGTCGCCCTTCCAAACGAAACAGTTTTTCAATAAATACCTTAAGTACATTGCGATTAAAAAAATTAAACCGAACCTCCTGATAAAAAAAATGAACCTTCTTGTTTTGCATGACCCTTCAAAAATCGGTAAAGTTTCAATTAGGGAAATGATACTTTTGCAAACGATTATGAAAAGATTATCAGATTTGGAACAGGGAGAAAAAGCAACGATTCATTCTTTCGAAAATGATGAGCTTTTATTGAAATTAATGGAAATGGGCTGTGTTCCTGGTGAAGAAATATTAATGGAAATGAAAGCCCCTCTTGGTGATCCAATCAGTATAAAAGTTGCCGGATACCAATTAAGCCTTCGGCTGGAGGAAGCTAAAAGCATTTTAGTAATTTCTCACAAGTAATTATAATTCAATTAGTTAATGAAAATTGGTCTATACTTTGGTTCTTTTAATCCAATACACAATGGTCATTTGATTATTGCGCAGCATGTTTTAAATGAAACCGATTTACACCAGGTATGGTTTGTCGTTTCACCACAAAACCCCTTTAAGCAACAGAAGCATTTACTAAATGAATACGATCGGTTACACCTCGTAAATTTAGCTATTGAAAAAGCAACTCAGTTAAAAGCAGTTGACATTGAATTCAGGTTGCCAAAACCATCATTTACCATTACCACATTAATATACCTCAAAGAAAAATATCCTCAGCATGAATATGCTATCATTATGGGAAGTGATAGTTTGCAAAACCTGGACCAATGGAAAAATGCTGAACAAATCATGGAAAACTACCCTGTTTATGTTTATACACGCCCCGGGTTCGAAGTAAAAAACCAGGAAATCAAACAGCTGATTGTTGTAAGAGCTCCGTTGCTGGAAATTTCGGCTACACATATCCGTGAGTTAATTCAATCTGACAAATCAATCCGCTACCTTGTTCCTGATATTGTTTGCGATGAAATTGAAACAGCCGGTTATTATAAACTAAAAGACCCATCCAAGTAATAGACAAGCAAGTGCAATAAATGGTGGGGGAATTTTCGTAAAACTCAACAAAATAGTTGTGAAAAAAATAACAATCAGGTTTACATAGCTGATTGCATTTAACTCCAATATAGAAATATCTCTTGCCAGGTAAAAAGCCGATGCAACCATTAACCCAACAGTTGCTGCATTAATCCCTTCAAGCGATCGGTATACAACAGCATACTTTTTAAGATTGTTCCAAATGGGATAAAAAAACAAAACAAGCAATGCGCTTGGTAAAAATATAGCAATGGTTCCAATTGCAACACCTAAAGCCTGCCTGCCCTTTCCTTCATTGCGCATAGCCATACCACCTGCATAAGCAGCCATAGAAAAAACAGGACCAGGTGTTGCCTGAACAAACCCTGCACCTGTCAACAATTCTTCCCCTGTCATGTACTGGGTTTTCTCTCTTATTACAAACTGTTCATACATCATTGGAACCAACACCTGTCCTCCCCCAAAAACAAGACTTCCAAAACGGTAAAAGTTTTCAAAAAGATTAAACGCCCTTTTGTTATCCCAATTCTGTTTACGTGCAGTTTCACTAAAAGCTCCCGCTAAAATAAACACAAATGCAAACACCCACAGATTTGTCCATTTGATTTTTTTCCGGGGAATTTCTTTTTGAGGAATGCGCTTATTATTAAAATTTGTTACTATGCCAGCAGAAATTAATATAATAGGAAATACCCATGGGGTTTTAAAAAAAAAATACACAGCAGCTGCTGCAACAATCATGATGACCCTTGTGATTGTATTGTTTACTGCAATTTTATATGCATTCCATGTGGCATAAACTAAAAAGCCAACAGCCATTGGCTGCAGAAACTTAAAAATATCTGTTTGCAATGCTTTCCGATCGAAATAGTGCACCAAAAAAGAAAGCCCCCCCATGATTAAACAGGCTGGTGTAATCCAGATAATAAACGTAACAACAGAAAGCAGAAACCCGCCACGCTTATATCCAATCAACGTAATTGTTTGAGTTGAACTTGCTCCAGGCAACAGTTGACAAAAAGACATCAGATCAGTCAACTCAGCTGCGCTAACATCCTTTCGCTTATTGACAAATGTTTTCATCATCATCCCTAAATGACCCTGTGGCCCACCAAAGGCAGTAAGCGTATAAAACAATACAGCTTTTAAAAACGGAATATGACGTATGAATTTCAGTTGACTGGTTCTTTACTTGTTGTTCTATTTCTTTAATCCAATTTCTCTTAATCGTTCATCAAGATACTCACCTGCAGTTGCATCAGGGTAAATTTTTGGGTTCTCCACAGTTACACAGCCATCTAAACAGGCAAGCGACATGTTTCCTTTTGGATGTAAGAAGAAAGGTATGGAAAATCTTGAGGTATGCCATAGTTCTCTTGGTGGATTAACCACCCTGTGTGTTGTTGAACGAAGTTTGTTATTTGTGAGACGCTGCAACATGTCACCAACATTCACAACAATCTGTTCTGGTAATGAAGTAACACCGATCCATTCATTTTGCTTTGTAAGAATCTGCAGTCCATCAGCAGAAGCGCCAACCAATAATGTAATCAGGTTAATATCTTCATGCTGCTCAGCACGGATTGCGCTCTTTGGTTCATTTGTTATAGGTGGATAGTGAATTGCCCTTAGAATTGAGTTTCCATTGTTTACCCAATCATCAAAGTAAAATTCATCCAGGCCCAGATATAAAGCAATGGATTGAAGTAATTTCTTTCCCGATTCTTCAAATGCACGATAAGCATTTTGAAATGTTGGATTAAATGATGCAATTTCATCAACCTGTACGTTTTCAGGATATTCCTCAGGAATAAAATCAGTTCCCTCTGCCTTCTGTCCAAACTGAAAAAACTCTTTCAGGTCTGGTGCATCGCTTCCTTTTGCATGTTCTTTACCAAATGAAGTATAGCCACGCTGTCCTGCCAGTTCAGGAATTTCATACTCCCGCTTTTTTGTAAGTGGTAATGAGAAAAACTGCTGTACATATTTGTACAAATCAGCAATCAGGGCATCCGGAACACCGTGGTTTTTTACCGCTACAAAACCAACTTCTTCGTACGCTTTTCCCAATTCGTTTACAAACTTTTGCTTGCGAACAGAATCACCACTTGTAAATTCGGCTAAGTCAACTACAGGAATTGTCATGTTAAAAATATTTTATTGTCAATAAAATTTCGCTTAATTCATTTAGGTTTGAGTTGCAAAAATTACAAAATTGATTGATTCAAAGAAAGCTTTTTTATTTCTTCCTGTTATCGGCTGTATAATTCTGTCAGCTTGTTCACCTGTATACAAGTCATATAAAGATGAATATGAACAGACTTTTATGGCTGCCGCATCTGTACCTGACTATTCTGATCTTCGTTACTGGGCAGCACATCCATGGAAAAAAGACCCTTCGGATAGTTTTCCAAATACCATTCGGGGTGAGGTTATTGATACCTCTGTTGACGTGTTTTTTCTTCATCCAACTACGTTAACCAATAAAGAATCAGCTGGAAAAATCTGGAATGCTGACATTAATGATGCCGATCTGAATGCAAAAACAGATTTTACTTCTATTCTTTATCAGGCAAGTGTTTTTAATAAAAGTTGCAGGGTGTTTGCTCCCCGATACAGGCAGGCACATCTCTCTTCCTTCTTTTCGAAAGATACGGCTTCTTCAAAAGCTGCGCTCGAATTAGCTTACCGGGATATCAAAACGGCTTTTGAGTACTATCTCAAATATTATAACAATGGCCGACCTATTATTATTGCTACACACAGTCAGGGAACTTTGCATGGAGGCCGTCTGCTAAAAGAGTATTTTGAAAACAAACCATTACAGAAGCAATTGGTGTGTGCTTATATTATTGGACTGGCGGTGCCAACAAATTATTTTTCTACACTTAAACCTTGTGCCGACTCTTCTTCAACGGGATGCTTTGTAAGCTGGAGAACTTTTCGGGAGGGTTATTTACCTGACTATGTAAAAAATGAAAAAATCAGCTCCTGGGTTGTAAACCCATTAACCTGGAGAATGGACGAACTGCCTGCAGCAAGAAAAGAAAACAAAGGTGCAGTATTACTGAATTATAAAAAGATATATCCGCATACAAACGGAGCGAGAATTACTAATGGCGTACTCTGGATCAACAAACCAAAAGTTCCTCTTGGTTTCATTTACAACAGAAAAAACTATCATGCAGGTGATATCAACCTGTTTTATATCAACATAAGAGAAAACGTTGAAGTGAGAAAAAGACAATTCTTTTCACAACAGTAACCACGTATGTTACTTGATTATATAAGCTCCGAGTTTTGTTTCTGAATTTGCACTAATAGATGCAGCCGGGATGGTCAGTATTGTTTTGCTGTAAATCAATCCAATATTTTTTGAATAGAAATACTGCAGATCAGAAGTGCTGGGAACTGGAGTTGGTGATCCCAGAACAAGTACAGAAAACG
>JANOIQ010000367.1:0-6444 GCA_031407835.1 Chitinophagaceae bacterium
GCAACAGGTATTCATCCTGCATTTGGAGAAGTTACTTTATCGCAGCTTCTTTCGGCATGGACTGTTCACGACCTGAATCATATTGCTCAAATTGCCCGTGTATTGGCCAAGCATTATAAAACCGATGTTGGGCCCTGGGTGGAATATTTAAAAATACTGCAATGATAAATTCTCTTTTGGCATACTGGAAAAAGAAGCACCCTGTCGTATACCTGAAACATAACAATAGATTGCCTCGCCAAACAACAAGGCTCGCAAAGACGGCTTTGTAGGTTTATTATTCCATAAAAAAAATTGTACTCTTACCATAAGGATGTTCAATAGCCATCCCACATTAATTCACCACAGTAGTACGAAGCAACAGCAGCCCGAAGGGTAAAATACACAAATTTCTTTAGCAGGTCACTGGCCTGATGCCAATACGTTATGTCTTTCATAATTCAGTAACTTTCTGCCACAGTTCACCACACTACATCACAATTTATTTTACATGAGAGGAATCAATTTCTTAGCCGGCCTTGGAACCATATTGATCTTTGTGGGTGTATTTTGTTTTAAAGCCATATTGCAAAAGAATACAGCTAAAGACAAAGAAAACAGGGAAATTATAAATCATGTGCCCGTAAAAAAATACAGAAAATTATTCCTGCTATTCATTGGAATCCTTTGTTCAGCAGTTGGTATTTTATTAATTGTAAAATCCATTACACCCCTATAAAACACCTGTAGTTCCGGTTCCTGTACTCAAGAACTATTCAAATAAACAAATCAACATCTTTTTTTAAAGTCTTTAACTTAGCCTGGTGTTAACTAAAATCCGCAGGCAATTAACTTTATTCGTTGAGGCAACAAATGCTTCAGCCATAGAAGAGGTACGCACAGCGTTTAATCCCGTACAAAGCCGCCTCATCAACTGCCATGTTACTTTATGCACGGAAGATGAACTGGAAGAATTACAACAGGTTATCAGTAACATCAACAACGTAAAGCCTTCCGCTATTACCATACATTTTGGGAAGCCGGTTCGTTTTGCAGAAAGCAAAGGAGTATTGCTTCCCGGCATTGGAAATAATACAGCCTTTCACAGCTTACGCAAACTTGTACTACAGAAAGCAAATGATAATCCAGCAATTCATGAACCGCATATCACCTTACTGCATCCCCGGAATTCAACCTGCACAGATGAAGTGTTCAGTGAAATAGAGGAACTGATTTTCCCTGCGGCAATAAGGTTCGCTAAAATCAGCTTCATTGAACAGGAAGGTGAAAACAACCCATGGAAAATTTTACAGGAATTTCAGTTGCGGGAAATTACACAAAAGAGATAAAGACTCAGTTAAGGAAAGAACAACGCCCTGTTCGCCCACTCTTTTTATCAGATATGAAAATCTTCAGCTATTATTTATAAGTTTATCTTCATTGATCCGGACAGACAGCATTCTATTTCACGACTTCGGTTAGCCCCGGCAGAAGAAAAAATGACAAGCATCTTAAACAACATATTACACAACTCCGGAATTGTTTCAACTTTTTCAAAAGAACTGTTTAGAGATAAAGCCGTAATTAAAGAATTACCTAAAAACAAAGAGGTTTTTGCTGAAGGCAAAAAAAATGAACTTGAATGTTTATTGCTTTCAGGTATTACACACAGATATAATATTTCTGACAAAGGCGACATCGTTACTACAGGGTTTTACATGCCACAGTCGGTAATAACACCTCATTTTGCACGAACCGCCAACGGGAAAAATATTTTCAGTCTGCAATCATTAACTGATATAGTATTTGCAGAAATTCCTGTTAAAGAACTGGACATGTTAAGACATAACAATAAAGAATTTCATGAATTTGGACAACGGATCATAGAAGCAGAACTTATCCAAACATTTTATAACGAAGTTGTTTTTCGTTCTTTCAATGCCAAAGAAAGACTGCTCACACTGCGGAAACAGTTTCCTAATCTCGAAAATTCAGTTCCTCACAATACGATTGCTTCTTATTTGGGAATTACGAATGTGTCGTTTAGCAGGTTAAGAAATGAATTAGCTAAGAAATAAGCGATTTTATCAAATGATAACCATTGTTTACTTTTTTGTTTTCAATTTTGCCTCATTAAACAACAACAGTTTTTATAATGAAGCATTTATTTCCTCTGCTTTTGCTATTCAGTTGCACAAATGGAATTGCACAAACCAGCGTAGTGAAAAAACAAATTAAAATGACAAATGTAATAAACAGTAAAGGTGCCAGACTCTACTCAACAATTTATCCGAACCCGGATAAAAAAACAATTATTTTATTACATGGTGGCCCGGGTTTTCCAGGTGATTTAACTGAAGTTGTGGAAATACTGAAAGACAGTTTCCAAATCATAACTTTTCACCAAAGAGGAACAAAAAAATCGCCCTGTGCAGGTAAAGACTATTCAATGAATGCTTATGTAAGCGATATTGATAGTATTGCAACGTTTTACGGTATTTCAAAATTCCATTTATGGGGTCATTCCTGGGGTGGGCTTTATGCGCAGATTTATGCAGAAAAACATGCTGAAAACTTATTGAGTTTGTTTTTGTGCTGCCCCGGTTCAGGTACAAACAGTGAGTGGAGGCAAACTGAAAAAGAAGTGATGCAATTAAATAAATCGAAGTGTACTTCCTGGGAATGGATGAAAATGGGAATGAATAATCTTTTTGGAATGCTGGGAAGCAATAATGCTTACAAACGGCTTTTTAAACAGGTAATGAAAAATTATAATGACGATTTTATAAAAACTGAAAAATCCGCAGTTGACTTTGACAACCTTAAAGCCGTTGCTATAAATAAAACAAGACCCGAAATTGTAAGCTATCCAATTTTGACAAAACAGGAAAGCACTGATTATAAAGTTACAATTGTGTATGGCGACCAGGACATATATAAATCAAGTAAAGATTTCGTCATCAATCGTTACCCAACTGCCAAACTATGCACAATAAAAAACTGTGGCCATATCCCCTGGTTGCATAACCCCTCAGATTACAAAGAAATTTTAAGCAATCACTATAAATAAAAAGTCCTTTCACCAACAGCCGATAGTTAATGCAAAGCTGATACGCTTTGCATTAATTTTTGTGCTATATTTCCTTTTGCCTGGGGTGTTAAAAGCACATCAGGTATTGTAGCTCCTGCTTTCACGAATCATCTGAATAAACAACTATTGCAGCAAATTTTAACCCGTTGTTAAATGAAAAAACTACTCAATTTCTGTTTACTCATCAGCTTTCAGTTTGGTTATTTAGAATGGGGCAAGGGCAATCATACGTTTATTTTCCAGGCAGAAGCAGAGATTATTTCGAAAGCAGCAGGCAATGCTGTATCATTCGTACATCCGTTTATTATCATTCCCCTTGCTGGTCTGCTCATTCTGCTGTATACTCTTTTTCAAAAAACACCATCAAGGTTTTTAAGTTTCAGCGGTTTGGCCTGTTTAAGTGTATTGATGCTGCTGCTTTTATTTATCGGTGTGATGAATCCGAATTTTAAAATACTTGCTTCAACCATTCCCTTTTTTGTTGCAGGCTTTTTTGTGTTACGTACAAACTGGAAACGGGAACCAAGGGTTTAAACTCCTGAAAAGCGGTTTAGTCAACTGCCCTGCTCCTTCCTGCCTTGCTTAAAAAAAACTATCTTTATATAAAGCACTTAATATGGCCAATCCCCTTTCAATAAAAGAAAAACTGCACCTCTATATTGAAACAGCTGACGAACAAAAGCTGCAGGCAATTTATACCCTGCTTGCAGATGAAATAAACTGGAAATACAGTAAGGAAGACATTGAACTATTTCACCAGCGCAGACAAAACTACCTGCAGGAGCCGGGTGAAAGTTATACAGCTGATCAATCCTTAAAGAACATACGTAAATCCGGGTTATAACATGCCCTTCCGAGTTATTATAACCAGGGAAGCACACAACGATACAGTTGAAGCTTACAGGTATTACGAAGAAAAACAAAGCGGCTTAGGTGAACGCTTTCTTGATGTGCTACAGATTTGTTATCAGTCTTTGTCCCTCCAGCCAGAACATTATGGCTATATCAACGAAGATTCGTTAAAAATTCTCCGGGATGTAAAGCTTGAAAAATTTCCTTACATTGTTGTGTTTGAAATAATCGAAGTGGAAGTGATTGTATATGCTGTTCACAACACTTACAAACACCCCGGCAATAAGCTTCGTAAAACATAATTAACAGCATAGTTAAAAACTAAAAACCGGAAAGCTCACAACCCGTCTATTTCTGTATTTTTGCCCCTCAATTTTAACTATGAGTACTGTAAAGGTTGCACTGGTGCAAATGAGTTGCACGGCTAATAAAGAAGAGAACCTGCAAAAGGCCATTGCGAAAACAAGAGAAGCTGCCGCCAAAGGCGCACAGATCGTTTGTCTGCAGGAACTGTTTACTTCCCTCTATTTTTGCGATGAAGAAAATTATGATCATTTTCTGCTGGCAGAATCCATACCCGGCCCTTCTACAGAAACCTTAAGTGCGGTTGCAAAAGAACTCGGCGTGGTAATCATTGCATCCCTGTTTGAAAAACGTACACAGGGTTTATATCATAATACAACTGCAGTACTTGATGCTGATGGAACTTACTTGGGCAAGTACCGCAAGATGCATATTCCTGATGATCCTGCTTACTACGAAAAATTTTATTTTACTCCCGGCGACCTGGGCTATAAAGTATTCAAAACAAAATTCGCCAGCATTGGTGTACTCATCTGCTGGGATCAATGGTATCCTGAAGCTGCACGTATTACAGCGTTGATGGGTGCTGAAATTTTATTTTATCCAACAGCCATTGGCTGGGCCACTGCACAGGATGAAGCCACCAATACCGAACAGTACAATGCATGGCAAACCATTCAACGCAGTCATTCCGTTGCTAACGGTGTGCATGTGGTAAGTGTTAACCGTGTTGGGCTGGAGCAGAATGGTGCCATGAAATTCTGGGGCGGTTCTTTTATCAGTAATCCATTTGGTTCACTGTTATACAAAGCATCACATGATGAGGAAGAAGTACATGTGCAGGAACTCGATCTGAAAAAAACAGATCAGTACAGAACACACTGGCCGTTTTTAAGAGACAGGAGAATTGATTCGTATCAGCCGATTACAAAACGATTTATTGACGAGGATTAAATTCCTTTGTGTTCTTTGTGAATCCCTTGTGTCCTTTGCGATACTATAAATCACAAAGAGCATAAAGTGAAAAACACAAAGCACACAAACAAGCCAACAACTTTTTTCAGTTTCACACAGTATACACAATGATTTCAGCAAACAAGACTCCAAAAGAACTCGGTTATTATTTCCCAGCCGAATTTGCAGTACATGAAGCTACATGGCTTTCATGGCCGCATAAAGAAGCAAGCTGGCCGGGAAAGATTCATACGATCTATCCTTTTTATGCAAAGTTTATTAAAACACTGGCACAAAGTGAAAAAGTAAGGATCAATGTTGCTGATGAAGCAATGAAGAATTTTGCATTGGGTCATTTGCAAACAGCAGCCGTTGATTTATCGCAGGTTGAATTTTTCTTGCATCCCACTAACGATGCATGGTGCCGTGATCATGGACCGGCCTTTCTTATTAACCCGAATGCAGAACAGAAGAAAGTAATTGTTGACTGGGACTATAATGCATGGGGTGGTAAATATCCTCCGTTTGATTTGGATGATGTGATTCCAACATTGATCGGGAAACATTTTAATATCCCTGTTTTCAATCCGGGCATAATCATGGAAGGAGGCTCTGTTGAGTTTAATGGTAAAGGAACAGTGATGACATCCACTGCATGTCTGTTGAATCCAAACCGTAATCCGCATTTGAATCAGCAGCAAATTGAAGAATACCTCTGCAATTATTATGGAGTTGAACAGGTACTCTGGATCGATGAAGGTATTATTGGTGATGATACCGACGGACATATTGATGATACCGTTCGCTTTGTAAATGAAGACACCGTGATCACCGTTATTGAAGAAAATAAGGATGATGAAAACTATGAAATACTTCAGCATAATTTACAACAGCTGCAGCAGATGCGTTTGCTCAATGGCAAGCAACTGAATATTGTTGAACTTCCTATGCCCGATGAATTAATTTATGAAGAGCAGCGTCTCCCCTGCTCTTATGCTAATTTTTATATCGCCAATAAATCAGTGATTGTTCCAACATTCCGTTCTGCAAAAGATGAAAAGGCTTTGCAGATCATTCAGGAATGTTTTCCAACAAGAAAAGTAGTTGGAATTGACTCAACAGAGATCATCTGGGGATTGGGAAGTTTCCATTGTCTCAGTCAGCAGGAACCGGCAGTATAAAGTTGTCTGCTTACCTGAAAGGTGACCCGATAGCTATCGGGTGTACAACATTATTATACTTAATACCCAGATACAAACATTTTC
>JANOIQ010000396.1:0-6106 GCA_031407835.1 Chitinophagaceae bacterium
GCTAAGGGATACAACAGCAAAAGGTGTAAGAGTTTCAAACTTTACATCAGGAAAAGCGAACAAAGATGGCACTCGTCTAAAGCCTGAAAGTGAGTGGGTGTATTTTCCTTGTCCTGCAATTGTGTCTGAGGAACTCTGGAATGATTGTAATGCACTCATGGATGAGCAGCTATCTAAACTAAACAAACTTGGGCCAAGATCCGTGCATCTTCTTTCTGGCTATCTATACTGCTCCTGTGGGTCAAAAATGTACGTTTACCACAAAGACAAGTACCCGACCTACCGTTGCAAACCCTGTAATACCAAAATCCAATCTGAAGATATTGACGGAATCTTTCATGCGCAATTGAAACAATTCCTTTTTACTGATATTGAATTGACTGATTACTTATCGAAGTCTGACTCAGATGTATCTACAAAAGAGCAGCGATTATTAGCGATCAAGGTGGAGAGCCAACGAATCAAAAAGCGAATGGATGAATTAGTGAACCTTCGGTTAGATGGTGAACTGAATAAAGAATCATTTGCTGAATTATTTCAACCATTGGAAACACAAAGCATGCAGTTAGTAAATCAGCTTCCCGAATTAGAGGCTGAAATTGATTTTTTAAAGATTCAAAATCTTTCTGCTGGTACTGTTTTACAGGAAGCAAAAGACCTATATAGCAGATGGCCTAATATGCCGTTTGAAGAAAAAAGGTCAATTGTAGAAATCATCACAGAAAAAATAATTATTGATAAGCAATCTGTTAACGTCTCCCTTTCCTACCTCCCCACACCCCACCCTTCTTTACAAAAAGCTGGAAAAAGTGCGTATCTGGCACACAACATGGTCCCGGCGTAATCGTTGGTATCCGTTATGCAACATATCTTATCTCTTTTATCAACAGCGGCATTAAAGAAATTGATAAAACAGATACAGCACTTGATGAAATTATTCCTGAAAATGTTACAGCAGAAATTGAAACAACCAGTGAAGTGGAAAAATCATTGCTGAAAATTCTGCGTCTCTGGAACGGAGTAAGTGAAGTGGTTCCGTTGGGTGAAAAATGGGAAGGCGGTACCATGCTGCTGCAGCCAAAAGATAAATCACTGAAACCAAAGGAAATTCCGATAGAAGATTTCTTTCATAAAATTGTAATGCTGCGTGACAGGCTCCGTGTACTGGAACAAAACATCAACAGCAGTAAAAATCTAAGCGATGAAGAGAAAGTAAATATGCAGCAATACATTACCAGGTGTTACGGTTCGTTAACTACGTTCAACGTGTTGTTTAAAAATAAAGAGCAGTGGTTTGTGGGAGAGAAGATAGCCCCATAACTCCCCCGAAGGGGGACTTGCCAGGCACAGCCCTTACTTATATAAGCTCTTGATTATTGATCAATCTATAACTTAAGCTGAAGTGGAAGAACGAAAAGCCCGGCATAGTTTAAAAGTACCGCCTTCTCTCTACCGGAGAGAAGGAAGGGAAGAGAGGCCAAGGCTTCGTTCCATATACACAACCCCGCTCAACGGATTTTCATAATACGCCGTGGTTTCAATAAACCCGAATTGTTTGTACAACGTAATCGCCGGCTGAAGTTTTTGCAGTGTGTCAAGTTTCATGGTTGTATACCCAAACTGTTCTGCATCCTTCATCAGTTGCTCCACCATTGCCTTGCCAATTTTGTGTTTCCTGAATTGCGGACGCACATACAATCGCTTCATTTCACAAATAGCAGGTGAGGGCAGAGCGGAGTCGAAGCCCGTGCTTAAAATATTGAGCGAAGTCGAAATATTGGTCAATCCAATACACCCCGCCACTTCATCATTCCAGTTAGCGAGGTACAATACTCCGTTGGGTGGCCCGTATTTTTTTAAGGGATCGTTTAACTCTGCTTCAAAACTCTGAAAACACAAATTCTCACCCAGCTCTTTTTCGTATTCCTGAAAAAGTGTTCTGATTTCATCCAGCAAAATCCCCTCTTCTTTTATTTGAATTAACTGCAGCATTTTATATAACTTACCAGCAAACTTACAATCTTTCCCAACTCATGCGTATAGGAATCCTTTTTCTGTTACTGCTGCCTTCTTTCCTGTATGCACAGAAGTATAAAAGAATTCATAAGGCATCGGTACTTGCAGATACACACAATGATATCCCTTCTTCGTCTATTGAAAAAAAGCTTGCTTTTGATACCAACCTCAAAGGAAAAACTCATTCTGATCTTAACAGGATGATTGAAGGAGGATTAGATGTACAGATGTTTTCTGTTTTCTGTGATGGAGAGCAAAAAGATCCTTACAACTATGCCAACAGGGAAGTGGACAGTGTATATGAATGGGTGCGTCGAAATCCATCAATGATGATGATGGTATATACTCCTGCCGATCTGCAAAAAGCCATCAAAGAAAAAAAACTGGCTGCTATGCTGGGTGTTGAAGGTGGGCATATGATTGAAAACGATTTAAACAAACTCGATGCCCTTTATAAAAGAGGCATGCGCTATATGACCATTACCTGGAATAACTCTACTGATTGGGCTACGAGTGCGAAAGACGAAACCTCCCCAAACCCCTCCGAAGGAGGGGCTTTAAACTCCGAAGGCAAAAAAGGTCTTACAGGCTTCGGAAAGCAAGTAATTAAACGCATGAATGAGTTGGGTGTGATGGTTGATGTAAGTCATGTGGGTGAACAAACATTTTGGGATATTATCAGGATCAGCAGCAAACCACTCATTGCATCACATAGTTGCGTTTGGAATCTTTGTCCGCATCGCCGTAATTTAAAAGATGATCAAATTAAAGCCATTGCTAAAACCGGTGGTGTTGTGTTTTTAAATTTCTATGCAGGATTTATAGATAGTACATACGAATTAAAACGAAACCTGTTTATACAACAGCATCAAACAGAAATTAATCAACTCATCCAGGAAGGCAGGCAAAAAGATTATGCCTTGATGATGGTATCAGAAAAATATAAAAATGAAATGGATGCTTTACGTCCACCCTTATCTCTGCTTTTGAATCATCTCGATTATATCGTAAGACTTGTTGGTGTAGATCATGTGGGCATGGGCAGTGATTTTGATGGTATTGAAGCACCCCCGCTTGAGTTAAACGGTGTGGAAGATTATCCCCTGGTTACAAAAGCATTGTTGGAAAGGGGATACAGTAAAAAAGATATTCGTAAAATACTTGGTGGAAATTTTATACGGGTGTTTAAAGCCAATTCAAACAAATAAACACAGAGTTGAAGAGAAACAGGGGAACACTGAGAAAATTCAGTCTCTGTGAAACTCCACTCCTCATCTCCTCTGTGTTAAAAACCAACTGCATGAGAAAAATTTTTCTGTTACTCGTTATTGCTGCAGCCAACTGCAACGCACAAACCATTGATAATTTATTATCGCCTGCCTTTCCAACTAATTTAACAGCCAGTGCCGATGGCAAAACCATTGCATGGGTTTTTAATAACAAAGGAAGCCGCAATGTGTTTGTGGCTGATGCAGCAGGCAGTAACACAATAAAAATCACCAACTATACAGGCGATGATGGAATGGATATGGGAAGTCTTTCGTTTACACCTGATGGAAGCAAACTTGTATTTGTACGGGGTAATGCAGCAAATGGCCGTGGTGAAACGGCTAACCCGGCTCAACTGCAAACATCAACAGAACGAATTTTATATGCAGTAAATAAAGATGGCAGCAACTTGCACAAAATTGCTCCGGGCTACTATCCAAAAATTTCACCCGATGGAAAAACTGTTGCTTATCTTTTTGGCGGACAGGTTTGGACAGCTTCTTTAAACGATACAACAATAAAACCAACTAAGCTGTTTCAGGCAAGAGCTGCTCAAAGCTCAATTCGCTGGAGCCCTGATGGAACAAAGCTGGTTTTTGTAAGTGGCCGTGGCGATCATTCGTTTATTGGTATTTATCATTCCGTCAGTAAACAAATTTCCTTTCCTGATCCTTCGGCTGATGTTGACAGCGATCCTGTGTGGAGTGCTGATGGAAAATGGATTGCTTATGTGCGTCGTGGAAACATCAGGGTAGATGTTCCATTTACTGCCCGTCGTGAAACTTATCCATGGAGCATCCGATTGTTGAATATAACAACAGGTGAAGTAAAAGAAATCTGGAAAGCAGATACCGGTAAAGGTTCTGTGTATGTTGATGATTTACCTGTTGCTGATAATAAATTATTATGGGCTGCCAATAATCAACTCATCTTTCCCTGGGAAAAAGACGGGTGGGTTCATTTGTATGCATTAGACATTGAACAGAAAACAACAAAGCTGTTAACTCCCGGTGATGGCGAAGTGGAGAACATTACATTATCGCCCGATAAAAAAACAGTTTATTATACCTGTAATATTAATGATATCAACCGCCGCCATATTTGGAAAACATCCATTGCTGATGGCAAAGCAGAATTCTTAACCAAAGGTGATAATATAGAATGGAGTCCTGTTGTAACATCTGCCGGATTTGCAATGTTTCGTTCATCAGCAACACGACCTGCATGGCCTGCTGTATATAATAATGGAACAGTTACTGATATTGCAAAAGACTTTTTCAATAAAGAATTTCCGGCACAGCTTGTTACTCCCCAACAGATTTCCATCAAAGCAACCGATGGAATGGAAGCACCTGCTCAGTTATTTCTTCCACGGAATTATAAAGAAGGTGAAAAATATCCTGCTGTTGTTTTTATGCATGGCGGCAGCCGCCGGCAAATGCTATTGGGCTTTAACTACGGACAGTATTACAGCAATGCTTATGCGCTGCATCAGTTTTTTGCATCGCAGGGTTATATAGTAATTTCTTTAAACTACCGCAGTGGCATTGGTTATGGTTTGGAGTTCCGTGAAGCATTAAACTATGGCATGGGTGGTGCCAGTGAAGTAAATGATGTAATTGGTGCAGGTGAGTATTTAAAAAACAGGAAAGACGTTAGCACAGTAGGTTTATGGGGTGGCAGTTATGGTGGCTATTTAACAGCACATGGATTAGCAAGACGAAGTGATCTTTTTGCTGCGGGTGTTGATATTCATGGTGTACATAACTGGAATGATGAAGAACCAACCTTTGCTCCCTGGTACGATTCAACCAAATATGCGCAGATAGGAAAACTGGGTTACGAATCATCTCCTGTAAATTACATCAATGGATGGAAGAGCCCTGTGTTGTTTATTCATGGTGATGATGACCGAAATGTACCGTTCAGTGAAACGGTTCATATTGTTGAACTGCTTCGCCAGCGCAATGTATATTTTGAACAGTTAGTTTTTCCCGATGAAGTGCATAGTTTTTTATTATATCGTAACTGGAAGGATGCATACGAAGCTACTTTTGAGTTTATGGAAAAACAGTTGAGGAAGAAATAGAATCTTTTGCATTGCTAAAAAAAAGCAACAGTATGCATCCAAATGTTTTGAATAAAATTTTTCAGCCCTTGCCTGAATGATTCAGACAGACAGGCTGGTTTAGGATTCCCCTTTTATCATTGTTGTTCTAAATAATAGTTAACGAATGAACCTTACTAAAAAACTGGAAAAAGAGATCGAACAGTTTTTGGACGATTACTGGAACTCCTATTTCAGCGGAGATATAGATCATTGGGCTACTTATCTCGTAGATGATTATCGTAATATCGGTGGCACCGAAGAAGAAGTATGGAACTCTAAACAGGAGATACTGGACTATACCCACAGGATGATTGATCAAATGAAGGGTTTGTCTGAAATCAGGAACAAACAAATAAAGATAATTGCCTACGATCCTTATATAATGGCACACGAACTGCTGGATATTTATATAAAGATTGAAAATGAATGGACATTTTACCAGAAGTTCAGATTATCTTCTTTAATTCAAAAACAACCTGACGGATGGAAAGTTTTGCATCAACATGGTTCATACCCCGACTCAAAAACACAGGAAGGCGAAGCGTTTGCATTTGATACACTGCAGAATGAAAACCTGAAATTGCAGCAGGCAATTAAAGCCAGAACAATTGAACTCGAAAATAAAACCCGGGAACTGGAAATTGAAGCATCCCTCGAAAGGATAAGAACTGTGGCCATGAGCATGAACAAAGCTGATGACCTGCTGAATAT
>JANOIQ010000411.1:0-2530 GCA_031407835.1 Chitinophagaceae bacterium
TGCTGAAATTGGATTTGTAACCAACGGAAGTATTGAAGTAGATGGTATGGAGTGGGGTACAGTTCATGACTGGAAAGAAAAATATGATACGGCCATTGAAAATTTACTCGCTGGTCATGAAAGTGAACATGCGTTGATTTCCTTGTAGAAGCAGTCGCCCAGCTCTAAAGGGTGCAAAGACATTTGTCTTAACTTTTGAAATTATGATTGAATAAATGAGTGATATTGAAAATAGCGGAGAGTTACAAGTTCTTCCGCCAGTTGGCGGAGACGGGGGCAGCATCATTGTTACAGGTGCTGCAGGATTTATCGGCAGCTGCATGGTTCAATTCTTAAATGAACTTGGATATACCAATTTAATTCTTGTTGATGAATTTAACCGGGATGAGAAAATTCCTAATTTAAATGATAAACAGTTTACAGTTGAAGTAGAAAGAGAAGATTTGTTTAAATGGCTGGCACAAAATAAACCGGTTGTTGATTTTGTTATTCATCTTGGTGCACGAACAGATACCACTGAATTTAATTATGCTATTCATCAGCATCTCAACGTAGAATATTCTCAGAAGATATGGAATTATTGCACAATAAATAATGCACCATTGATTTATGCATCATCAGCTGCAACTTATGGCGATGGTGCTTTGGGATATAAAGATGAGCATGCTTTATGTTTTGATTTGAAGCCATTAAATCCTTACGGTATTTCTAAAAACGAGTTTGATAAATGGGTATTGCACCAGGAAGATCATCCGCCATTCTGGGCTGGATTGAAATTTTTCAACGTGTATGGTCCCAATGAATATCACAAAGGAAGAATGGCCAGTGTAATATTGCATTCCTTTAACCAGGTTCAGCAAAATGGATTGGTGAAATTATTTCGTTCGCACAAAGAAGGATTTAAGGATGGTGAACAGCTGCGTGATTTTGTATATGTAAAAGACGTGGTGAATGTGATTGGATGGATGATGGAGAAAGTCAGTCGCCAGCCGTTAGCAGTGAGTCATGACTCAGAAGATTCGAAACTAACATCTGCTATTTATAATTTGGGAACAGGCAAGGCCAGAAGCTTTCATGATCTGGTAGCTGCAACATTCAATGCATTGAGTTTGGAAACTAAGATTGAGTTTATTGATATGCCGGAAGATATCAGGGATAAATACCAATATTTTACTGAAGCAGATATGAGCAAGCTGAAAGAGGCAGGATATGCAAATGCATTCAGTTCACTGGAAGATGGAGTGGGTGATTATGTGAAAAATTATCTCAGCGGGCATAAGTATTATTAAAGAATGGCCAATCCATTAGCGGTTCTATTCAGATTATATCCTTTACACTCTTTAACTTTAATTCAGCAAACAATCAGTTATGAATAAAAAAATTGCCATCATTGGCGGCGGAAACCTTGGCGTTGCCATTGCAGAAGGATTGATCAAGAGTGAATTTGTATTGCCCGGTCAAATCATTGTTACCAAACGGAACATCAAAACAATTGCACATCTTGAAGAAAAAGGTGTACTTGTAACAAGTGATAATAATGAAGCAGTTCGATTTGCAGACCTGGTATTACTTGCGGTAAAGCCATTCCAGATTGAAGATGTCATCAAAGGAATTAAAGATGAACTGGATGCAAGCAGGCATGTGCTGGTAAGTGTGGTAACAGGTGTACTCATCACCAATATACAGAAGTGGCTGGAAAAACAGATGCCGGTAGTTCGTGCGATGCCGAATACAGCGATTGCCATACAGGAAAGTATGACATGTATCTGTTCAAACAATGCAAGCGAAGAACAGGTTGATTATATTACTGATATTTTCAATCAATTGGGTAAAGTAGTTGTTATTGAAGAAAAGCTGATGGATGCATCAACTGTATTGGGAGCCTGTGGTATAGCCTTTGCACTCCGGTACATCCGTGCAAGCATTCAGGGTGGAATTGAAATTGGTTTCGATGCAAAAACAGCAACGCTTATTGCTTCTCAAACTGTAAATGGTGCAGCTGAATTGCTTCTTCAAAAAGGAACTCATCCTGAACAGGAAATTGATAAGGTAACAACGCCCAAAGGATGTACCATTGCCGGTTTAAATGAAATGGAACACAGCGGATTCAGCTCATCACTGATTAAAGGGATTAAAACAAGTTTTGCGAGTATTGGCTGATAGTTTTATTACTGAGTTGAATCAGTTCAGTTCGCCGGTTTCAAGATCAAGCTGGTACCTTTTTAGAAAAAATTTGGAGTTATATTTTTTGCCTGATGTACCCCAAGCCGATTGTCCGACAATCATTCCAAGGGCGAGTGTACCGAGTATATCTCCGGGCCTAAATGCAAGTGTAGTGGAAATTTTTTTTGCTGCGAACGTGTAAAAATTATGATTGAATTTTTCTAATCGAAAATACATGTCAGCACTTTTTATATACACATTCCTGCCATCTGAAAAGCCCCAAATTTTCCTGATTAAGTAGTCGTTTCCATTTTCGTCTTTTACATATAAAATTTCAGTATTTTCTTTCTTTATTACCTCGTATTCT
>JANOIQ010000594.1:0-9527 GCA_031407835.1 Chitinophagaceae bacterium
ATCAAATTCAAAATCAACCATATCTTTATCGGTTTGTGTCAGCAATATTTCAAGGAACTGTTTACCATCATCTACTTTCTTAAACTCAAAATCGTGGTTATGATAGGCCAGTTTCATGCCGGCAGCTTTTGTAAGCTCAGCAGTTTTATTAATTGCTTCAAGATATTTTTTAAATCCATCACCATTCCTGTATTTATCATTTGTATAAGGAACTGTTACATACTCATTGCCCATAATGGCCGCAGCTTCTGTAATGGCTTTCCATGCATCTGTATTTCCATCAACAACCGAGTCAGGTATTCCGTAATGTCCGCTGGGAGATGTTAATTTATTTGCATCAAACATGGCTTTAAATTCAGCAGCTGTTTTACCAAAAAAAGTTTTGCCATCAAAGCCATACAGTTCAATCTGGCTGTATCCTGCTTTGGATACATATTCAATGGTTGATGCAAGATTCTTATTGACATCGTTGCGTACAGTATATAACTGAAGCCCGTATTTTTTTTCAGCTGCTGGATCGGTACAGGAAATCATGGGTAAACCTGCCAGTGAAAAACCGGCTGTTAATGCTGCTGAGGTTCTTAAAAAATCTTTCCGGTTGTAAGACATAATCGTTTGATGTTGCATCCCGTCTGACGCCCTCGTCTGACGGGTTTGTTAGGATTTTTTTTGCATCAGACGAGGGCATCAGATGCAGATAAATCATTTCTTATTCAGCCCATGCTTTATCTCCTTTGGCATATGGGAATGAACCATCATATTTGCCAGGTACAGGCATATGACGTAAGGTTTCTGTCATACCTGTTTTAGAAGTAAAGAAACCTAACAGCGTTAACTGCTTCATCATTGTGTAATAATGACTGGGCGAACCTTCAAATTCTGTTTGATCTTTCCAGGCAAGTGTGCTGTTTTTCTTTTCGTGTTCTTCACGCAATGGTTTATCTGTTTCATGACGCTTGTTATTAAATTCTTTCGCTTCTTTTTCAAGACTAATCAGCAGATCATGCCGTTGTTCTGCAGTACATTCCATAAATGACTTGCTGTGCATTTTTTTGCAGGCTTCATCCAGCTCTTCAGTACCTTTCATAAAAGCAGCCTGTTGTTTTTCGGTATAACAATCAGTTACCATTACTTTCATAAACTCACCCACCTTTGCTGCTTTTGCTCCCGGTGTTGTTGTGGCCGGAATAATTGTTTCACTTACTTCATCAAGCAATAAGATATTAGAAGCAGTAAAACCTGCTTCAGCTTTTGTACCGGTTTTGCAACCACTCAAAAAAACCTCGCCTCCAATTACCACTCCACCGGTAAGAAGTGCCACCATTTTTAAAAGTTCTCTGCGATCCATAGTATTTATTTTAAAAGTTTAAAATTAATATCAAATAAATTCAATCCTTCCCGTTCTTCAAATTCTATATTGACTGTGCATCCTTAAGATACTAAGCTCCCTTTAGGTTTTAAAACCCAGAATGATAACTTCGGTGGGGTTGGGAGGCTTATATGTTTCCCTTTTTTAATTCGCTTACAGCAAAAGCGGCTGCCCTTGCTGTTAATGCCATATAGGTTAAGGATGGGTTTACACAGGAGGAACTTGTCATACATGCTCCATCGGTAACAAATACATTCAGCGCATCCCATACCTGGTTGTTGCCATTCAATACAGATGTTTTACGATCAAGACCCATACGTGCAGTTCCCATTTCATGAATACCATGCCCCATCGCATGACCTGAATCATAGGTCTCTATATTTTTTACCCCACCAGCTTCAAGCATAGCTACTAATTCTTCTTTTATAGCTGACCGCATTTTTATTTCATTCTCTTTAAGTTCTGCATCCATAGACAGTACAGGCAATCCCCATTTGTCTTTTACTGTTTTATCTAACGAAATTTTATTTTCATGATAAGGAAGTATTTCACCAAAGCCTGTAGCACCCATTCTCCAACTACCGGGTTCCGATAAGTTTTCTTTTAACTGGTTGCCGATATTCATTTCTGCAATTTCTCTGCTCCATCCCTGCCTGCTGGCACTGCCCTGGTAACCAAACCCTCTTAGAAAATCTCGTTTCTTATCGCCCGGAATGTTAGCAAAACGGGTAATGTAAAACCCTGCAGGGCGACGGCCATATTCTGCTTTGTCTTCATAGCCATCAATAGCTCCATTGGCTCCGAGGTTATAATGATGGTCCATTACATTGTGTCCTAATTCATTGCTGCTGCTGCCTAAGCCACCCGGCCATATATCAGTAGCTGAATTAAATAACAACCAGGTAGAGTTTAATGCTGAGGCACAAACAAAAATAATTTTTGCCTTGTACTCATAGGTTTTATTATCCATGGTATCCAATACCTCCACACCACTTGCTTTTTTCTTGTCTTTATCGTACAGAATTTTTGTAACCAATGATAAAGGTCTTACCGTTAAATTATTTGTTTTCATTGCCGCTGGTAGTGTAGAAGATTGTGTGCTGAAGTAACCCCCAAACGGACAACCTTCCCAGCAACGGTTGCGGAACTGGCAATTGGTTCGTTCATTGTGAGGCACAGTAATATTGGCTACACGACTGTTGATTAAATGCCTCTCACCTTTATAAAAATTTTTAATTTTTGCGGCAATATCCTTTTCAATAAAATTTAACGGTACTGGTGGCAAAAATTGGCCATCGGGTAAATAAGGTAATCCTTCCAACGAGCCGCTGATGCCTGCAAATTTTTCTACATAATCGTACCAAGGCGCAATGTCTTTGTAACGGATGGGCCAATCAATTCCGAACCCGTCTTTTGCATTGGCTTCAAAATCCAGATCACTCCAGCGATAGCTATGCCGGCCCCATAAAACAGAACGGCCGCCCATGCGATAGGATCTCCACCAGGTAAATGGTTTTACTTCTGTATAAGGGGCATCTTTTTCATTAACCCATGCATCCATTACCCGTTCATTAGCTGCCCAGCCACGATGAATGACCGGGTAGTCTTCCTTTTGTTGTTGGGTTGTTCTGCCACGATATTCAAATTCCCAGGGCATTTTGTTGGCAGTCTTATAATCTTCGATATGTTTATAATCGGCACCACGTTCAAGCATAAGAACCTTCAGACCTTTTTCACAAAGTTCTTTTGCAGCCCAGCCACCACTTATTCCGGAGCCAATAACGATTGCATCATATGAATTATCTGCCATGCTGAATAAAATAATTAGTACTGTCTAAAAGCGATGATTTAAAGATTTCCTTTCTTCAATTCCTTCACGGCAAAATCAGCTGCTCTTGCTGTTAATGCCATATAAGTTAATGACGGGTTTACGCATGAAGCACTGGTCATACATGCTCCATCAGTAACAAACACATTGGGCGCATCCCATACCTGGTTGTTGCCATTCAGTACAGAAGTCTTACGGTCACGACCCATACGTGCGGTTCCCATTTCATGAATACCCATACCTACGGCATATCCATCATCATGAGTTTTTACATCTTTTACACCTGCAGCTTCGAGCATTTCCTTTGCATCATTCATCATATCAATGCGCATCTTCTTTTCATTTTCCTTTATTTCAGCACTGAATGAAAGAACAGGTAAGCCCCATTTATCTTTTACATTTTTATCGAGAGTGATTTTGTTATCATGATAGGGAAGCATTTCACCAAAGCCTGTAATATTAATTGACCAGTCATCATTTGGTTCGCTCAAAGCTTCTTTTAAAGATGCACCAATTGTTAACTCTGCTACATGCGATCCTCTGCCACGGCCTGCGCCACCCTGGTAACCAAAGCCACGGAGATAATCTCTCTTATCATCATACACATTTCTGAAACGTGGAATATAAATTCCGGTTGGTCTGCGGCCAAACAGATATTTATCACTGAACCCTTCCACTTTACCCCCTGCACCACAACGAAAATGATGATCCATTACATTATGACCAAGTTCTCCGCTGCTGCTGCCTAAACCACCTTCCCATATATCTGTTGCAGAATTCATTAATACCCATGATGAGTTTAAGGCAGAAGCACATACAAAAACAATCTTTGCTTTATACTCATACGTTTTGTTTGTTTCTGCATCAATGATTTCAACGCCGGTTGCTTTCTTTTTGTCCTTATCGTATAAAATTTTTGTAACAATAGAAAATGGACGGAGTGTAAGATTTCCGGTTTTCATCGCAGCGGGTAAAGTGGAAGCCTGTGTACTGAAATAACCACCAAATGGGCAGCCTCTTGCACAGCGGTTTCGGTATTGACAATTCGTCCTTTCGTGATGCGCCTGTGTAATATTTGCACTGCGGCCGATGATGAGATGGCGCATTCCTTTATAATGTGCTTCCAGTCTTTTCTTTACTTCTTTCTCTGCACAGTTTAATTCCATGGCTGGCATAAAATCACCATCGGGTAAAACATCCAAACCTTCTTTACTGCCCTGTATACCTGCAAATTTTTCTGCATAACTGTACCAGGGAGCAATATCATCATAACGGATGGGCCAGTCAACTGCAATTCCTTCTTTTGCATTGGCTTCAAAATCCCATTTGTTGAAACGGTAACTTTGTCTGCCCCACATTAAAGAACGGCCGCCCACATGATAACCACGAAACCAGTCGAAACGTTTTTCTTCTGTGTATGGATGGTCTTTATCGCTGCACCACCAATCGAGATTCATTTCATTTAACGGATAATCCCTTTTTAATTTGGGATAGTCTTTAATCATTTGCTGCGTACGTCCTCCACGATGAGGGAACTCCCATGATTCCTTTGTTGAACCTGTATAATCTTTGATGTGTTCAATATTCTGACCACGCTCCAGCATAATCACTTTCAGACCTTTTTCAGTGAGTTCTTTGGCGGCCCAGCCTCCGCTGATTCCTGATCCAATTACAATGGCATCATATTCGTTAATCTCAGGCATACTAAAAATTTATGGTTTAAATTATTGTTTATAGCCCCATCCTCCTCCTCCTTCCCCGAAGGAGAAGGAGCGGTACTTTTTACTTTCAATTATTTATTTGTTCTTCCATATCAACAGCAAATCTTTAATCTGCATATATCAACCTCTGAACTGCTTATCAAATCTTACAACAAGAAAGGGCTGTGCCTGGCAAGTCCCCTTTCGGGGGATTTAGGGGGCCAGCCTTTTTATACATCACACCTCTTCACCGCATCTTTCAACGCTGCAATCTTTTCTTCATTTGTTTTTCCTGTGGGAATAAATTCCTGTGCTACATATCCTGTATATCCTGTTGCCAGAATGGCTTTCATAATGGCAGGATAATATAATTCCTGTGTTTCGTTGATCTCATGCCTGCCAGGTACTCCTGCTGTATGATAATGACCAAAATACTGATGATCGTCGCTGATGGTTCGGATGATATCTCCTTCACTGATCTGCATGTGATAAATGTCATACAGAATTTTAAAATTGGGTGAGCCAAGTCGTTTGCACAATTCAATTGTCCATTTGGTATTATCAGCCATATAATCAGGATGGTTCACCTTGCTGTTGAACACTTCAATCTGAATGATGACATTGTGTTTTTCAGCCAATGGCATAATCTGTTTTAAACCTTCCACGCAATTCTGCAATCCTGTTTCATTATCCATTCCATTTTTATTTCCACTGAAGCAAATCAGGTTTTTATAACCCGCAGCAGCAACAAGTGGAATGGTTTCAGTAAAATCTTTAATCAACTGTTCATGAAACTTTTTGTTGTTCCAACCTTCTGTTAAACTGATTTTACCTGCCGTATAACACATGGAGCAGGTAATTCCATGCTTTTGCAATGTTGGCCAGTCTTTTGGTGGCAGCAAATCAATAGCAGAAAATTTCAGTTTTTTTACAACTTCACATAATTCATCTAAAGGAATAAAATTATAGGTCCAGCTGCAAACAGAATGGTTGATATTTCCCTTCAGTTTATAATTTTCCTGCTGAATATGTTCAATTCCTGCAAACACGTTACCAGTAGTTAAGGCAACAGAAGTTGCTGCCAGGTTTTTTAAGATTGTTCTTCTTGATGGTTGTTGCGACATAAATCCTCTTCTTCATTTAATTGTAAAAAAATTAAGCTGCAGTTAAAACTTGTTTACTCTTGCCACGCATGTATAAAAACAGTCCTGCAAAGGCAACCACCAGGATAATGGGAATAACTAAAGTGGCATTGATAATTTCAGGGCCCGCAGTAACTTTTGCCAACGCTAAATTTTTAGCCATTTCTGTACCCGGCTCAGCAGAAATATATTCTTTTAATGTAGCTCCTGTTGGCAGGTTTCTTTCCAGCAAACGATCATAAAAACTACCCATAAACTGTGTATACACCCAAACAGCCAACATACCTGCACCACCCATTAAGTTTAAACCAACAGCACCGGTTTTAGGTAAGTTTTCAGAAACAAAACCAAGCATGGTTGGCCAGAAATAACAAACACCCATACCAAATACCAATGCCCCAATGAAAATCATATTGCCGCTTGTGTGGCCTAATAAGTACAACCCTAATACAGAAAGACAGGCAGAAATAAACAATACACCCTGCGGAGCAAGGCGGTGTACTATTGGTCCTGCAAATGCTCTCCCCACTACCATGATACCTGTTGAAACGGTTAACACCAAAATAGCATTATCAGTTACGTTTCTCAGCAGAACATCAATCCACTGACCTGTAAACAATTCTGTAATGGCTGTTCCAAACATACAAAGAATCATAAACAGGAACAACGGATTACCAAGTGATTTATACATGGTTCCTGTTGATACTCCACTTGCCACACGTTCAGTAACAGGGAAGTCTAATTTTGAAAACAGGTAACCGTATAAAATTGTAGGGATGATCATTGTGCCAACCTGCACCTGCCAGTTGAGTCCGATTTTGCTGAAAAGGAAAACGATGAGTGTGCCGATAACAATGCCACCCGGAAACCATAAATGAAAATGATTGAGCTTGGTAGTTTTATTTTCAGGATACAATGCAGTAACCAAAGGATTACAGGCAGCCTCTACTGTTCCGTTAGCAATACCGATTAATAAAGTAGAAAGAAAGAGCGACCAGAAACCTGTTGAAAACACAGTTAATAAAATACCCGCCAGGTGAAACACAAAAGCCATCACCAGTAACTTTTTCATGCCAATAGCATCTACAACCAAACCACCAATAATAACCGCTAAAGGAAAGCCCCAGAAAGCAGTTCCGGCAATGGTAGCTAACTCCGATCCGTTTAAACTGAACTTCGTACCTAATTCATTTAATATACCTGCTCTTATACCAAAAGATAAGGAGGTTACTAAAAGTGAAAGACAACTGGCAATAAATAATTGGTTGCGTTTGGCAGGGGTCATTTTACAATCGTTTAGTTGGTTGGTTGAAGCGAAAACTAAATGTAGGAGTTTTATCAATTCATCCGGTTAAAAAATGATAAGCGTTTGTCGCAAACGTTTGTTATTTAAATTGAAAATCAATTTTTGGTTTTTGATTTATCTGCTATCTTTAAGACCTTCAAATCAATTGCTTGTTATGGGAGATTTTCAGATAAAAGTTCAACCGAAAAATTACGATGTTATAATTGTAGGCTCGGGTGCAGGTGGTGGTATGGCTGCTTATATGCTCAGTAAATCAGGATTGAAAGTATGTTTGCTTGAGGCTGGAGCCATGTATGATCCGCAGAAAAATGTTACCCAGTTAAAAAATCCCTGGGAAAGTAAGCGTCGTGGAGCCAGTACCAAATTTCGCCCCTTTGGTGATTTTGATGCCTGCTATCATGGATGGGATATAGAAGGTGAACCTTATACCAAAGCAGAGGGAACGAAGTGGGATTGGTGGCGTGCCCGCATGCTTGGAGGAAGAACCAATCACTGGGGAAGAATTTCATTACGCTTTGGCCCCAAAGATTTCAAACGCAGAAGTATTGACGGTTTGGGTGATGACTGGCCGATTGGTTATGAAGATATCAAACCTTATTACGATCGTATTGATCAACTCATTGGCATCTTTGGTACCAATGAAGGATTGGAAAATGATCCCGATGGCTTTTTTCTGCCTCCGCCAAAACCAAGATTGCATGAACTCATTATAAAGAAAGGTGCAGTTGCTGCAGGTGTAAAAGTAATTCCGTCACGCCTGTCCATTCTTACTAAGAAAATAGAAAGTACAACAGAACGTGGTGCCTGTTTTTTTTGCGCACAATGTAACCGCAATTGCAGTTCGATGAAAGCTGATTTTTCATCTACTAATGTATTAATTTATCCTGCATTGCAAACAGGCAATATAGATATCGTTGCTAACGCCATGGCAAGAGAAGTGCTCACCAATAAAGAAGGATTGGCAACAGGAGTAAGTTATGTAAGCAAAGAAGATATGCAGGAGTACCAGGTAAATGGCAAAGTGGTGATTCTTGCAGCAAGTGCCTGTGAAAGTGCAAGATTATTACTCAACTCAACATCACAACGCCATCCGAATGGTTTAGCCAACAGCAGCAATGTAGTAGGGAAATATTTACATGACAGTACTGGTGCTGCAATGGGTGGTGTGTTGCCAAATTTGTTTGGCCGCAAAAAATACAATGAAGATGGTGTAGGCGGAGCACATATTTATTCGCCCTGGTGGTTAGATAATAAAAAACTTGATTTCCCCAGAGGCTATCATGTGGAGTATTGGGGAGGCATGAGTCAGCCGGCTTATGGTTTCGGATCCGATATTCAAACCTATAATGGTAAGTATGCAGTAGCAGGTAAACAGAAAGAAGCGGGCGGGTATGGAGCATCTTTAAAAGAAGACTATCGTTATTTCTATGGTGCAGGTGTTGGTATGGCGGGACGGGGAGAAGCAATACCAATGGAAAGTAATTTTTGTGAAATTGATCCGACTGTTGTAGATAAATATGGTATTCCTGTGTTACACTTCAATGTAAAATGGAGCGATCATGAAATTAACCAGGCGAAGCATATGAAAGAAACCTTTCGAGAAGTAATGCATAATATGGGCGCAGTGATTACCTGGGGCAATGATGGTGCGGAAAATAATTATGGATTGGAATCGCCGGGAAAAATTATTCATGAAGCCGGAACTGTTCGAATGGGGAACGATCCAAAAAGCAGTGCATTGAATAAACACAACCAGACACATGATTGTAAAAATTTATTTGTGGTTGATGGCGGAGCGTTTGTAAGTCAGGCAGATAAAAATATTACCTGGACAATTCTTGCATTAAGCATGCGTGCAAGTGAATATATTATTGATGAGTTGAAAAAAGGGAATATATAAGCGGCCCCCTCTAACTCCCCCGAAGGGGGAGGATTGCAAGGCACTGAGCCAGCTTTTAAAAATGGTTGATAGAATAGTGACAGGTTGATTTTTTATTGATGATCAAAGATGAGTTGTTGAAATGCTTATTTGTAATTGATTAATAAATTAAAAGAAGCCCGGCCTCCCTTAAAACTAATTCCATTTCCTTTGCCCTTCTCCTTTTGGAGAAGGTGCCCGAAGGGCGGATGAGGTGAGAGGGAAAGAGGGTGAGGTGCATATTATGAAAAGAAGAGATTCCAT
>JANOIQ010000496.1:0-2180 GCA_031407835.1 Chitinophagaceae bacterium
TCTGTACTGTTCTTGAATTTATAGCCAAGCTGCTCCATCACATTACTTGCACCGCTGATGGTTGATGCGCCATAGTTACCATGCTTGGCCACTTTTTGTCCGGCACCTGCAACGATAAAACAGGAAAGTGTTGAAATGTTGAAGGTATTTTTTCCATCACCACCTGTTCCTACAATATCCAATACAGCATAACCGCCCAAATCTACCGGCACACAAAGTTCCAGTAAGGCATCTCGAAAGCCCTGCAGTTCTTCAATGGTAATGCTGCGCATGAGATATACAGTCATAAATGCTGTAATCTCATGTTCATTGTACATTCCTTTACCAATGTTGAGCAGTGCTTCTTTTGCCTGCTCTCTTGATAAACTCTTATGTTCAAATAATAATTGTAAAATCTTTTTCATATAAACCCTCCTAAATCCTCCCTAAAGGGAGGACTTGTTTAGCTTTTGTAGTTCTGTTGAAATAATATTCATTGGTTCGGCTTTGCATTCTGCGTTAAGCCCCCTTTAGGGGGTTTGGGGGTTGGTTCAACCAGTTCCTCATGATCTGTTCTCCCACCGGTGTCAATACACTTTCGGGATGAAACTGCACTCCCTGTACATCAAATATTTTGTGTTGCAACGCCATAATAAAACCTGTTTCATCTTCTGCTGTAATCTCTAAATCATTTGGGAAATTTTCTCTTGCCACAACCCATGAATGATAACGGCCAACTTCAAACTCATCGGGTAAGCCTTCAAACAAACGACTTCTTACTTCATATTTCTTACCTCCTGTTTTAATCGGCGTTGCCACTCCATGAAAAACAGTTGAGAGATTCGTGAGCGTTCCACCAAATGCCTGACCAATTGCCTGGTGACCCAAACAAACACCAAGAATAGATTTAGTTGATGCATATTCTTTGATCAACTGCAACAGCAATCCTGCTTCTTCAGGAATACCAGGACCTGGTGATAAAATAATTTTATCATAGTCTTTTACTTTTTCCAATGCAATCTGGTCGTTGCGATACACATCTACTTTAATATGTGTGATCTTTTCAACCAGGTGAACTAGGTTGTAGGTAAAGCTGTCGTAATTATCAAATACTAATATGCGCATATTAAAACCCTCCAAACCTCCCTAAAGGGAGGCTTACTGCTTTGGTAATTCTTTTGAATTGTTAATTAAATTTTCAACTATAGCATTTATTTCATCAAGTACGCTATCTATACTTTTGAAAACACGGTCATTTGTAAATCGAATAATCGTATTACCCCATTCCTTTAAATCATTCTCACGCTTCAAGTCATTGTCTTTTACTTCCTTCACATGATGAATGCTCCCATCAATTTCAATGATTAACTTGAGTTTGTGACAATAGAAATCTGCAATGTAAATACCTATTGGATGCTGCCTTCTGAACTTTAATCCTTTCACACCTGCTTTTAAATGATTCCACAAAAGACTTTCAGCATCCGTCATATTCCGACGCAGATCTTTAGCCAATTCAAAAACCAAGTGGCTGGCATTATTAAACATGCCGTCGCTTTTAAATGCTGATTTATGTTTCTTTTGTTCACTCATTTTATACAGATCAATTTTGCACTCAGTAGCAAGTCTCCCTTTAGGGAGATTTAGAGGGTTTCCGCTCTTTCAATTGCTTTCTTCAACGCCCCCAGTTTATTATTCACTTCCTGTAATTCACTTTCCGGTTTGCTTGCAGCAACAACACCTGCCCCTGCCTGGTATATTAAAGTATTAGCCTTGCTTAAAAAAGTACGTATCATGATGGCATGATTACAGCTTCCGTCGAAACCCATAAAACCAATACCACCACCATAATAACTTCTGGCTGTTGATTCAAATGAATCAATCAACTGCATGGCTTTGATTTTGGGCGCACCACTCAATGTACCTGCCGGAAATGTTTTAGCCAGCAGTTCAAACGGATTGGAGTTGGGTCGAACTTTTGCAACCACTTCACTCACTAAATGAATGACATGACTGTAATACTGCACCTGCCTGTAATGCGCAACCGAAACATCATCGCATACACGACTTAAATCATTTCTTGCGAGATCAACCAGCATTACATGCTCTGCATTTTCCTTGGCATCTTTCAATAAACGTTCAGCTGATTGCTGATCAATGAGATCATCGCCTGTTCGTTTGAAAGTTCCAGCTATGGGATGCAC
>JANOIQ010000501.1:0-6443 GCA_031407835.1 Chitinophagaceae bacterium
ACGATCTCCACGCATTCGCTGATCTGTTCTTTTGTAATCACTAACGGTGGGGCTAAACGTATTTTATCGCCATGTGTTGGCTTGGCTAATAATCCATGTTCTTTCATTTCCATGCAAAGATCCCATGCCGCATCAGGATTATGATGTTTGATGATGACTGCATTCAGCAACCCTTTGCCTCTTACCAGGCTGATGAAAGGGGAGTTCAAGGCATTCAGCTCATCTCTTAATTGATGTCCCAATACCTCAGCCTTTTCAGCAAGCTGTTCATCTTTTAATACTTTTAATGCAGCGATGGCTACATGACAGGCAAGGGGATTACCTCCATAAGTACTTCCATGCTCACCGGGTTTGATGGTCATCATGATTTCATTATCGGCGAGTACTGCACTTACAGGTAACACTCCTCCGCTCAAAGCTTTACCCAAAAGAAGAATATCCGGGTGAATATTTTCATGATCACAGGCCAGCATTTTTCCGGTGCGGCATAAACCGGTTTGTATTTCATCAGCAATAAACAAAACATTGGCAGCTTCGCAATATTGTTTGGCAGTTGATAAATAACCTTCATCGGGAACAACTACGCCAGCTTCTCCCTGTATTGGCTCAACTAAGAAACCACATACATGTTCATCGTGCAGGGCTTCTTTCAAAGCAGCTAAATCATTGTAAGGAATTACCTGGAAGCCGGGCATATAAGGTCCAAACTTAGTATACGAACTTGGGTCTGTGCTGAAAGAAATGACCGTGCTGGTACGACCATGGAAGTTATGGGCACACACAATGATCTTGGCTTTATTGTCTTCAATCCCCTTCACTTCATAGCCCCATCTGCGTGCCAGTTTAATGGCAGTTTCAACAGCTTCCACGCCAGTATTCATCGGTAACACTTTATTATAACCAAAGTATTCAGTAATAAACTTTTCATATTCACCCAACAGGTTGCTGTGAAAAGCCCTTGATGTTAATGTGAGTTGTTGTGCCTGTTCAATCAGTGCTGCAATAATCTTTGGGTGACAATGTCCCTGATTCACGGCAGAGTAACCGCTGAGAAAATCGAAATAACGTTTGCCATCCACATCATATAAAAACACTCCTTCGCCTTTTTTAAGAACCACAGGCAATGGGTGATAATTATGTGCCCCGTATTTTTCTTCCAGGTCAATATAATGTTGTGAACCGGCTGAAACAGATACTGTTGTATGCATAGAATGAAAATTAGAAATGAAGAAAAAATGTAAAAATGAAAACTAACGTGTAACGCAGTATTCCCCCTTGAGGGGGTAAGGGAGTTCTTATCCTCGATGATTGAGTAGATCAAGATTCAGCTGAAGAATATGTGTTGCGTTTACCATGAAGCCTCAAAAATACTTTCTTACTTTCATATAATAAAATCGGGATTATTATGAGTTATACAGTTCCTGCACAAACAAGGATTGGTCATGTGCATTTAAAAGTGTCTGACCTCGATCGTTCACTTGGCTTTTACCGTGATTTGCTTGGTTTTGAGGTAACGCAGAAATATGGATCACAGGCAGTGTTCATTTCCGCCGGTGGTTATCATCATCATATCGGGTTAAATACATGGCACAGCAAAGGAGCAGGTCCGGCACCGGTTCATTCGGTTGGACTGTATCATACTGCTATTTTATACCCAACCAGGAAAGATTTGGCTGTAATTTTAAGAAGGCTGATTGAAGCAAAGTATCCTTTAACCGGGGCATCTGATCATGGTGTAAGTGAAGCGATATACTTAAATGATCCCGATGGAAATGGGGTAGAATTGTACTGGGACAAACCTAAAGAGCTATGGCCGTTAGATGAAAATAAAAATTTAATGATGGTTACAGATGCACTGAACCTGAATGAATTACTGCAATTAGCTTAATAAATTGTATTAATTAATTAGCGAATAAACAAGTTTGTATTTATTGGAGTCGATTTCGGCTTTTTTAAAGCTAACATGACTATACCCACAGTTTCTTATAAGCTGAATAAGTCGCCTTATTTCTGAGATATCTGTCTTTGCTCCAAATATTACACTTGTTATAGCTTCTTGTGGAAATTTAACTGCACCTTTTCGAGGGCAAAGCATTCTATACTCTTTTTCATAGTTCCAGCAAATTGATTTTGTTATAAGAGCTTTTTGCAGGTCTTTATCTTCATAAACATGCGGGAAGTCGTCAGAATACGTAGTTTTAAATAAAAGGGATTTTTCAACCTTTTTAAGATGTTTCGGATCAAATTCTATACAAACTCCTTTATGCCCATCTGTATAATGCGACCACATTAATAATTGTCAAAAACTTCAGAAAAACAACAAACTCCCATATTTTGAATTGTATTGGATATTATTGAATTAAGCAAACTATCTGGTTCAAAGTCTTCGAATCCTTGTGTTATGCTATCCTTAATCATGTCTTCCTGTATTCCTAAAGAATGGAAGTCAGTTTTTGATAATTCATCTTCTACTAATTTTTCCTTGATATCATTGCCCATTTTCAGATTACTACTGAACCGCATAACAAATGGATCGTTGAAGTCTGCCGGGTTTGAGAACCATAGAGAGGAATCTAAGAATAGATTAAATAGAAAGTTGTTAATGCGATGAAACTTGTATAACATATGGGAACACTGTTTTAACTAAGTAAAAAACTGAAGTTCAAGTTTTCAACTATTCAGGCTAAATGTATAAAATAGGATTCAGTGAGCTCCAATTGTGGGCGTTCTTTAAATATCCCAAACACTGTACTGCCACTTCCCGTCATGCTTGCATATAAAGCACCTGCATCATATAGTTGTTGTTTGATGGATGCGATCTCTGGATGTACTTTACAAACCGGTTCTTCAAAATCGTTTATTAGCTGATTTTTCCAGGTACTAATGGGTTGATGAATGATTGTTTTAAGTTCTGGGAGTTGTGAGTCGGGACGCTCAAAGCGGCCTGAATAATTAGTAAGACTCAATTGAGCAAATGCCCAGCTTGTATTTACATGAATCCCTGGGTTGATTATCGCAAAATGATAGGCCGATAAGTCGAGATTTACTTCTTCCAATACTTCACCTCTGCCAGTTGCAAAGGCTGGTTTGTTGATAATGAAGAACGGGCAATCACTTCCTAACTGTAAGGCATAATTGATCAATTGCTGACTTGATAATCCCAGTTGAAATTTTTCATTCAGAAGTTTTAATGCAAAGGCTCCATCACTGCTGCCACCCCCCAAACCAGCACCCATAGGAATGGTTTTGTGCAGGTGCATTTGAATTGATGGAAGTGTGGGAAAGTCTTTTTTCAAAAGTTCATATGCTTTGATGCATAAGTTGTTGTGATAATCTCCTTCAATTATTAGTCCGGTACTTTTGAAATTGATACTGGCTTCTGCTTTGTCATCAGCTGACCTGATTACCTCTAAAGCATCTCTTAATTGAATCGGATAAAAAACAGTTTCCAGGTTATGAAATCCATCTTCCCGTTTGTTGAGAATCTGTAAGCCAAGATTGATTTTGCAATTGGGAAAAACGATCATGAAAATGAAGATAAGAATGTTGCTGATATGAACTGCATCAATAGCATCAGTTCATCTTACTCATCAGCGGTTATTTCTTCCTGTTCGATAGCTCATCCCTGATGGAGATGGCCCGGATATAATCTTCCTGCTCCAGTACTTCGTTCAGCAGGATCTGCAATTCTTCAATACTTAATGATTTAAGATCTTCCCTGCCTTCGCCACCCGTTGTAACTGTTACCTCTTCTTTTTCTTTTTTCTCTTCATCATCTTCCATTAAAATGCCTGCACTTTCCAGGATATGCTCGTAGGTATAAATGGGGCAGCCAAAACGAACCGCTAAAGCCAACGCATCGCTTGTACGACTGTCAATTTCAACCGTATCATTATCAGAAGAACATAACAATTTGGAATAGAAAATACCTTCCTGCAGATCGTTGATCACAATTTCGTGCAGATCAACATTAAAAGCCAGCATGAAGTTTTTCATGAGGTCATGAGTAAGGGGGCGGCTGGGTTGCATGCGTTCAAGAGCAACAGCAATTGCCTGTGCTTCGAAACCACCAATAACGATGGGCAAACGGCGCAGACCATTTACTTCGCCAAGAACCACTGCATAGCTGTGTGTTTGCGTAATGCTGTGGGAGAGTGCAACTATTTCCAGTTCAATTTTTTTCATATCCCGAGGGCAAATTTAAGGGCTTTGGTTTTTAATTGGGTTATTCAACTCAATTATTTCATCTTATACCAATTGAATTTATAAATATGAGCAAATATTTCCTGTATAATACCGACAGGCATTGAGTTTCGGTTAAATGATTGGACTAATTAATATGCCTCGTCGGCATTAAACATTCTGTTTGGTTTAAAGAATGAAAAAACGCCGTAAAAACGGCGTTCCAGTTTATTATAGGTCGAAATAATTTAAGCTACACCTTTGAGCTTCTTTACTTCCTGGACCATCTTTGGTACAATTTCAAAGGCATCTCCCACAATACCGTAATCAGCAGCTTTAAAAAAAGGTGCTTCAGGATCTTTGTTAATCACAACAATTACCTTACTGCGGTTTACACCTGCCAGGTGCTGAATGGCACCACTGATGCCGATAGCAATATATAAATTGGGTGCAATGGAACCACCTGTTTGTCCCACATGTTCATGATGCGGACGCCAATGTTCATCTGCAACGGGACGACTGCAGGCCGTGGCAGCACCAAGTAATTTTGCCAGTTCTTCAACCATACCCCAGTTTTCAGGTCCTTTTAAACCACGGCCACCACTTACTACTATATCAGCCTCACTTAATGGAACTTCACCGGTTACCATATTGGAGGATGTTATTTTTACTTTTGGAGCTTCTACAGTTATGTTTGCAGCAATAACTTCTGCTGTTCCTTCACCCGCAATTGTTTGAAACGAATTGGGGCTGATGGATAAAATCTTAACTGCTGTATTTACAGAAATGAATGCAAATGCTTTACCGCTGAATACCGCCTTCTTTACCACAAAACCACTACTTGTGTCGGGTAAACCAACAGCACCTGCAACCAAACCTGCTTTGAGTTTTGCGCTCAAACGGGGAGCTACCGCTTTACCTGTTAAGTTATGAGAAAGGACAATGACAGTTGCAGAATTTGCAGCAGCCACATCTGCAATTGCTTTTGCGTAAACCTGTGCATCTACATGTGCCAGCACATCACTGTTTACCTGGTGAATTTTTGTTACACCATATTTGCCAAGAGCCGCCAAATCATCAACAACTGTACCTAACAAAACAGCTTCAGCACTTGTGCCAATTTGTTTGGCTAATTGTGCACCATAGGTCAATGCCTCAAACGAAGATTTTTTTACATGACCATCAGCAGCATCTATAAAAACGAGAATACTCATAATTGATAATTAGTTAATTGATAAATGATAATTATTTCAGTTTAGATTTTGAAGTTTTTACACTTGCAGTAAGCAATTTCAGTAACTCTTCACAATCCTTATTTAATGAGTCAAACATTTCTTTTGTTATAAAATCTGAAGCAACAAGCAGGTCCAGCCAATACTTTGATTCATTTGCTTCTTTCAGTGAAATAGTAAGTTTATGGATAAAATCTTTCATGCTTTCACCATGTTCTGCTTCACGAATTAAGGCTCCGATAGCTGTTCCGCTTTTCAGAATTTGTTGTGAAAGGATATACTCATTATGCTGCTTCTTTAAGTATTTGCAGAGGTTTACAATCCTTACAGCAAATTCAAAGCTTTTTGTTTTAAGTATATTCTCTTTCATGGAAGCAATTATCAATTATCCATTAAACAATTAGCCATTTTTAAATTGCCTTTGCTTCTTCGTGTAATAAACGAATCAGCTCTCCCACATTTTCAGCATCAACCAGTTTTACACCCGACTTAGCAGGAGGTAACTCAAATGATGCAACAGAAGTTAATGCTTCAACTGCAGCAGGTTCAACTACTTTCAACGGCTTAGTTCGTGCACTCATGATTCCTCTCATATTGGGAATGCGCTGTTCAGCCATTCCTTTCTGGCAACTCACAACAACCGGCAGACTTACTTCACAGGTTTCTTCGCCGCCTTCAATTTCACGCTCAATGGTTGCTGTTGTTCCGTTCAGTTCAAATTTGGTAGCAAGTGAAACATAAGGCTGATCTAACAGTTCAGCAACCATACCACCAATGGATGAGCCATTGTAATCGATGGTTTCTTTGCCAGTAAATACTAAATCGTATGATCCTTGCTTAGCAACCTCAGCAATTTGCGAAGCAATATAAAAACTATCATGACTGTCGGCATTTACACGGATCGCTTCATCACCACCCAGTGCCAATGCTTTACGGATGATGGGCTCTGTATCAGCAGCACCAACAGTTACTAAATGAATGACTGTTGAAGGGTCTTTTTCTTTCAGTTCAATAGCCCGTACAAGAGCA
>JANOIQ010000508.1:0-3048 GCA_031407835.1 Chitinophagaceae bacterium
ACAGCTAATCTTTTATTCGGCAGCAGCGCCAGTGATGTGTACATCGTACAGATCGATACGAAAGATGACCTGAGTAATCTCAGTTTTTATCAACTCAGCAATGAGCAAAAACAGATCACTGTTCCCGTTACAGAAAAAGAACGGGGTGGTTTTGGTTACAGTTATTCTTTTGTAAAACATAACCGTTTCTTCAGCTTTACACGCTATGTATCTGTAGCATGGAGCAACAAAGAACTCAGCATCAGTTATGAAACCTTCCGTGATAAAACCTTACCCGGCAGTGAAGAACAATGGAAAGTAAAGATCAGCGGGTACAAAGGAGATAAAGTTGCTGCTGAATTATTAACCAGTATGTATGATGCATCATTGGATCAGTTTAAACCGCATAGCTGGAATAAACCAGATCTGTTTCCTATCAACTATATCAATAATGCATGGAGTGGTGCAGGTTTTACACAAATCAATTCATGGGATAAAGAATGGGAGGTACAACAGAATTGGAAAGTGTTTGATAAAATATATGATGAGTTGATCGGCATTGGAGGAAATAAAAGGTTGATAAGAAAGTTAAATTCAAAGGGATATGAAATCGTAGGAGTAATTGATCAAGCTGGAATTAAAGATCCAGAAAAGGTTGCTGCACCTATGCAAGAAATGGCAGCAGGTATGGCAGTAGATGATTCCAAAGCTGATAGCATTTCGTTCAATAAAAAAGAAGAACAAAAGCCAATATCTGAATCTGGTGATATACAAATTCGCAAAAACTTCAATGAAACTGCTTTCTTCTTCCCTGATCTAAAAACAGATGAAGAAGGGAATATCAGTTTCAGCTTTACCATGCCGGAAGCATTAACCAAATGGAAATGGTTATTACTGGCACATACAAAAGATCTGTCGCTGGGTGTTTCCGAAAAATCCATCATCACACAAAAAGAATTGATGGTGCAAACCTTTGCTCCACGTTTTCTTCGTGAAGGTGATCGTTTTGAATTCAGTGCCAAGATTACCAACCTCACTGATAAAGAAATTACGGGGCAAAGTGGTTTGCAGTTATTCAACACATCCACCATGCAGCCGGTTGATGGCTGGTTCCAGAATACATTTCCTGTGCAGCATTTTACTGTTGCAGCCGGGCAAAGCACCGTGGTGAAATTCAGAACTGATGTACCTTATAATTTCAATGAAGCACTCACCTATCGCATCATTGCCAAAGGTGCTCCTGCCGGCGGTATGGTAAAAGCTGTAAGCGATGGTGAAGAAGCAACGATTCCTGTACTCACCAATCGTATGCTGGTGACAGAAACATTACCCCTACCGATGCGTGGCGATGGTACTAAGAATTTTGTGTTCGCTAAATTGCTTAACTCCTCCCCCTCGGGGGGAGGTCGGGAGGGGGCCTCGGAAAGTTTAACGCAGCATAAATTTACGATTGAGTTTACCAGCAATCCTGTTTGGTATGCCGTGCAGGCATTGCCTTATTTAATGGAATATCCTTATGAATGTGCTGAACAGACATGGAATCGTTTTTATGCCAATGCGCTTGCTTCACATATCACCACAAAACTTCCACGCATTAAAGCAGTGTTTGACAAATGGAAGATCAGCAGTTCGGCCGCTTTACAAAGCAACCTGCAGAAGAACGAAGAATTGAAATCGGTACTGTTGCAGGAAACTCCGTGGATATTGCAGGCAAAGAATGAAGAAGAGCAGAAGAAAAATATTGCTTTGCTGTTTGATATGGTTCGCATGAGCAGTGAGTTAAATAAAACGCTGGCACAGTTGCAGGGTATGCAATCGAGCAATGGCGGATTTGTATGGTTCAAAGGTGGACCGGATGACCGTTACATTACGCAATACATTGTTACAGGAATCGGTCATTTAAAAAAGCTGAATGCTTTACCGAAAGAACAGGAGAAAGCAATCAATGCTATTCTTGCAAAAGCAATCCCTTATCTCGACAAAAAAATCAAAGAAGATTATGATAACCTGCTGAAATATAAAACCAACCTGAAGAATTACAATACAGGCTACATGCAGATTCAGTATTTGTACATGCGGAGTTTCTTCAAGGATGTTCCGGTTGCAGCAGCAAATAAAACTGCTTACGATTACTACTACAAACAAACACAGCAGTACTGGATTAAAGAAAGCAGGTATATGCAGGGAATGATTGCATTGTCATTGCACCGTAGCAAAGATGTGAAGACATCAACAGCCATCGTCAAATCCTTAAAAGAAAATGCATTGCAGAGTGAAGAGATGGGTATGTACTGGAAAGAATTTAATGCAGGTTATTACTGGTACCAGGCTCCGGTTTCAGCACAGGCGATGATGATTGAAGTATTCAGTGATGTAAGCAATGACCAGAAAGCCGTTGCTGATTTAAAAACCTGGTTGCTGAAACAAAAGCAAACACAGAACTGGAAAACAACCATTGCAACAGCTGAAGCCTGCTATGCCTTATTGTTACAGGGCGGTGAATGGATTGCAACAGAAGCTGTGGTGGAAATAAAAGCAGGCTATCAGTTGTTTTCCTCCTCCCCTTCTGGGGGAGGTCGGGAGGGGGCCGAAGCTGGCACAGGTTATTTTAAACGCAGCATTGAAGCAAGCTTTGTAAAACCATCAATGGGGAATATACAGGTAACAGTAAGCAAGAGTAATAATCAACCTTCCTGGGGAAGTGCTTACTGGCAGTATTTTGAAAACCTCGATAAGATCACTGCAAGTGAAACACCGTTGAAATTAAAGAAGCAATATTTTGTTGAACGCAATTCTGCAAACGGACCCGTTCTTACACCGGTGAATGAAGGCGATGTATTGAAAGTGGGTGATAAAATAAAAGTACGCATTGAATTGCGTGTTGACCGAAATATGGAATATGTACACATGAAAGATATGCGTCCAAGTTGTATGGAACCTGTGAATGTGATCAGTGCATATAAATGGCAGGGCGGCTTGGGTTATTATGAAAGCACCAAAGATGCCAGCACCAACTTTTTCTTTGGCTGGTTAAACAAGGGAACTTATGTATTTGAATACCCGCTGTTC
>JANOIQ010000522.1:0-6057 GCA_031407835.1 Chitinophagaceae bacterium
CCATGCTTTTTCTTCAGCTCTTCAATTTCAGGTTTCAGCACTTTCATTTTTGCACCGCTGAGATAACTTGAATAAGTAAGCGGAGAAATGATTAAACGGATAAAAAACGTAAGCAGCAGAATTACAATTCCGATACTGCTAACATACTTATGAATAAAATCAAACACAGGCATTACCACCCAGCGGTTGATATATTTTACAAAAGCAAAAATTCCATAACCCAACTGCACATGGCTTTCAAGCTTGTTGCCATTTGCTTTCAGAATATGAAAATCATTTGGTCCAAAGTATAATTGTAAAGGAACTGTGGCTGAGGAAGCACCTGCAATATTAAAGCGGAGAACACTTTTCACATCCATTACTTTCTGCAATGAATCTTCTTCTTCGGCAGGCACAGTCCAGTTTGATTCAACAAAAGAAAAACTTGTTCCTGCAATTAAAGTGGTGTTGAAGAATTGCTGCTTCATACCCAGCCATTTCGTTTTATCACCTAACTTTTTGCTGTCGCCTTTACCGGCAGCACCGGCGGCTGTAAAATCATAACTGCCATCTTCGAGGTAAGCAATATTGCTTTGCCCCTTCTCATACTTCAAATCTTTCTCCTGCTGATGAGTGGTGATATCCCAGTTGATGTTTAAAATCCCCTGCGTTAATAATTTATCTGCACCGGCAAGTTTAATATTCCAGCTTATTAAGTAATCATTATTCTTAATGCTGAACTCATGCTCCACCGACTGGCCTGATGAATCAGCTAATGTGAATTTGATGCTTTGACCATCAGCAGTTTTCGTAACCTGTCCTGCTGTAAAATTCAATTGTGAAGTAAGTGCCGATTGATTATTGCCTGTATTTATTGAATAAATCAGTTTGTGATCATTCCCGCCCAATACAACCTGCCTGCCATCGTAGCGCTTGTAATTTTTCAGTTCGATTGATTTGGGATAGCCCCCTTTGCTCGTAAAACTCACTTTTATTACTTCATTCTCAACAACGGTTATTTGCTCAGCACCAGTTGCTGCGCCTGGGAAGCCTCCTGCAGCCTGTGCATCATTTGCAGAATCTCTTTTTACAGCATCCTGTTTCAAGGCAACAGTATCCACTAATTTCTTCTTAGCTGCTTCTATTTTTGCAATAGAATCAGTGGCCCTTTGTTTCTCTTTTTCCAGAGCACCCTGCTGACGCTGGGTAAAATAGATATAACCAAACAACAGCACCATCATCGCCACAAAGCCAATAATCGTATTCCGGTCGAAGTTCATGTTTTAAAAATTGAGCGGCAAAGGTAGGTATTCGCAGCAAACAGTGGTTAGCTGATAGTCATTCGTATTGCACATTTAATTTCCTGCTCACTAAAGACTGTCGGCTACAAACTAAAAACTCTTTTATCAATTCCTTTACAATAATTACTTTTATGGCTTCGTTTTCATTTCGCTGTTTTAACCACGTTCGCTGTTCCGGCCTTAACCAAGCCAAATTATTAAACCATTTACACATGAATCAACAGGCTACGCCCATGTATGCCGGGGAAGCGTATACTCCTTCGCAAACAGACGAACTGCTTTGGTGGCTGGCAACAGCCGAGAAAGAACTCATCAAAGATTGTGTGGTTGACCGAAACCGCTACCGCATTGTCGGCATGACGGTTTTAGCCACCTGGTTATTTGCCACCCTTGCCTGGACCTATTTCTTTTCAACCGTTATTGACAATGTGTTCCTGTTTGTTGGCAGCGGTATTTTTATGGGCTTTGTGATTCTTACCATCGACAGGGCGTTGATCAAAGGCATCAACCAATTCAACAAACGAAAATTCACTCCTCTCCTGTTTCGTGGTTTGCTGGCATTAACCATCGGTACATTTATGGCGCAACCTGCCATTCTTTACATGTTTGATAAAGAAATTAAAATGCAGGTATCGCTGGACAATGAAAAACGCAAACTTACCAAGCGAACAGAGCTGGATATTCTTTATAAAAACCGGAAAGATGAGTTGCTGAAAGAAAAAGCAACCATTCAAAAAGACCTTGCGGTGAAGTATGCAGATGTTTCAACTGCCCGTGAAAAATTTATTGCTGAAACAGATGGTAGTGGCGGTAGTGGCAAAGTTGGCATTAAAGACATTGCGCTGGCCAAACGAAATGAATACCAGAAACTGGATGAAGAATACAAAGCCTTACAAACTCAGAACAAGGATCGGATATCAGCTATTGATGAAGAACTGGGGCAAATGGAAACAACCATTAAAAAACAGGAGGCTGATTTTCTCAACTATCTCAACAATGGTTTCTTAACCAGGATTGAAGCATTGAACAACCTGTTGAAAGATAATGGTGCATTACAGTTCCGTTATTATCTCATCTTAATTATCCTGATGCTGATTGAATTGATGCCGGTAATTGCAAAAACATTATTACCCGTTGGAGTGTACGATGAAAAAGTAAAACAGCGTGAATCACTGGAAAAAATCATGGCAGAAGAAAGTGCCGACTATGAAAAAGAAATGAAACGGCTTTACAACAAATTAGCCATGCAGCAGGATACTGAAACGATGGAAGAATTTTTCAGGATGCAGAAAGATGAACAGAAAGCCAAACTCAATCATTTTGGAAAAGAATGGAAACGGAATGATGAAAATGTGCAGGGCTTCTGGGAAAAAATCAAGCAGCAGATGATTGGGAGGCCGGAGAATTAAATACAGTTGATAGTTTGTAGTTTCTTAAAAACTAAGCTATAAAATTTTTATCAAGCTGTCTCAATTTTCAGGAAACTACAAACCACAAACTATATTATTAAATCATCTCACTCTCCAGCAACGGGTTCTTAACGGAATGCTGTTTGTCAGAAAATTCTTTGGCGGCTTTAATAAAATGAACAAACAAGGGAGCAGGGCTTTCAACCGTACTCTTCAGCTCAGGATGATATTGTACACCAATAAAGAATGGATGTTTTGAACTTTCAATGATCTCCACCAATCCTGTCTCCAGATTTTTTCCACTTGGGATCATACCTCCTTTCTCAAATGCATCAAGGTATTTATTGTTGAATTCATAACGGTGACGGTGACGTTCATTGATATGCAGGTTTTCATAAATCGTTTGTGCAAGTGTACCTTCTTTTATGTCGCAGGGATAAGAACCCAAACGCATGGTTCCGCCTTTGGTAGTGATCTTCTTCTGTTCTTCCATCATGTCAATCACAGGATCATGTGTTTCAGGATTCATTTCAACAGAATGTGCATCTTTCAATCCCAATACATTTCTGGCGAATTCAACACAGGCCATTTGCATACCCAAACAAATACCAAAGAATGGCATACCGTTCTCTCTTGCATATTTAATAGCTGTGATTTTCCCTTCAATACCACGGTTACCAAAACCGGGAGCAACCAGTAATCCATCCAAACCCGAAAGCTTTTCAGACACGTTCTGATCGGTAATAAACTCGCTGTGTACATTCACTACATTCACTTTACATTCATTCATGGCACCGCCGTGAATAAAACTTTCCAAAATGGATTTATAAGCATCCTGCAGTTCAATATACTTTCCAATCAAACCAATATTTACCTGGCTCTTGGGATATTTTAATTTGTCTAAAAACTTTTTCCAGTTTTCTAAATCCGGCTCAGGAAAATTGGTGATGTTGAGTTTTTTCAAACAGATAACATCCAGTTTTTCTTTGAGCATAAACAGCGGAACTTCATAAATCGTATTCGCATCACTTGCTTCAATCACCGCTTCCTGTTTTACATTACAGAACAAAGCGATCTTTCTGCGGATTTCTGTGCTCAATGGTTTTTCTGTGCGGCAAACAATAATATCAGGATGTACACCTTCCTGGCTCAGTAAACGAACACTGTGCTGGGTTGGTTTTGTTTTTAATTCTTTTGCTGCTTTTAAGTAAGGGATGAGGGTTAAATGAACAACTAAGCAATCTTCATCAGGCAATTCCCATTGAATTTGTCTTACTGCTTCAATAAACGGCAATGATTCAATATCACCAACTGTTCCACCGATTTCAGTAATTACAATATCATACCTAGTGTCTTTTCCCAATAATAACATACGGCGTTTAATCTCATCGGTGATGTGTGGAACAACCTGCACCGTTTTGCCCAGATAAGCACCTTCTCTTTCTTTATTGATGACGGTTTGGTAAATACGGCCAGTCGTAACGTTATTAGCCTGTGTGGTATGAATATTTAAAAAGCGTTCGTAGTGACCAAGATCCAGATCGGTTTCTGCACCATCTTCCGTAACAAAGCATTCACCGTGTTCATAAGGATTTAAAGTGCCTGGATCAACGTTAATATAGGGGTCAAATTTCTGAATCGTTACTTTAAACCCACGGGCCTGTAACAATTTTGCCAGCGACGCTGCAATAATACCTTTACCCAATGACGACGTAACGCCACCCGTTACAAAAATGAACTTGGCCATAAAAATTAATTTTCAATTTAAGCGGACCTGCCTGATGTAAAATGGAAATAAAAATTGTGGAGGTCATGCAAACCTACGTGGAATTTTTTATTTGAAAAAAAGCATCTGAACTGTTGTGGAAAATATGCGGAAAGAATAAAGAACAATCTCTGGTTATATTGAGCCTTTTCAGTTAGGTTCCAACCTCATTTTGCTGAATTGAAGATTTTAAGAAGCAATAAAAAGGCGCTGAACTGCTTTGTAACCGGCTGACCACCCTCATGAATATTAAATAGGGGCAATCCAGATAATTTGCCTATACCCTAAAAAGGAGGTTTTTACCGGATGCCAATAGAGATTCAACTACATATGATTCAATTTAACTGACAATAGTTACAGACCCGCAATGACAAAAGCAGGTTTTTTTTATCGGTCATTCGTTCATATCGGTCCGTTATATTCCATTTACACCGTTTTTACAAGGGTGATTCGGAACAGATGAGGGATAAGCTTTGACAAACAGCTGAACAGAAAAAGAATCTTTTTGAGAGTAGCAGTAATTGTACGTACCTAATAAAAAAAGAATATTGTAGGAATTCTTTTCATTCCTTTTAAAGTTGGAGTTAGAAAACTACAAAAAGTATGACTGCTATTCATATCCTGTGTGACATATATCATTACTCAGGTATTTTTTATACAAGCCGAATTGTTAACTTTAATATCCAGATCTCTTGTCGCTCTAAAGTTAACTATTTGACATGCGTTTTATCCTCCTATTTCTTTTATCTATAAATCTTGTTTTGATTGCCCCCTGTCAAAAACAAAAAAATACCGGTTATACCTCTCTTTTTCCAGAAGAAATAAAATTTAGTGCTTCTAAGAACCCTGTGCCTTTATCTATTCCTTTCAGATCTCTTACAGTTATCGATCAACGAAACGATACTGTTATTTCGGGATTTTGCAAAGTTGAACGGTATGGCTTGGTAAAGGGTGGATACTTTATTTTTAAAGATGGAGCTTCAAAAGAAATTGAAAAATACTTAAGCAGACAGATAAAACCAGATTCATCGTCTGCCTATGAATTATTCTTCATAATAAGGAAACTTTGGATTTCTAAAGAAATTGAAAATGATGAAGTGAATGATGCTGACCGCAGGAAACAACGCCAATTCCTTCCCGGTGTAAAAGGAATATTTGAATTTTATGCCCGTAAAGGAACTGAATTTATTCCACTCTATAGATTTGATACATCAATCAGTGATCACAGGAAAATCACTTCCATCGGCTCAAAATTGGTTGAACAAATTCTTACTCTTTCGATGCATGAATTAATGAGAACAAAAATAGATAGTAAGGTGCTTACCGGCAGGAAAATGGATTGGAAAGAAATTGATCATTATTCTTCAGTTTTGAAAAACTTTTCTCCACTTTATTTATCTGACTATGTACCGGGTGTTTATTTAACTTTCGAGGAATTTAAAAACAACAAACCCTCTATAAAAGAATACGAGGTAATAAAGAAAGAAAATACTGAAATTTTATATGTAAAAGACGAAAATGGAAACGACTACTTAATCAGGAAAATTTGGGGCTTTTCAGATGGCAGGAATGTGTATATAAAAAGTGCTGACATGTATTTTCG
>JANOIQ010000524.1:0-5335 GCA_031407835.1 Chitinophagaceae bacterium
AATTTGTGGGATCAGAATATCGGATCTGAACTTCAACTGTTGCAGGCAAAAAATAATGTGGAAACACTTGAGAAATCAATTGGTACAGCCAACGAGCAGATAAAATTATATACAGTGTACTCTCCTGTTAGCGGTATTGCCGATGAGATGAATGTACGTGTAGGTGAAGCATTTGTTGGTGCAACACAACTTGGTCCGCAGATCAGAATTGTAAACACCAGCACATTAAAAGCAGTGATAGAAGTTCCGGAAAATTACATGAGCCGTGTTCGTGTAGGAAGTCCGGTGATCATTACACTTCCTGATATGAATAAAACATTTAACTCAACCGTAAAACTTTCTTCACAAACCATCAATGCCAGCACAAGAACGTTTACGATTGAAGCAGCAATTCCCGGTGGTGGTATTCGTCCTAATTCAATCGCAACTGTTCGTATTAAAGATTACAGTGCCCCAAATGCAATTGTGATTCCGGTTAATATTGTGCAGACAGATGATAAAGGAAAATATGTTTATGTGGTAGAGAAAGATGGTAAAGGAAGAAACATCGCAGTAAAAAAACCTGTTGTTGTTGGTGAATCATACGGTGACAAGATTGAGATCAAAGCCGGTTTACAAAGCGGCATGCAGTTGATAACTGAAGGGTATCAGTCTGTTTATGACAGGCAGGTGGTGGCGATTGTTTAAAAAACAAAGCAAGCCCCCACCCGACCTCCCCCTGCAGGGGAGGCCATCATTGCACGGAGCCAGCTTATTTTAAAAGTTGAATAAGTAAATAAGAACCCTAAATGATGAAATGTTGAAATACAGAAGTTGAAATTTATAATACAGTCGGGCCTCCCTCTCTGCCGGAGAGGGATTGAGGGAGAGGCCTGAATGATGACTACATAATAAAATACTATGCAATCAAATTTTTTAGAAGGGCTCGGTAAAAAATTTAAAGAATTTAAACCAACCAGCTGGAGTGTTGATAACCGTACAGCGATCTATATCGTTACGATCATCATTACTGCTTACGGCTTATTTAAATTCAATACGCTGCCGAAAGAACAGTTCCCCGATATTGTGGTACCTACGATATCGATAGCGACTATTTATGTTGGTAATTCACCAACAGATATTGAAAACCTTGTAACAAGACCCATTGAAAAACAAATCAAAAGCATCAGTGGTGCAAGGGTTATTAAAGTGCAGTCAACTTCACAGCAGGATTTTTCGCTGATCGTTGTGGAATTTGATACAGATGTAAAAGTTGATCTGGCAAAACAGAAAGTAAAAGATGCGGTTGATAAATCGAAGACCGATCTGCCACAGGATTTAACAGCACAACCCGATGTACAGGAATTTGCATTCAGTGAAATGCCGATCATGTATGTAAACATCAGTGGCGATTTTGATGGCATCAAACTGAAACAGTATGCAGATAATATGCAGGACCGTTTTGAAGAATTAAAAGAAATTACAAGAGCTGATATTGTTGGTGCTCCGGAACGTGAAATACAGGTGAATGTTGATCCATACCGTATGGCCAGCTCACAGATTACATTCAGCGATATTGAAAATGCCATTGCAAGAGAAAACAACGATATCAGCGGCGGACAGATTGAAATAGGAACTATGAGAAGAACCGTCCGTGTTCGTGGACAGTTCAACAGTGCCTTTGATCTCAACAGTATTGTTGTAAAAGGCGTAAGCGGTGCACCCGTTTACCTGAAAGATATTGCAACGATTATTGACACAGTTAAAGAGAAAGAAAGTTATGCCCGTTTAGATGGCAAGAATGTAATTACACTCAACGTTGTAAAACGCAGTGGTGAAAACCTCATCAATGCAGCTGATAAAATCAAGGCAACGGTTGATGAAATGAAGAAGAATAATATTCTTCCAAAAGATCTGATTGTAACTATCACCGGCGATCAGAGTAAAGCAACCAAAACATCTTTCAATGAATTGGTGAATACAATCGTTATTGGTTTTGTACTTGTGCTGCTGATCCTCATGTTCTTTATGGGTGTTACCAATGCCTTCTTTGTGGCATTGAGTGTACCGTTGAGTGTGTTTGTTGCCTTCTTATTCTTACCCGTTGCCGATTATATTGTTGGCACAGGAGTAACACTTAATTTTATTGTACTGTTTGCCTTACTGTTTGGGCTGGGTATTATAGTGGATGATGCCATTGTGGTGATAGAAAACACGCATCGTATTTATCATAACGGTAAAGTACCTGTTATACGAAGTGCAAAGGAAGCTGCAGGCGAAGTATTCATTCCTGTAATGGCAGGTACGGCCACCACACTTGCACCCTTCTTCCCGCTATTATTCTGGAAGGGGATTATTGGTAAGTTTATGATCTATCTGCCGGTGATGCTCATTCTTACACTGGCTGCTTCATTGATTGTTGCCTTCATCTTTAACCCGGTGTTTGCGGTAAGCTTCATGAAGCCGGAAGGAAAAGATCACGATGAAAAGAAAAGTGGTCTCTTCCGTAAATGGTATTGGTGGGGGTTCTGGATCGTTGGTATCATCAATCATATCATTGGCAATCATGGTACAGGAAATTTCCTGTTCTTCATGGCAATCATGGGCGTCATCAACCGTTACTTCCTGAGAGATGCGATTTATTTTTTCCAGGAAAAAGTATTGCCGAAACTCATGAACAGTTATGAAAAATTGCTGCGTTGGGTATTACAGGGTACACGTCCTGCCTGGCTGATGTTATCATTATTTATCCTGTTCCCGATTTCAGTTGCATTGCTGATGCTGCGTGGTAATTCATCCACCTTCTTCCCGAGTGGCGATCCGAATATTATTTATGTGTACATGAAATTACCTATTGGTACAGATGTGAAGTACACCGATTCAATTACCACCTTACTGGAAAAGAAAGTATATAAAATATTAGAGAAAGAAAAACCGGGTGAACCTGGTTCCATTGTAGAAAGTATTATTACAAACGTTGCGGTAAGCGCCAACAACCCCAGAGATAATAACAGAAGTACACAGCCAAACCTTGGACGTATACAGGTATCATTTGTGGAGTATGAAAAACGTCATGGCAAATCAACCGGCGTGTATATTGATGAAATGAGGAAGTCTATTAAAGGAATTCCGGGTGCAGCCATCAGTGTAGAACAGGAAGATGGCGGACCTCCCACTGATCCTCCCGTAAACATTGAAATTGTAGGTGACAACTTTGGCAATATTGCAAAAGTGGCAACAGAGCTATACAACTATCTTGATACAAACAAAGTAGCAGGTATTGATAACCTGCAATTAGATGTGGATTTAAATAATCCTGAAATTACTGTATCCGTTGACCGTGAACGTGCCCTCATTGAAGGTGTAAGCACTGCACAGGTTGGTATGGAAATTCGTACAGCTTTGTTTGGTAAAGAAGTAAGTAAACTGAAGGATGATGAAGATGAATATAAAATTCAGTTACGTTACAGTGATCTGCAACGGAATAATATCACTGACCTGATGAATATGAAAATCACTTTCCGTGATTTCAATACAGGGCAGATTAAACAGGTGCCGATTAATGCGATTGCAAAATTTGATTATACCAGTACAAGTGGTGGTGTAAAACGCAAGAACCTGAAACGTACTATTCAGCTGCAGTCAAACATCGCTGATCCAACACAGGCAGCGCCGATTAATGCTGCATTAAAACTGAAAATAGATGATTTCAAAAGCAAAGTGAAGATACCTGAAGATGTAACAATCCGTCAAACAGGACAAAGCGAACAGGAAGCTGAAACCAACGCTTTCCTTGGTACTGCGCTGATCATTGCCGTTGGTTTGATCTTTTTAATTCTTGTTTTACAGTTCAACAGTTTGAGTAAACCCTTTATTGTAATTACTGAAATCTTCTTCAGTATCATCGGTGTGTTACTTGGCTATGCTATTACAGGTAAAGTAATTGCAACCATCATGCTTGGAGTAGGTATCATCGGTTTGGCAGGAATTGTAATCAAGAATGGTATCCTGCTCATTGAATTTACCGATGAGTTACGTGGCAGAGGCTATAAAACAAGAGAAGCAGCCATCCAGGCAGGAAAGATCCGTATCATTCCTGTATTGTTAACAGCTGTTGCAACCATGCTTGGTTTGTTACCATTGGCCATTGGTTTTAATATCGATTTCATTTCCATGTTCCAGCATCTCAATCCAAAGATTTTCTTAGGTGGCGACAGTGTTGTGTTCTGGGGACCTTTAAGCTGGACAATCATTTATGGTTTAATCTTCGCTTTCTTCTTAACATTGATGATGGTGCCAAGTATGTACATCATTGCAGAACGTTTAAGAAGACCGATGGAACAGTTCTATGGTACCAAATACATTGCGTTGCTTGGTTTCCTCGGGCCTTTCTTTTTCATCTTCGTAGGATTTATGTACCTCGGAAGGAGATTGCAGGGCAAGAGAGTTTGGCTGGGACAACCGGCTAAGAAAAAAGGATAACCATTGAATGCAACAATCATTATTCTAAAAAATTGTTGCTGATAAAGAAAACCCTCTTCCGTATGAAGAGGGTTTTTTCTTTCCGCTTAACAAAATATTCATCTGATATTCCAAGCAGAAAATTAATTTCACATAAAAGTCAGATCCATCGCATAAGAAATTGCTCAATACTTCTAAAAATATTAATTTACGTATATTTGAATAAATATTTACGTATGAATACAAAACTTACACTCAGTCTTGATAAAAACGTAATTGAAAAAGCCCGGAAGTTTGCTAAAAGCAACGGACGTACTTTGTCAAACCTGGTTGAAACACAATTAAAGGTAGCAATGAAAGCTGTGGATGAAGATGAAATTCATCCCGACATCAAAAAACTGATGGGGAAAATTCATGTGCCTGCTAACTTTAATCACAAGGCTGAGATGAAAAACATTATGGCCAAAAAGAAAAAGTATGACTAATCTTTTTGTTGATACAGATATCATTATTGATTTACTGGGCGACCGGAAAGATTTTTCGTTATACGCTGCAAGAATTTTTTCACTTGGTCTTAAAAAAGAAGTGAAAGTGTACACTTCATCCAACAGTATTGCCACTACCTATTATATTTTATCACAGCGATTGAAGATGACACAAGCTGATAAATTAATTTTTAATTTTTTGAAACATATTGAAATTATCCCTGTTGATAAATCAATATTAGAAAGAGTATTTTCTTCTAAATTTGGAGACATAGAAGACGCCATCCAGTATTTCGCTGCCCTGTCAAAAGGCGATATTAATTTTATTGTTACAAGAAATATTACAGATTATAAATTGTCATCTATCCCGGTTTATTCTTCAAATGAAATTTTACAATTAATTTAAAACA
>JANOIQ010000582.1:0-13696 GCA_031407835.1 Chitinophagaceae bacterium
TCGAATTCAGCTGGGTAACCTTCAAAAACTGGTTGCTGAAAGTGGAATAAAGCTGGATTTTACAGATTATGCCCTTGATTTCTTAGCTGAACAGGGCTTTGATCCCCAATTTGGCGCAAGACCATTGAAACGATTGATCCAAAAGGAGATCGTTAACGAATTGAGCCGGAAGATTTTAGCCGGGGACGTTGATAAAACCAAAACTGTAGTTGTAGATGTATTTGATGGGGTAGTGGTATTCAGAAATGAATCCGCAGGTCACCACATACCAACAATCAAAACAGAACAGGCAACAACTTAAGAAGAGGATTGTTATATAACAGAATAAGCAACTGAGAGAAGAAAGAAAGGAATTATTCATCATTTCAAAAACAAGAGGAATATATGGCACATAGTAAAGCACCGGAAATTGAGATCATCCCAACCAAGAATATCTGGGTGGGTGATAAAGAAGCTCCGGTAAAATTGGTGATGTTTGGCGATTACGAAAGTGAGCCATGCGCAAAAGCCAATGAAGTAGTTAATCAACTGATGGAGAAGTATGAAGGAAAATTACAATTCAACTTCCGTCATTTCCCTTTAACCAGGATTCACCAGCGTGCACACAAAGCAGCGGAAGCTTCTATTGGTGCAGCACAGGAAGGAAAATTTTGGGAAATGCACAATCTGTTATTTGCCAAACGCAGACAGTTGGGAACCATCAGTCTGAAAGGTTATGCCAAAGAAAGCGGTGTTACAGATAAAAACTTTTTAAGCAAATTAGTTGACTCAGTTTACGGATGGAGTGTAAGAGTTGATTTGCTGGAAGGTGCAAAGAAGGGAATTAAAGATGTACCGTTCTTTTATATCAATGATGAACCTTATAAAGGCTCAATCAATGTAAGTGCATTCAGCAAAGTGATTGATGAACTGGCGAAAGCAAAGAAAGCGCCGGCAAAGAAGAGAGCCTAGAAGAATGTACGATGTTAGATGTACGATGTAATAAGAATACAGAAGTCAGAAGATAGAATTTAGAAGGCAGCAACTTAAACGTTGTTGCCTTTTTATTTGCAGTAATCAGCAGAAATACGATCGTAAAAAAACTCTGTATTCTCTGCTATAAAAAAATCATCTTTACAGCTTACTTTTATTTTATGGCAGGCAATCAGAAAGCAGCAATTGGCTTTATTTTTATTACGTTGTTAATTGATGTAACAGGTTTTGGTATCATCATTCCTGTTATGCCTAAGTTGATTGAAGATCTTGCACATGTAGGTATCAGCAGGGCTTCACAAATTGGCGGCTGGTTATTGTTTGCATTTGCTATCACTCAATTTTGTTTTGCTCCCATGATGGGAAACCTGAGCGACCGCTTTGGCCGCCGCCCGGTTTTACTGGCATCATTGTTTGCTTTTTCCATTGATTATGTTATCCTTGCTTTTGCACCAACATTGGCTTGGTTGTTTGTGGGTAGAATTATTGCGGGCATCACGGGTGCAAGTTTTTCTACTGCCACTGCTTATATCGCCGATATCAGTAATGCAGAAAACCGTGCAAAGAATTTTGGAATGATCGGTGCTGCATTCGGGTTGGGTTTTGTGATTGGTCCAGTGCTCGGTGGATTGCTGGGGAGTTTTGGTGCAAGAGTTCCGTTTATGGTGTCGGCCATTTTGTGCATGGTCAATTTTTTATATGGTTATTTTATTTTACCTGAATCACTGAAGCCGGAGAACAGAAGAAAGTTTGAATGGAAGAGAATCATTCCCGGTGTGAGTTTAATGAACCTGAAAAAATATCCTGCCATTGGTGGTTTGATTATTTCATTGATCCTGGTGTATCTCGGCTCACATGCGGTACAGAGTAACTGGAGTTTCTTTACGATTGAAAAATTTAAATGGGATACGAAGATGATTGGTTTTTCATTAGCTGCAGTTGGTTTGCTTGTGGGAGCGGTGCAGGGCGGATTAACAAGGGTGATCAATCCAAAACTTGGCAATGAAAAAAGTATTTATATTGGTTTAGCTTTATATGCATTAGGTATGTTTCTTTTTGCTTTTGCGTCTCAAAGCTGGATGATGTTTGTGTTTTTAATTCCTTACTGTTTGGGTGGTATATGCGGTCCGGCACTGCAATCAGTTATGGCAGCGCATGTTCCTGCTAATGAACAGGGCGAACTGCAGGGATCGCTTGCAGGATTGATGAGTGCCACTACCATTATTGGCCCGGTAATGATGACGAATATTTTTGCTTACTTCACTTCAAAGAGAGCACCTGTTTATTTTCCGGGTTCTTCTTTTTTGCTGGGCTTTTTGTTTATGCTGGCCAGCGCCATTGTTGCGTATTATGCATTGCATAAACAAATGCGGACAGCAAAATCATAATGATCATTTTAGAACGTCTTTTCGACTGGAGGGAGAAATCTCATTATCTAAGGCAGTAAGAATGTATAGAGATTTCTCATCCTGCAAAAGATTTTACACATAGAGAAAGATATTGCAAGCAGGATTCGAAATGACGGTAGTAAGAATGATTTTTCTTAGAATGTCTTTTCGACCGGAAGGAGAAATCTTATTTGTCTCAGGCAGTATGAATGTATTGGGATTTCTCATCCTGCGAATGATTTTTCAAATAGAGAAAGTTGCCACAAGCAGGATTCGAAATGACGGGATTGTTATTTATCTGTCATCAGTAATTTATAATAAAAGATCATTCGTTTTAAATCAGTAATGGGAATGCGTTCATCAATTCCATGAAAACCTTTTGCATCAGTCATAGGAGCAAAGTTGACCACTGCATCACTGAAGGGGCGGAAATACCGTGAATCTGTTGCACCCACCATGAGGTAAGGAGATACGATGACATTGGGTACTATTTTATATACAATAGCTTCTACTTTTTTAAACATCGGGTGTTCAGATGATGTTAAGGTTGAAGGTTCCATCAGTGAAATGGTTTGTTTTTTTACTGTTACCCGATCATCATTGATGATGTTTTTTACATAGTTCACCACATCATCACTTGTTTCGCCGGTAAGAATACGGCTGTTGAAAGTTGCTTTTGCAACAGATGGAATTACATTGTCTTTAATGCCTGCTTTTATAATGGTAGGAACAAGTGTTGTATGAATCAATGCATTGGTTTGTTTTGTTTTTTCCAGTTCAGTGATGAGCATACTTTTGAATAACCACTGGTTGCTTAATGCCATGCGGTTTAATAATCCACCACCCGGGCCAATACGTAAAAATAATTCCTGGATAGGAGGCGTAATTTTTGCCGGCATCTGCTGTGCTCTTATTTTTTCAATGGCTTTGTTCAATACATCAATAGCTGTTTCAGGGAAGGGCATGGAAGAGTGTCCGCCGGGAATTTCAACGGTGAGATCAATATTCGCATATCCTTTTTCGCCTACACCAATTACTGCAACGGGACGGTTTAATTCTTTGAAATGCTCCCTGTCTACCTGGCCGCCTTCATCCAGTACCAACTCCGGGTGAATGTTTTGTTCTTTGAACCAGGCAGAAATTTTTGCTGCTCCTCTTTTTCCGGCTATTTCTTCATCATGACCAAAACATAAATAAATGGTACGTTCGGGTTGAAAATTTTCTTTGAGTAATTGTTCTGCTGCTTCAAAAATTGAAATGGCCGATGCTTTATCATCCACTGCGCCTCTTCCCCAGATGGTATCGCCTTTAATTATTCCGCTGAAGGATGGAACTTTCCAGTTTTTTTCTGCTACAGCTTCAACAGGTACTACATCCATATGCGCCATAATTACATAAGGTTTCAGGGTAGTATTTTTTCCTTTCCACGTAAATACATAACTGAATTCACTGAAGATCTGCCTTGGTAATTTTTGATGAACCGTTGGGTAGGTAGTTTCTAAAAACACACGAAATTTTTTGAACTCAGTTGTATCAATGGGAAGTGTATCACCAAAAGAAACTGTTTTGATCTGGATTGCCTGGCTCAGATGCAGGGCAGCCGAATCGCTGATGCCTGTTATGGCAACAGATGGATAAACAGGAATGGTTTTAGTGAACCGGATTGTATTGAAAAGCAAGATGGCCGACAGCACAAGAATAGCCACAAAGAGCAGGAAGAACAGTCGTTTGAACATAGTGCAGGTTTTGGTACAGGTAATATACAACAGATAAATGGATCATAGTTTTAATTGTAGGCGGTAAGGGATATTTGTAAAGACCGTTATCTTTAAGGATCAAATTTCAATTGTAACCAGTAAAGCCCTGATCTTGTATCAATGAAACAGGAAAAAAAAACATCGAAATTAATTTTATGGATAGCGCTGATCTGTTGTCTTTTGATTCTTTCTAAATTTATACTGTTTAAAAAGTCACCAGGCTATTATAAACATTATTTTGCTCATGGATACAATGCTTACTCCATGAAAGAAGGCTGGAAGCATGCCAATACAAAACCATTTTCAAGTATCCGTTTGTTATCGGGCAGGTATGTAACATCGGAATACAGTTATAAAAATATCGGTGGAAACATTGTGGGCTTTATTCCGCTTGGATTGCTGTTGCCGTTCCTGATTCCCGTGTTCAGAAATTTTTTCGCCTTAACAGGAATGGTGTTGCTGATCAGTTTGCTCTTTGAGCTGGTGCAGCTGGTAGCCGGACTTGGTTCCTTTGATGTGGACGACCTGATTCTGAATACTGCCGGTGGAATTGCCGGCTATCTCCTTTATAAACTGCTTGCCCGCAATTAATTTTTTTATACAGGCAGCAGCTGCTTTTTAAGTATCATTAAACTGTTATTTTTTACTGAATCAACTGTTTTGATTATTGGATGGTGTAAATTAGATGTCCAATGTTTTTTCACAATTAAAACTTACAATCATGGACGAAAACAAAAACACTACCGACAACGAAAAACAAAGTTGGGCCGGCAAAGCAGAAGATACTCTGCAGGACCTGAAAGGAAAGGCTGCTGTTTATGCTGATAAGGCAGAAGACAAACTCGAAGAACTAAAAGACAAAGCGGAAGTAAAATTTGGAGAGTTCAAAGACAAGGCAGAAGATGTGATTGACGACCTGAAGGTAAAAGCTGAAGGTCTGTGGGATAAAGTAAAAGACAAATTTGACGGCGAAGAAGAACCGCCTAAAAAAAATCCAGGCAATTAAACTACATTGAAGGCTGTAACTATTACAGCCTTTTTTTATGATCACTGTACAACAACTTATCGCAAAATATCAACTGCTCCCACACCCTGAAGGTGGATATTATTGCCGCACTTATGCAAGTGAAGAAATGATCCCTGCCAATGTATTGCCCAAACGGTTTGACGCTGACCGTTTGATTTCAACAGCTATTTATTTTTTACTGGATGGGAAAAATTTCTCTGCTTTTCACCGCATTAAAAGTGATGAACTCTGGCATTTTTATGCGGGGGATGGTTTACAGATTTATGTGATTCATCCAGATGGCAGAGGAGAGGTATTGAAGCTGGGCAATGATCTCAGCAATGATTTTTCTTTTCAGCATCTTGTAAAAGCTGGTTGCTGGTTTGCATCAAAGCCGGTAACTGAAAATGGGTTCTCTTTTGCTGGCTGTACCGTTGCTCCCGGTTTTGATTTTGCTGATTTTGAACTGGCAGAGAAAGAAACGTTGCTGAAACAATATCCGCAGCACAAGGAATGGATTGAAAGTTTGTGCAGGTAACACAACAATGCTGCCTGCATAAGTGTATATAAAAAAACATGCACAGCTTTACTTAAAAAGATGAATTTTGCACTTCAATCATAAAATGAATATGAACCCAATTGATATTGCCGCCTTGAGAAAGGAGTATAAACTGCATAGCTTGAATGAAACGGATCTTGCTGTTACCCCCTTTCAGCAATTTGAACATTGGTGGAAGCAGATAACAGATGCAGAAGGGGATGAATTTAATGCTATGACTTTAGCAACAAATGGTACTGATGGATTAGTAGATGCAAGAACTGTGTTACTAAAAGCTTTTGATGAAAATGGATTTGTATTTTTTACTAATTATAACAGCAGCAAAAGTAAACAGCTCGATAATAATGCTAATTGCTGCCTGCTCTTTCACTGGAAAGAACTGGAGCGGCAGGTACGCATCAATGGTGTTGCAGAACGGATTTCTGCAAAGGAAAGTATCCAATACTTCGACAGCAGGCCCGAAGGAAGTAAAATAGGTGCATGGGCATCGCCGCAAAGCCTGGTTGTATCGGGCAGAACATGGCTGGAAGAAACGTATCATTTTTATAAAGAACGGTTCAAGCATGGCTCTATTCCCAAACCCCCACATTGGGGAGGTTATCGTATACACCCCAACCGCATTGAATTCTGGCAGGGCAGACCAGATCGTATGCACGACAGGATGCTGTATTCAAAAACAGAAACAGGCGATTGGAAAGTTGAACGGTTAGCGCCTTAATGTCAATTGATTTTTAAACTCAGAGATAAAGCCCTTTGTGGTTAAGTTTTTATAACCCCGGATTTAAGTTTGGGTTATATTGGGTAATGCATTAATTGGCTTTCGTCCTGATCTTTTATTCCTGTGATTTCAGCTTTACAGAATATGACGAAGCGTTCGTGCTCCCTCGATAATCGTAAACCCTTTTATTTTATTTCTTTTGCTGAATATTTCAATGATCACTTTGGCAGCATAAGCAATATTACTTTGTGTATAAATTTTTCCCCAAATGCAAGCCGAACCAATATGATTACAGTTATGCAGGTAACAGGAACTGGTTGGTATGTTTCCGTGTGAATCTGTTTATGACCCCCAATGCATTCTTTTTATTAAAGGATAATTGTACCAGAATACCCTTAGAAAGAAAGCTTATTATTCATAAACACTGTTATTTGAATTGGGGCATAGCATTTGCATAAGCAGCGCTATGATAAAGTATTTAGTGAGCAGTTTCCTGATTTTTTCAATTATTGTTTCCTGCAACTTCAGTAAGGAAGATAAAAAGGGCGGAACACAAAAGAATGGAATAAAAATTTCTAAACGGGATAAAAGCATCACTCCGGCCAATGCATACAACCCACTTTTTTTTGACAGTATGAAGCTTGTTACATTCATTGCAGATCAAAAGATCAATGATACACTTGGGCTCCGTATGATCAGTTTTTACAATACCCGTAATTATCAGTTAGCCTGGTTTAGCGACAGCGGACTTTCTGAACAGGCACTTGGTTTCTGGAACATGCATAATTATGCAACTACTTATGGCAATGACACTGCATTGAAAGATAAAAGTCTGCAAAAGAAAATGAATGCTTATGCAGCAGAAGAGGATGGCTTTGCTGTTTCGCCCTCTGATAAAAATATCATCGCCACAGAACTTAAACTGACGTTGCATTTTATTCTTTACACACTGAATAATTTTGAAGATGGTTATGTAAAACGGAAGGAAATGGAGAGGTTTATACCAGTAAGAAAAACAGATCCGCTGCAGCTTGCAGATTCCCTTATTTCAAAAAAGCATAAAGACAATAAATATTATGAGGAGGTAAACAAAACGTATAAATTACTGAAAGATCAGTTAGAAAAATATGTTGTGCTTGCTAAACAGGGAGGATGGCAGGCTATTACAGCTACTGCAAAAAAAATAAAAAAAGGAAGTTCATCTGCTTCTGTTATACAGGTGAAAAAAAGGCTTCAGCTTACGGGTGATATGGCTGCTGATACAACGGCCCTGTTTAATGATCAGTTAGAAGCAGGTATCAAAAAATTTCAGGTAAGGTATGGTTATAAGCCAACCGGCATTTTAACCGACGGATTAATTAAAAACTTAAATGTTCCTGTTACCAACCGCATTGAAGTGATTTTGCTGAATATGGGGCGAATGCAGTGGATGATCAATGAACCCAAAGGGGAAATGATTGTTGTAAATATTCCGGAATTCATTTTGCATTTTAAAGATGGTGCAGCAACAGTTTTTGATATGCCGGTGGTAGTAGGAAAGGAAGGTCACAATACAATGATGTTTACAGGAAACCTGAACCAGGTTGTATTCAGCCCTTACTGGAATGTGCCGGAAAGCATTGTAAAAAAGGAAATCCTTCCGGCATTGGAACGCAATGGAAATTATCTTGCGTCTCATCATATGGAAATTACCGGTGAGGAAGATGGCGTGCCTGTTATACGGCAGTTGCCGGGTGCTGATAATTCTTTGGGAAGAGTGAAGTTTTTATTCCCCAACAGTTTCAATATTTATTTTCATGATACGCCATCAAAGAGTTTGTTTAACAGCGATAAACGGGCTTACAGTCATGGTTGTATCCGCTTAAGCGATCCTGTAAAAATGGCCAATTACCTGCTGAAGGATAACAGTAAATGGACTCCTGCAAAAATTGACACTGCCATGAACAGTGAAAAAGAACAGTATGTAAAATTGGAGAAACCGGTACCGGTATTAATTACCTATTATACAGCATGGGTTGATGATAATGGATTGCTGCATTTTGCCGATGATATTTATGGGCATGATAAAGTAATGGTGCAGAAAATGTTTATCGGCAGATAAGCCTTTTCAAAGCAGCCAGAGTATAAACCTGTTCGCCAAAAAAAATTTTTTTATTTTCTTAGTTCGTGCCGCATAATTTTTACACCGGCTATTAAACCTACCGCAAGAAAATTCAGGACAAGAAAAATAAACTGCTCGTTATTCAGAATTTTTAATAACATGGTCACTCATTTAGATATGAATAAATGGGTGATTTCAAAGGGTCGACGGTTAAAAAAGGGCCTTTTCTCCAGTTTTCAGTTTAATTCCTGAAAAAATTGTGGTTCGTGGAAACACGATCCACCTCAAAAGACTTTCATGGAATAGATTTGAATGCAAATTATTTTTTCTTTTCCCCCTAAGTGATGTTTATGATCACAGAAAGCTATGACCATGGTCAGACAGTTTCAATGAAATAATAGAAACCTTTGCTTACGGAGAGTTTACCGCATTAGATAGATATATGGGTTTACTGCTCACAACTGTTTGTTTTACTGCACTTCATAACAAAAGTGCTTACACATTTAACCAGCTTATTGTATCGCATGAATAATTATTCTACACATCACAAATTCCATATCCCTGTAATGGGTTTGGCTTACACCATTGACAGCCCCATTAAAGTAGCAAGGTTTGGAATCTCCTCTGTTATTTCCATTGTTGAAGACAGGTTGGTGGAGATGATGCGCAGTCATTATTATGCAACACTTAACCTGGAGTACCAGCCAATCAGTGTACATGAAGAAGATTACCGGGCCAAACGAATCACCGATTATCTTAACCTGGTAAACAGCATTGTTCAGGAACAGGTGGAGAAAATGAAGCATACAGCTTTTGAAAAAGGCTCTGAAATTGTTAAGTATTTTGAGATGCTGCCTGAAGACAGCACGCTGAAAAAGATGTACAGGCAAATGCTGAGTCTTACCAATCAACCGGAAAAAGAAAAAATTGAAAATTATTTACGTACACAGATTGTACCGGGAAGTATTGATGTAAACATCATGACCAAAATTGACCGTAACAATTATAATGCAAAGGATGAAGTTGTGGAAGATGGTTCTGATGCTGTTACAGCATTGAGAGGTTTTGCAAAAAGCAACCTCAGTAACTCATCGGTTATTTTTTCTGCCGGGATGAACCCGAGATTATATAATTACCTGGAAAACTGTAAAGAGCTTGATATAGATGAAGAAGGTGCTTTTGCAAAAAAAGTCGTTATTAAAGTTAGTGACTACCGATCCGCATTGATCCAGGGAAAATATTTAGCCAAGAAAGGGGTATGGGTAAGTGAGTTTAGAATTGAATCGGGTTTGAATTGCGGCGGGCATGCATTTGCAACGGATGGTTTTTTACTCGGGCCGATCCTGGCAGAATTCAAAGCCAGTAAACAGGAACTGATTGATGAACTGTTTGCTATTTATAATGCTGCCCTGCAGAAAAAAACAAACCGCACATTAGCTGCTCCGCCTGAAATAGTTTTTTCGGTACAGGGAGGAATTGGCACACACGAAGAGGATGATTTTTTGCATCAGCATTACGAAATACAAAGTACAGGATGGGGCACACCATTTTTACTGGTACCTGAAGCAACAACTGTTGATGATGATACATTGAAATTATTATGTGCTGCTGAAGAAAAAGATGTGGTGCTGAGTCGTAATTCTCCATTAGGAGTACGATTTCATTATTTGAAGGGAACCAGCTCTGATACTGAAAAAGCAGCAAGGATCAGTAAGGGCAGCCCCGGCAGCCCCTGTACAGAAAAGCTGCTTGGCTTTAATACAGAATTTACAAAGCAACCGATTTGTACAGCATCTAAAAAATATCAGCAATTGAAAATTGAACAATTGCAAACATTACAATTACCTGAAGCTGAATATAACAGGCAATTGAATGAGGTTTTAGACAAAGAGTGCTTATGTATAGGACTCAGTAATTCAGCTGCTATCAATTACGATAAAACATTTGTGAAGAAGCTGAATGCGGTAACTATTTGCCCCGGGCCAAATATTGTAAATTTTTCCAAAGTTGTTTCCTTACAAACAATGACCGATCATATTTACGGAAGGGAAGATATCCTTGTGCATAAGAGCCGCCCTCATATGTTTATTGCCGAACTGTATTTGTATATTGATTACCTGAAGGAACAGTTGGGTGAGCATCCCGAAACAGAACAGGATGTGAAAAAGAAGAAATACATTTCAACCTTTTATGCAAATCTAAAGAACGGAATTACCTATTATCAGCAATTGCCGGGTGTAGCTGCTGCAAACAGGAAAGATTTTGTAAAAGCGCTTGCTGATGTTGAACAGGAACTGGATTGTTTGAATTATCAATTCAGGATAAACAGTAATTAATTGTATCTGTTAAATAAAAAACGTTTTTAATACGAGAAAGGCATCGTATGATGCCTTTCTTCTTAATAAGAAATTATGTTCTTTTATTGAATCAATTTGGCAATCTCTTCCAGCGGAATTGTTTCAGCCATTGCTGTGATTTCTGTATCGGTTGTATTATCCACTTTAAATGTAAACAGTGAATTACCCAATGGGATATTGATCGTGTAGTTAATCAGCCCGGTTGTGGAATTGGTTTCCTTTACCAATTGACCTTTGTAACCTTTCAACCGGATCAGTTTCGTATTTCCATCACTGCTCATTCCACCAAGAATTGGATTGTTCAGCACCATATTGATGGTTGCCACCATGGGCGAATTGCTCATAATGGTGAGCTCTGCTTTACGGGTTGTACCAAATGTGCGGCGGATGGTTGTGCCAATATATCCTGAGTTGGTACTAACGTTATCATCTTTGGTATTCACCGCCAGGTCGTTCATTTTAAGCGGTACAATTTTCAATACTTCTTTACCAATGATGAGGTCTATTTCCTGCATGGCCTGTAACAAAGCGAAATGTGCTTCCTCCAGTTTGTTGGCTGCATAGGCGTTACGTGCAGTTGTGATTGCTGCGCTGAAATTCTGGCTCATGGCCATTATTGAAAGTTGAAGTGAAACCAGCAGTATAATTATTTTTTTCATGTTCGTTGATTTGTTGTTAGTTATTTTTCACCCATCATTTTTTTGATGCCATCAATATCAAATGTATTCACAGCGCTCATTACTTCATCTTCTGTTGCAAAGTTTACACATTCCCAAACGATGAGCGAAGACTGGCCCAGTTGTACCATGACTGTATACCCCTTATTATCATCATATGTAATCAACGCCTTATTTCCTTTAACACGGATCTGCTTCATATTCTGTTCGCTATTAGCTCCCTGTTGATAGGTAGTACTCATATAATACATATTCACAATGCCTGCATAATAAGTATTGTTCCCAATCGAAATGGTCATTTGTTTATCCGGATCTTTTTTGTAAACGGATTGAATGGTGAGATTATTCCATCCCCACTGTGTACTGCTCACAATATTTTTCGTTGTGTCCTTCGTCATATCTGTCACCTTATCGGGCAGTGATTTCAGGATGAGTTTTCCCAATTGAATTTCAATGCCTGTTAATGCCTGTTGAATGGAATAACGGGCATCGCTGTATTTAGCTTCCTTGAATGATTTTTCGGCAATCGTTATTTCTTCTTTTACATCGGGTGGAGTGGTGTTTTTTAATCCGCCGCCTTTTTTGTTGCCGGAAGAACCAGAACCTGAATTGTTGGCCGGTTGATTTTGAGTGTCAACCCCGGTCGCATCGCCCACTTTTTTATCAACTGCTTTATCAACAGCCTGGTTTACTTTTTCTTTCATCTTTTTCAGAATCTGTGCCTGTGAGGTTGAATGAAAGGCAAATTGTATCGTGCAGGCAAGCACGAGGTAAAATAATTTTCTCATAATGAAGGTATTTTAGGAAAACCTAATAAATGTAATAAAATCCTCTGGCTTTTAAAACAGATATTTATGCACCTTTCTGTCTTTTTTTCAACCTAATCAATCGGCTTTCACCTTCCATCAGTTTTATCTGATTTTTGGAATATTGTTTCAAAACTGAGGTTATGAGCTGTTTATTTTATTCCCCCATAAGCAGCAAAGCAAATATGCTTGTGTAAAATTTCCACGCTTTTAAAGCCCACTTTTTTCATCAGGTCTAACTGGTAATTAAGTGAACGGGGTGAATCTTCCTTATCAACATAGGTGAGCACTTTTGTGCGGTAGTCGGCACCGCCAAAACCTTCTAAGTATTCGCCATATTTTTCCCAGATATAATCATTCAGTACATCTGTATCCTGTGTAATTAAATCGGAGATCATGAAACAGCCGCCCGGTTTGAGCAATGAATATATTTTGGCAAACGTTTTTTCCCAATCTGCATCATCCCTTAAGTGATGCAGAACAGCGCCAGCAAGAATAATATCGAACTGATTTTCTTTTAACTCTGCATCCCTGATATCCTGTTGAATAACTGTTACGTTGTTTATTGTTTCTGCCGAAACACGTTCAAGTGCTTTATCGAGCATGGGTTTACTTAAATCAACCAATGTGCAGTGGAGGTTACGGATTTTTGATAACATCATCAATGAATAATTCCCTGCTCCACATCCAATATCTAATAAGTTTGTTGCATCCGGATTGATGCGTTTGGCAGCTTCTGTAATCAGCTCTAATGATAAGGTTGCATCAATGGTAGAGAGTTGTCCTGTATCGAGATTGGAAAAACGTTCAACATCATTATCAAAGCGTTCTCTTATTTCTGCTGTGGTTGATTTGTTCATTGTATGTTTTGTTACAGTTAAAAAAGGTTACTCAATAAATTTTAAACAAACAGCCTGCGGTACTGAAATTTCTTTACCGGTGTAAGTAAGCCTGCCGGTTTGTTTATCCCGTTTAAACACGGTGATATTATTTGAATCCTGGTTGGCAACCAGTATAAAATTACCTGTTGGATCAATCACAAAATTGCGGGGCGTTTTTCCTCTTACTGATTCATGACCCACAAGTGTTAAGCCGCCTTTTTTTTGATTGATGCGGAAGATTACCAGGCTTTCATGTGCCCTGTTCGATCCATACAAAAATTCCCCATCGGGGGAGATATGAATATCAGCCGACCATTTACGTCCTGTATAATCAGCCGGCAGAGTTTGTACTGTTTGAAAAGCGGTTAATGTTCCCTTCTTATAGTTGAATGCAGTTATGGTGGAATACATTTCCTGAATTACATAAGCAAATTTTCCATTGGGATGAAACGTAAAATGCCTTGGACCTGAACC
>JANOIQ010000633.1:0-4271 GCA_031407835.1 Chitinophagaceae bacterium
GGCTCTGCGCCAAAACTTGCTTCATCACCACAAAACAACTTGCTTTTGGTGAGAAGTTGCGCATGCACTTCCAAACCAACAACCGCTTCATATTTATCACTGTAATTCGACATGAAATTATTCCTTTTTAAATCTTCTTTACCCCGACTCCGCTCGATAAAAAAGCAAACCCCTTCGATTACGCTCAGGGCATGGAACGCAAAAATATCCCTTTTACACCGAAGCTTCTGTGATGAAATGCACAAAAAAAGCCCCGCTAAAAAGGCGGGGCAGGCTAAATCAAATCAATATCGAAACTTATAAATCGACTTTGTTTAATTTTTTGGGGATTTTAACTTCAATATTTACAGGGTTTCCTCCACGGGTCACTTTCAGATTCCATACATTTTTTTCGTTCTTTTCACGAAGTGCTTCACGGGCATTGCCTACATTTTCTACCTTTTTTCCATTAATTTCTGTAATGATGTCATCTTTCTGCAAACCGTTTTTAGCAGCAGGTGAGTCTTTATCAACTTCCAGCACTTTCACGCCGGTTCCTTCTTCCGTATCCTGAATAGTAGCACCCAGTTGCGGACGGTTATGCATGAACAACATATCGCCTTCAAACTGTTTAAATTCCTGCGGCATACGGTGTTGAAATTCGAATTGCCTGTCCTGGAATACTCTTTGTTTTTCTTTCAATAATTCATGTTTCAATTCCATGTTGTGTTGAAACATTTCACCCGGAAATTTACTCTCGCCCAGCTTTACTTTTGCTTTCTTCTCCTTTCCATCACGGAGATAAGTAATCTCTACTTCATCATTGGCGTTTTTGGCTGAAATAGCTTCAACGAGATCTTCTGGTCCTTCAATTTTCTGATCGCCTACTTTAGTAATGATATCGCCTTTTTGCAGTCCGGCTTTTTCGGCTGCTGTTTCTTTCTGTACTTCGTCTATAGCGGCACCTTTATCATTCTCATTTGTGATTACGCCCAGAAAAGCGCCTCCTTTCATATCGAATTTGAACTCTTTCATAAACTTATCCTGGTTCCATTCAGGTCCTTCAAAACGATACATTTTAGAATACCCCTTCACACCGGGCACCTTCGGCATGCGCATGATAAATGCATCATCACCATCAAAGCGTTCGATAATGATATCCTTATCTCCTTTTTCAACAGGTTTCCCATTCACCGTTACTTTATCACCTTCAATAACGATGGTTGTTTTTTCAGTTTTATCTCCTTTCTTGCGGATGATGATCTGTTCTTTCTTTTCAATTTTTTCTTTTTCTTTTTTATCCTGCGCAAATGCAGTAACAGAAAGCAGTTGGGTGGCGGATACCAATGCCAGTGCATAGATTGAAATTCGTTTCATACAATAGATTTTTTGTTTGATGGAGCTAATGTACGAATTATTTCCTATTTACGAATATTTTCGGAGCTTTTAGAAATCTTTAACTTTTGATTTCCTTGCTTCGGCCTCGCAGATTATTGAATAAAAAATGGCTATAAAAAAATCGTCCTGCTTATATAGCAGGGCGAATGAAAATATTATGCGTATTTCAATTTGCCTTTAGGTTCTGGTATTACCCTTCCAAGTGATTTCGCTGTTTCAATCCACTCTTGAACGATTATTTCAGCATTGTTCAAAGCTTCTTTGTAAGTCTGGCCATCTGCCATACATCCTGCCAATTCAGGCACTTCAGCAATGAATGCATTATCATCTTTGCTCCAATAAATAATAATTTCGTATTTAGGGTTCAACATCAGGAATCAGTTTATATCTTAATAATAACTCCCTAACCTGTTTTACCTGGTAGGGCTTTGCTTTGTTTCCTTTTGGCTGAAGATTGATAATCTCTTCAATATTTTCTTTTGTAAAGATATGATGACTTCCTTTTATTCTCACTTCAAATCCAGTACTTTCCAGAATCTTTAGCAGATCAGTAAAATCAAAATTTTGGTCAGAATTTCCAGAAAGAATTTTCAATATGAGCTTTTCAAATTTACTCATAACAGCAAACTCTTTACTTTTTCAATCACCTGTTTCAAGTTGCCAACATCCGTTCCGCCCGCAGTAGCAAGATTCTTTTGTCCGCCACCACCACCTTTAATTAAAGGAGCTACATGTTCTTTAATAATCTTACCTGCATCCAGACCTTTTGTAGCAACAACAGTATCAGAAATACCAATTGCTACGAATGCTTTCCCGTCAATATTACTGCAAAGAACAGCCACATGATCGTTGAGATGATTTTTTAAATCGAAACAAAGTTTCTTTAATGCATCTGCGCTGGGTACTTCAACTATATCGGCAATAAAAGTTACGTTGTTGATGATTTCATCTTTCGCCAGTAACTCATTCCGTACAATCACAAGTTGTCTTGCTTCCAGTGCTTCAATATGTTTTTTGAAAGAAGTATTTTCTGCCTGCAGATTTTCGATTGACTTACTGATATCTTTCGGGTTCTTCAATAAGGCACCGATAGAACTGATTTCTGCAAATGCGCTATTAATCAGAGTTTCTGCAGCCACACCACATACGGCTTCTATTCTTCTTACACCTGCAGCCACAGCAGATTCACCTGTTATTTTAAAGAAACCCAATTCGCCTGTGCTTCCAACATGTGTACCACCACATAATTCAATAGAGTATTTCTCATCCATGATTACTACACGTACTACATCTCCATATTTTTCACCAAACAAAGCCATGGCTCCAAAAGCAACTGCTTCATCTTTCTTCATTTCTTTAATCACTACAGGAATATTTGCCCTGATCTTTTCATTCACGATTTTTTCTACCGCAGCAATTTCTTCATCTGTCATTTTTGCAAAATGACTAAAGTCGAAACGCAAATATTCCTCATTTACCAAACTACCTTTCTGAGCCACATGCGTACCCAATACTTTGCGCAAGGCAGCATGCATAAGGTGTGTGGCAGAATGATGAACAGCAATTTTTTTTCTTCTGTCTTTATCAACTTTTGCACTTGCAAGTGCAGAAATATTTACCGGCAGCTGATCAATAAAATGGATGATAAGATTATTTTCTTTTTTTGTATCCCTTACAATCACCTCTTCACCATCGAAACTGAGCAGACCTGTATCGCCAACCTGTCCGCCACTTTCAGCATAGAATGGTGTTTTATCCAGCACCAACTGACAGCCGGCTTTTCCTTTACTGCTTACTTTACGGTACTTCACCACTTTGCTGTCTGCTTCTGTTGTATCATAGCCAACAAACTGCACCGCCTTATTTGGAAGAACTTCAACCCAATCTTCTGTATCAACAGTTGCAGCAGCACGGCTTCGGTCTTTTTGCTTTTGTAATTCTGATTCGAACTCTTCTTCATTAACTACTGCTCCTAATTCTTTTGCCATCAATTTTGTCAAATCAATCGGAAATCCGTAAGTATCTTGAAGTTTGAATGCGACTGCTCCACTTATCATTTTAGAATCATCTACGTTTTTAGCTAAAATATTTTCAATTAGTTCAAGGTCAGGATTATTGGCTAAAACTTCTCTGACTTTTTTCAAAGATTTTTGAGCTTCGAGAATTCTTTTCTGTGATTCTAAAATTTTATTAAGACTTCCCTGTACACTATCAATTGATTTTTCAATTACTCTATTAATTGAATTTGGAAGATTAGTATTCTTTGCCAATTTATTATGCATTTCTTTCACGGAGTTGAAGTTCTCTTGCAACTCACCAATTTCTTTTAAAGAACCATATGCCCTTACAATTCCTGCAATGTTATTTTGATAAGCCTCTGAAAAACTACTAGAAACCTGTAATAAATTTTGCTCTAGCTTTGCATTAAATAATGTAGTTCCAATATCAATAGTCTTTAAAAAAGCATCCTCTTCTTCTTTCACAACTTTACTCACAAAATCCAATTGTTTACTCAACTCCGGAAAAACATTCTCAAACTGCTTTGCAATTACAGGCAGCAATTGATGCAGCAGTGGTTGCTTATACTCTAAGTAAGAATAATAATACCTTACAGCACGGCGAAGAATACGACGTATTACATAACCTGCTCCTGTATTTGATGGCAACTGCCCATCAGCAATCGTAAAGCTGATAGCACGGATATGATCGGCTAAAACCCTGAATGCAATACTTTCTTTATCATCACCTGCACTGTATTTCTTCCCAACAATTTTTTCAACTGCTGCAATAGTGCCGGTAAAAATATCTGTATCGTAATTAGAAGTTTTGTTTTGTATTACACGAACCAACCGTTCAAAGCCCATTCCAGTATCAACATGTTGCGCAGGTAATGC
>JANOIQ010000611.1:0-12831 GCA_031407835.1 Chitinophagaceae bacterium
TTTTTTATTACCTTCCTTATTCAAAACTAACGCCATATGTCTGAACAGAAATTTCAACCCTTTGTACCAGATGACAGTAATATGCCCGAGTTCACTATTAAAAGTGTTCTGGTAGGCGCTGCTTTCGGAATTATCTTTGGTGCTTCAACTGTTTATCTTGCCTTAAAAGCAGGGTTAACGGTGAGTGCTTCCATCCCCATTGCAGTCCTGGCAATTACATTAGGCAGACGTTTTCTAAAAACAACCATTCTTGAAAATAATATTATTCAAACAACAGGCAGTGCCGGTGAAAGTATTGCAGCAGGTGTGGTATTTACCTTACCAGGTTTTTTGTTTTTAAGTGAGAAGGACAGTTCACAGTTCTTCAACTATTTCACCATTCTTACATTAGCCATTTTTGGTGGTATCCTTGGTACATTGATGATGATACCCTTACGGCGTGCACTCATTGTAAAAGAACATGGCATACTTCCATATCCTGAAGGAACGGCCTGTGCAAGTGTATTAAAAGCAGGTGAGCGGGGTGGTGATTTTGCACGAACAGCTTTTCTCGGATTAGGGTTTGCCTTTGGTTATGCCATTCTGCAAAAGATCTTTCATGTAATTGCAGAAACACCTTTCTGGATGACCAAACAGGTGAATAAAATTTTTCCTTCAGCAAAAGTGAGCGGAGAAATTACACCGGAGTATTTGGGAGTTGGTTATATTATTGGTCCAAAAATCAGTGGTGTGTTAGTAGCCGGAGGTGTGATTGCATGGTTTGCATTTACTCCATTACTGGCTTCGCTTGTTTCTCCCGATACGATTGCTGCACAATTAGTGAAACTGGGTTATTTAAGTGGATTAGATAAAACTGGAGGGCCAGGTGGATGGGATCCCATCAATCATACATTTGCTGATTTTTCTACAGCAATCTATCGAGCATACATCAGGCAGATTGGTGCAGGTGCTGTTGCAGCAGGTGGTTTCATTACATTGATCAAAACAATTCCTACAATCGTCTCCTCTTTCAAGAGCAGTCTTGGTTCAATGAAAAAACAGGATGGCGAAGAAGTTGTTATAAAAAGAACTGAACGGGATTTGAATATCAAGATTGTTCTATTCGGAAGTATTGCACTTGTTCTATTAATGGCCATTTTGCCACAGGTGCCCGGTACAAATATTGGCAGTAAATTATTATTGGGTTTGCTGGTTGTTATTTTCGGAGCTTTCTTCGTTACAGTATCATCACGAATTGTTGGTCTTATCGGATCTTCCAATAATCCAATCAGTGGTATGACGATCGCCACAATCATGGGAACCTGTTTAATTTTTATTGCAGTTGGCTGGACAGGTAAAGTATATGAACCAATGGCACTCGTTGTTGGGGGTATGATTTGTATTGCTGCAGCTAATGCGGGTGCAACATCGCAGGATTTAAAAACCGGTTATATTGTTGGCGCTACTCCAAAATATCAACAGATAGCTTTATTTGTTGGCGCTGTTGTGTCTTCCATTGCTATTGGTGCCACTATTAAAATATTAGATACTCCAACAGCAGATATGATTTCACAGGGAATTACGCATGCAATTGGTACAGATAAATATCCTGCACCACAAGGAACACTGATGGCTACATTAATTAAAGGCATTCTTTCCTTCAACCTTGACTGGCAGTTTGTATTGGTAGGAGTTTTTATTGCTATTACCATGGAACTATGCGGCATTAAATCATTAAGCTTTGCTGTTGGCTTGTACTTACCCTTATCAACAACACTGCCTATCTTTTTTGGTGGAGCAATACGTGGCCTGGTTGATATGAAAAAGAAGAAAGCCGGCGAGGAAATTTCTGCAGAAGAAGAAGATCTTGGAAAAGGTAATTTATTTGCAACTGGTTTAGTTGCCGGAGGTGCATTGGCAGGCGTATTGGTTGCCATCCTTTCGGTGAATGATAATGTTACAAAAGCACTGAGTTATATCAATGCTGAACATGGTTTAGTAAATTCAATAAGCCAAAATGGTTATTATCTTCTGGGTGCTGCCTTCTTTATATTCATGGGTTACACACTGTACCGAATTGGAATAAAGAAAAATGAAAAGCTGAAAGAATAATGATCCTGATAATCTAAACCTCCGGAGATTTTATAAAAAAGAAAAGCCTCTTGACAGAGGCTTCTTTTCTTAACAACAACTATAAAAACGGGTAAGTAAGTACAAGGTTTAAACCAAACCAAGAAATGATGCGGCAGCTTTTGCCTGGCGCAGCATAAAGAAATCGGGTGCAGGTTGTGCAGCAATTTCTTCGTAGAGGTCGGTGTATTTGGCAGTGATATTATCAATGCTGTATTTATAACGCATCTTCCAGCCATTGTTTACCAGCTGATCACGGTATTCTGCATTTTCAATTACATTTAAAATACCACGGCGGATATCAATTACATTATAAGGATTTACTTTACAGGCTGCATTATCTGCAATTTCATCCATTGGTGAAATACGGCTTGTTACTAAAGGACGGCCAACAGCACATGCTTCAAGTATCGGCAATCCAAACCCTTCATAGGTAGATGCAAACACAACCATATCACACAATTCGTATTGATTCTTTAATTCATCAAATGAAAGATTGGTATAGCTCTTATAATCTATTTTATTTTCCTGCAGCGTCAGTTGCGTATCTACATCAAGGCTGCCAATTATATGCAGCTCACAATTGATGCCTTTTAATGCAACAGCCAGGTGCTGAATGTTCTTATTATCTTTTGTACCTATTTGGAGCAAGCGGGGTTTTTGTGCATTAAATTCCTTTGGTGTAAATTGAAACCGTGGATCAAAAAAATTAGGAACCACTTTTACTTTATCTGCATCTACACCTGTTAACTTAATCAGTTCTCTTTTTGTTTTTTCACTGATTACTGTAATAGTATTTGCACGCCACATGGGTAACTGGTACCAGAATAATTTAAACATCCAGTATTTCATATCCCATTTGCAGTACTTGGTAAGAAACACACAATCATGAATGGTGAGAACAGTATTCCGTTTCTTCATTCCCAGTGATACATAATGAATATCACCTGTTATATGATTAATCGTACTCTGATTTGTACCTGCCTTAAAAATGTTGCTGAAAATGTTTAGTATTGATGGCACTTCAACTTTCTTAGCCTGAAAGTTGCTTTGCGTATTTACCTGCGTAAACACATTGTCAAATAATGACTCAATACTAAAGGCATGAAGCCTTCTTTTGCGGAAGAAATATGATACTTCCATAGGAATTGGACGATGTTTAGTTTCTCTGAATATTGGACCATACAAATATAGATGTGTCAGAGTCCTTAAACAATAGGAGTTTCCACCTAATCTTGAAGCGGTAATTTTACGCAGAGCTAACTCCAAAAACAAACAAGATTCTCTCTAAATAAAATCAAGCGGTTTAATTTGCTGCTTCAATATAAGATCAGCATCAGCACCCAGCCATTTATTTAATACCGTTGTATACACCTGTTTAAAATCCAGTTGAAACTTCACATCTCCATCATCCAGATTAGTAAGATCGGGTAATGGATTATAAATACCCTGCTTCTTTAAGCCACCACCAATAAAAAACATATTATTCGCTTTGCCATGATCGGTACCTGCGCTTGCATTTTGCGCTACTCTTCTTCCAAATTCAGAAAAAGTAAACAACAACACATCATTAAAACGGTTATTACTTTTCAGATCTTTTACAAATGCTTTTACGGAGTCATTCAAATCAGTGAACAAACGTTTCTGCTGTGCTTCCTGGTTAATATGCGTATCAAAACTTCCAAGTGAGATATAATATACTTTGGTATTTATTTCACTGAAAATAAGTGAAGCAATTGTTTTTAATCCTTTGCCTAAATCAGAATTGGGATAGGTTTCAGAAGAAGGACGTTGCTTGCTCTGTTTAAAAATATAATCAGCGCTTGAAATGGTTTCAGCCATGGTTTTGTATAAATAATCAACCGGCTGTTCATGTGCATCGTTTTTATGCTGCGCTAAGATTTCTTTGAAATATTTTTCCTGGCTGGTATTATACAACCGTCTTGGATCTTCCAATGCCAATCCTTTGATCTGATCGCCTTTTAATGCAAGACTCAGCACATCATCAATTTCCAATGCCTGAGTTGGTTTATCACAGCCTTTACATTGAGCATCTAAGTAACGACCCACCCAACCGGTGTTCCAGTAATCCTTACTATCGCTGGCTGTATGCCAGATATCCATACTGCGGAAATGACTTTTATCCGGGTTCGGATAACCTACACTGTTAAAAATACCCAGATTTCCATCATCATAAAATTCTTTGAACGCAGTGAGTGATGGATGTAAACCTGCTTCATCGGTCAACGACAATGCAGCAGTTTTCTGAATACCCAACTTTGGACGATTGCTGTAATACAGATCATTCCTGAAAGGAATCACCGTGTTCAACCCATCATTACCACCACTCAATTGAATGATGACCGTTACTTTATTTCCCGGTGGCACAAGTATCCCCGATTCAAATGCTTTTAAAAACTGCGGCATCAGTAAGGATGCTGTTGCAAGAGAACCAAGTTGAATAAAATCTTTACGTTGTATATACATAAAAAAGCTTTTAGCTATCAGCTGTGAGCTGTAAGCAATTTACACAGCATGAAAAATTCGTTTATTAATTCCTGTTGCGGTTCGCAGCTCAAAGCTCACCGCTAACAACTTGTTTTAACACATCTGGTATTCCGGAGTACACATTAATTGAATAATGGCTGTTTGCACATATCGTTCTCTGCTGGATGCATCGGTGAATTTTTCCAGCATCACTTTATTCATTTTCGAACCATCTGTTTGCCACATCAATGTTGAAATGGCTGATAATAAATTTTCTCTTGGCACTTTTTCAAGTTGCTTCATGGCAGGCTCCCACTTAATAGTTGTCTGAATGATTTTTCCTCCTGTTTTGTTAGCGGCCTGCATGCGGCCCATTTCCTGATCATCATCATTCTTTGCACGAATGTTAAATGCTTCTTTGAAAGCAATCAGTTGAGGAACCCGTAAACGGAACATGAGTGATGAACTGTCGATCCAGTTAAAACCACCCGGCCAGCCGGCAACGTTGGGAGGATAAAACAAAATTTGCCCCAGAATCTTTTGCAGATACAATTGTGCTTCCTCGTTTTCAATCTGCATCGGCATTGCACGGCGAATACCAACCAGTAAATCAACCGGAGATTTTACCCTGGTGCCAATATTCTTTTGGTCATAAAACCAATCACCAGTAAAAATATCTTTCAGCAATGCAGAAATTTCATAGCCCGATTTATAAAAGCGGTCAGCCAGCCATTTTACTTTTTCTTTATCCACTTCATCATTAACAAAGAAGCGATACAGCTTTGTAGTAATATAAGTAGCTGTTTGTTTTTGTTCAAGTAAAATATCCAGCACATCATCCCCATCAAAATTTCCGGTTTTATTCAAAACAGTTTTCACTCCATCGTCGTGAAAATTAGCACGAAATATAAATTCACCGTTTATCTTAAACTGCCAGCCTGTAAAAGCACGGGCAGCTTCTTTAATATCTTTCTCTGTGTAATTGCCCCTGCCCATGGTAAAAAGTTCCATTACTTCACGGGCAAAATTTTCATTGGGTTTTTGTTTTCGGTTCTGCTGATTGTTTAGGAATGCAAGCATGGCTGCACTGCGGCTTACTTCTTTCAGCATTGTTCCGAAATTCCCCAATGCATTTTTACGGATGATATTGATTAAATCCTGCTGATAAAATGCATTAAGGTTGCGGCAGGCAAAATGTCCATGCCAGAAGAAAGCAAGTTTTTCCCGCAACTGTTGCTCACTGTTCACCATTTCATCAAGCCACTCCAGGTTGAGATTACGGATTTCTTCCCTTGATTTTTTCTGCAACTGCTGCTTTTGCTCCTTACTCATTTCTGTTCTCCGAATTCCATCAATTCCATTCATCAGGCCTTCCACCACATTCTCTGCCACTTTCAGTGGCATGGGTTCTTTGCGTGAAGCTTTTTCCAAAGCCTCATACAATTTTGAAGGGGAAACTTTAGCAAGATCATTCCATTGTTCAACGGCAGGGCCAAAGCCCGCCCGCCAGAGTAAATGCTGGTTCTTCAACTGTACTGATACCGACATGTAGTATTATTATTGGGTTACGACCTTAAAAAAACTGATTGGTTTAATGTAAACGCAGGAAAGAAGGAAAATCTTTTACTCTGCTCTGTTAATTTTATAACTTCAGTTCATGAATGTACGGCCATATAAATATTTCAGTCCTTTTCTTGTTTTTATACTTACCTGGTTTGCCTTTCACCAAACTGGCTGGATTACATTTCTGCCGGTTATTTATGGATTTGTTTTCATCCCTTTCCTGGAATTGTTTCTGAAACCTGCATCAAAAAATTTATCTGCTGCCGAAGAAGAAATGGTGAAAGTCGATAAAACCTATGATTATATTTTATACCTGATTGTTCCTTTACAATACCTGATGCTGATTGTTTTTCTTTTTTCTTTGAAAGAAGAAAATTTAAGCCGGGCTGATATTACCGGCCGCATCATGAGTATGGGATTTCTTTGCGGCATTTTTGGAATTAATGTGGCGCATGAACTGGGGCATAGGGTAAACAGGTTTGAACAATTGCTGGCCAAATCACTTCTGCTCACATCACAGTACATTCATTTTTTTATTGAGCATAATAAGGGTCATCACAAAAATGTAGCAACAGATGAAGATCCTTCCAGCGGAAGGTATAATGAAAGTGTATTTGCCTTTTATCCAAGAACAATTTTATTCAGCTATATCAGTGCATGGAAAATTGCTAATAAGGAAATGCAGCAAAAAGGAAAGCCGGTTTTTAGTTTGCAAAATGAAATGCTACAGGCACAATTGCTGCAACTGATATTCATTACGCTGATCTTTTTTGTGTTTGGATGGAAGATCCTGCTGTTTTATATCGCTGCGGCTTTGATGGGAATTCTGTTACTTGAATGTGTGAATTATATTGAACATTATGGGCTGAGCCGAAGACAAAATGAACGTGGAAATTATGAAAGGGCCATGCCGCATCACAGCTGGAACAGTGATCATATCATTGGACGATTAATGTTATTTGAACTAAGCCGCCACAGTGATCATCATTATCTCGCCAGCCGTAAATACCAGCTTCTCCGTCATCACAATGATTCGCCACAAATGCCAACCGGTTATCCCGGTATGATGATACTTGCACATATTCCACCTCTCTGGTTTTATGTAATGAACCGGAAAATAAAAAAAGAAGAGGCAGGGGAATTGCCTCTTCAGTTACAGGAGTTTTTATAATGATTGAATTACAGAATCCATTTCGTACCGATGCCAATATTACTTAAGTATCCAAGACCCAAGCTTGTGCCAAGTGAAAAGTTTCGCTGAACATCTTTTTTATTATTGATTGGTTTTGTTTCCCGTTGGGAATAGCCAACACTTACGAAATCTGCAAAGCGGAGTTCAAATAAAAATCTGTTATTCCATTTATAAGCAAGACCGGGATAAAGACCTAGATTTATTCCGTATTGCTGCGCATCAGGATTACCTGTGCTTATGCTGTAATTATCCCTTGAATAATTCAATCGTGCCCTTCCTTCACCAAAAACAAAAAAGCTTTTCCCAAGTGCCTTATATATCCTCGTGAAATAACCACCATCCACATTAAAAGAGTTATACGTTGAATTTGATGCTGGGGCAGTTGAAAATTTCTGCTTAGTAGCTCCATAACCTGTTCCAATAAAAAAGCCGTTGAGCCTGTTTTCTTTTTTAGCGATTCCTAATTCAACGGACACGTTAAATCCTGAACTTTTGTTTGTTTGCTGCACCGATAAATTATTCGTTTCACTTGTACTTGCCTGAACATTCAATCCAAAGCCCAGCACTTTATCCCCTTTTTTAAATTGTGCAGTTGCTGAAAAACAAAGAATAGACAATACGCAGAGTGTAAAAATCTTTTGCATGGTTACGAAGTTTTGATGAACTGCAATAATAGGTTGGTCGCCATCAGAAAAAAGCTAACCAATTGTGTATTAAGAAAAAATTAGGAACAGAAAGAAGCAGAAACTGTACAAAGTCCGGGTATTAATTCATCGTATAAATCCCTTAGCAGCAATATTTTAAAAAAAACATACCCGCAGCTTACATTTGTTAGTGAAAAAAAGTTAAATTCATAATTCCTTTTTTAACTTAAACCAACCAATTCAACATGAAAAGATTTTCTCTCTTTGCATTTATTGCAATTGTAGTGTTTGCAGCTTGTAACAAAAGCACCTCCGGCGAACAGGAAGCCACTGAACCTGAAACTGCTGTTTTGCAACGTCAATGCGCTTCTTATGAAGTATTGCAGGAACAATTAAAAGCCGATCCCGGTCTTGAGTCAAGAATGGAAGCGATAGAAAAATTCACAAGGGATTTTGAAAAAAACCCTGCTGCCTACCGTTTACTCCCCGATGGTACAATGGAAATTCCTGTTGTATTCAATGTTCTTTACAGAACAGCTGCACAAAATGTTTCATTGGCACAATTGCAATCACAGATTGATGTACTGAATGAAGACTTTGCAGCTACCAATGCAGATTATAATCTCACTTCAACTTACAACAGTGTAAAATCCGGCAACACCGCAATTCGTTTTGTGCTGGAAACAGTTAACCGCAGAAGTACTAACACAACCAGTTGGGGTACAAACGATGCAATGAAAAAGAATGCAAAAGGTATTGCTCCAACGAGCCCAACTACAAAACTGAATATCTGGGTTTGTAATATGGGTGGTGGTATTTTAGGTTATGCTCAGTTTCCTGGCGGGAGTTCAGCAACTGATGGTGTAGTATTGGATGATAATGCTACAGGAAGAACAGGAACTGCTGCTGCACCTTTCAATAAAGGCAGAACCGCAACACATGAAGTTGGTCATTGGTTAAACCTTCGTCATATTTGGGGAGATGCCACTTGCGGTAATGATCAGGTTGGCGATACTCCTCTTCATAATACTGCAAATTACGGCTGCCCTGCCGCAGGGCATTTAAGTACATGTACCGGAACTCCTGTAGAAATGACCATGAACTACATGGATTATACAGATGATGCATGTATGTATATGTTCAGCGTTGGACAAAAAACACGTATGCAGGCAACATATGCAGTTGGTGGACCAAGAGCAAGTTTCAGATAAACAACTCAACCTGTTTCAATAAAAATGCCTCGAAAATAATTTCGGGGCATTTTACTTTATCTCAAGTTTCTTTTTCTAATTCAATATATCAGCACCAAAATAACTTCTCAATACTTCAGGAATAACAATTCCATTTTCAGTTTGATTATTTTCAAGCAGTGCTGCCAAAATTCTTGGCAAGGCCAATGAACTTCCATTTAATGAATGGAGTAACTGTGTTTTGCCCTTATAATCTTTGAACCGGATCTTCATTCTGTTTGTCTGGTAGCTTTCAAAGTTGCTAACACTGCTGCATTCTAACCATTTCTTCTGTGCTGCGCTCCACACTTCAAAATCATAAGTAAGAGCAGAGGTAAAGCTCATATCACCGCCACACAAACGGAGAATGCGGTATTTCAATCCCAGCGTTTGAATTAGTTTTTCTACATGTGCCACCATTTCATCCAGCACTTCATAACTTTTTCCCGGATTAACGATCTGTACAATTTCAATTTTATCAAATTGGTGAACACGGTTCAGGCCTCGAACATCTGCACCAAAACTTCCTGCTTCTCGTCTGAAACAGGGTGTGTAAGCTGTCATTTTAATTGGCAATTCTGCTTCTTTCACAATCTCATCACGGTAAATATTCGTCACCGGTACTTCGGCTGTTGGGATCATATAAAAATTATCAGCCGGCATATAATACATCTGTCCTTCTTTATCGGGCAGTTGTCCTGTACCGTAAGCTGTTGCTTCATTCACCATGTATGGCGGAATATATTCAGTATATCCAGCAGCAGTATTATAATCTAAAAAATAACTGATGAGTGCACGTTGTAATTTTGCCCCTTTTCCTTTGTACACAGGAAAACCACTGCCGGTAATTTTTACACCCAATTCAAAATTCACAATGTCATATTGTTTAATCAAATCCCAATGAGGAACTGCATTGGCTGGTAACACCGGGTCAGTACCGCTTTGTTTTACGTTCACATTATCCTCTGGTGTTTTACCAACAGGAACTAACATGGATGGAAGATTCGGTAAACGAATCAACAAATCATTCACTTGTTGCTCCAGCGTATTTAAATCCTCAGCTATTTGTTTGGAGGATTCTTTATACTGCGATACTTCTGTTTTCTTTCGTTCAGCAGTTTCTTTTTCCCCTTTACCCATTAGCATGCCGATTTCTTTGGATGCTGCATTTACTTTCGCTGCGAGGTCATCATTTTCCAGTTGCTTTTTACGGCGTTGCTCATCCAGTTCAATGATTTCATCAATCGTATCCAGATCAGTAAAGTTTTTTACTGCCAGTCTTTCTTTCACCAAATCCCTGTTTTGGCGGATAAATGCCAATTGTAACATAGTTCAAAATTTGCGGCAAAGGTAACTGATGAAGAGGAGAAGAGCAACGATCAATCAACTGATGGTTTGTAAACATCTGTTTGATGAATCTGCATCCACCTGTCGGCATTTGTTAATGCTGAAAATCCAAACTGGGTGTATAATCCATGTGCATCACGGGTGGCGAGCATAAAGCGACGAAGTCCCTGCAGATCTTCATGAGCCATGATTTCTTCCATCAGCCATTTACTCAATCCCTGACCACGATAAGCCTCATCAATAAATACATCAGCGAGGTAAGCAAATGTGGTTTTATCGGTAATTACTCTTGCAAAACCAATCTGCCTGCCCAAATGAAATACACCAAAGCTTATCGAATTGTCAATTGATTTCTGTACCGTTTCGATGGGAATATTTTCTGCCCAGTAAGAGTTAGAAAGAAACTCATGAATATACTCCAGGTTAAAGAAACTTGTTTCAGTACTGATAGCGAATCCCTCTTTTTGCATACACTTATTTTTATGAAAGATATTTTCCAACAATGGGCACTCTTCTTCCTACACCAAATGCCTTGGGTGAAATACGGATGATGGGACAAAACTGGTTACGTTTGTATTCATTTACATTCACCATTTTCAGCACCCGGTCAACTAAGGCCGCATCATAGCCCATTGCTTTGATTTCATTGGGGCCTTGTCTGCGTTCGATGTATTGGTAAAGTATTTTATCGAGGATGGAATAATCAGGTAGTGAATCAGAATCTTTTTGACCCGGCCTCAACTCGGCACTTGGTGCTTTAGTGATGATGTTATCAGGAATAATTTCTTCATTCCTGTTGATGTACTTCGCCAGTTCATATACCTGCAGTTTATAGCAATCGCCCAGCACACCAATACCACCGGCCATATCACCATATAGGGTTCCATAACCGGTTGCCAGTTCACTTTTGTTAGATGTGTTGAGTAAGATGTATCCAAACTTATTGGCAATGGCCATCAGCAAGTTCCCTCTTGAACGGCTTTGAATATTTTCTTCAGCTAAACTGAAAGGCAGGTCTTGAAAGATAGGTTTCAGTTCAGTTAAGAACGAGTCATATATATTTTTGATGGGAACAATATCATAAGGATTATCTAGATTCTTACTCAACTGTTCAGCATCACTAACACTATGGTTTGTTGAATACTGCGAAGGCATTAAGATGGCTCTTACATTTTCTTTACCTAAGGCTATGCATGCCAGCGCTAATGTTACAGCACTGTCAATACCACCACTGCTGCCGAGGATGGCTTTACTGAAACCCATCTTTTTAAAATAATCTTTAATGCCGAGAATAATGGCATCATGTATTTCAGCAATACATAAGGTTTCGGCTAAATGGGCAGGACTTAATTCTTCATTGGGCAATGTATCAGCATAAGCTGTAACAGCTTCTGTAAAATATCCATCTTCATTTAATTCAACTGCTTTTAATTCTTCCTTAAACAAAGAAAGCTGTTTGATCATGTTTGCATCTTTATCAAAAATCAAAGAGCCACCGTCAAATACAATCTCTGTTTGACTGCCCACACAATTGCAATAGATCATCGGCAATTTGTATTTCTGCACATTCAATTTCACAATAGCCTTTCTGTCTTCCACATGCGTATAATCGAAAGGTGAAGCAGAGATGTTCAGCATTACATCCGGCTTATATTCCATCAGTTCATCCATCGGGCAATTTCTGTACAAGGGGTTATTGCCCAGGTTCCAGATGTCTTCACAAATCGTAATTGCTAATTTCTTTCCTTTAAACTCAACAATGTTCCAGTCGTATGCCGGTTCAAAATAACGATACTCATCAAACACATCATAGTTGGGCAAACAGGTTTTATGAATCACAGCTTTCACTTCTTTCTCATACAGAAACCAGGCAGCATTATGCAGATCCTTTCCCTGGGTCCGTTTATTCCTATCAGGTGCTCCCATAATCACAGCAATGGTATCAGCATGCTGTTTAATCTTATCAATTGATTCGTTGCATTTATTCAGAAAATCCTTGAACTCTAAAAAATCCCTTGGAGGATATCCGCACACACTCAATTCACTGAACATAATGATCTCGCCGCCCTGTGCTTTTGCCACTTCAATTGCATCAATTATTTTCCGTGTATTACTTTCAAAATTGCCAATATGATAATTTTGCTGCGCTATGAATATCTTCATGGTACAAATTTCACGAATTTCAGGCACAGAACCTCACAACAAACACATGAATCTTTCGTTAATCAGCAGCATGAAAAATCTTTTCTTCTTATCGGCC
>JANOIQ010000026.1:0-4821 GCA_031407835.1 Chitinophagaceae bacterium
TCAGATTACCTATGGCACCGTTAATGCAGAAACCACAGGACAACTGCTGATCAGTGAACCTTTTTTGAAAGTAGAGATCACAAGTGATGAAGCAATCGGTATTATAGAATCGCATTTGGTGGGAGATTATAATTTGCCAAACGTATTGGCAGCAGTAAGTGTTGGACAATACTTTCATGTACCTGTTGAAAAAATAAAGCTGGCACTTGAAAATTATCGGCCTTCCAACAGCCGTTCGCAGTTAATTGAAAGCGGAACCAATAAAATTATTCTTGATGCCTACAATGCAAACCCCAGCAGTATGAAACTGGCAATAGAAAATTTTGCCCGTATGCATGCTGAGAAAAAAATACTAATGCTGGGAGGTATGGCTGAGATGGGAGATGCAAGTATGAAAGAACACAAAGAAATCATTAAACTGATACAGCAATACAAATGGGATGCAGTTGTATTAGTGGGCGGCGATTATGCAAAAGTTGAACACCCGTTTTTTAATTTCAATACATCAGCAGAAGCAAAGGAATGGTTTCTGGAACAACATTTTGAGCATGCTCATATTTTAATTAAAGGATCAAGAAGTATGCAGATGGAAACGGTACTTACATAAATTCATTTTCTTTCCTGACATAATTCGATCAACACTCCATTGGTAGTTTTGGGATGCAGGAAACAAACCAGTTTATTATCAGCGCCCTGCTTTGGTTTCTCGTTGAGTAGAATAAACCCTTCTGCCTGCAGACGTTCCATCTCTGCTTCGATATCTGTTACATCAAAAGCGATATGGTGCATCCCCTCTCCTTTCTTTTCAATAAACTTTGCAATCACACCATCGGCAGTAAGACTTTCCAGTAATTCAATTTTCGTTTCACCCTTTTTAAAAAAAGCGGTATTCACCTGTTCGCTTTCAACCAGCTCGGTTTTATAGCAGGTTGTGTTCAGCAGTTTTTCAAATAAAGAAATGGAAACCTCCAGGCTTTTCACTGCAATACCGATATGCTCTACCTTTTGCATGGGTTTTAATTTGACAGCAATTTACGTTCATCAGCTTTAACTTTACATGATGCAGGGCAAACCGCAGCAAATCATTTATCTCGATTACAACTCTACCACAGCAGTTGATTTCCGTGTGCTGGAAAGCATGCTGCCCTGGTTCACTGAAAAATTTGGGAATGCTGCCAGTCGCTCACATGCTTATGGATGGGAGGCAGAAGAAGCAGTAGCCATTGCCCGTGAACAGATTGCAAAATTGATTGGTTCCGTAAAAGAAGAAATAGTATTTACATCTGGTGCAACCGAAAGCATCAATCTTGCCATTAAAGGAGTTGCTGAAGCCTATGCTTCAAAAGGAAATCATATCATTACCTGTGTTACTGAACATAAAGCAGTGCTTGATACCTGTGCAGCATTAGAAAAAAAAGGAGCTGCAGTTACTTATCTTCCTGTGAATGAAAAAGGGATGATCGATTTGAATGAGCTGCAAAAAGCAATCACCCCTTCAACTATATTAATTGTATTGATGTATGCAAATAATGAAACTGGTGTTGTTCATCCGGTGAAAGAGATCGGAGCAATTGCAAAAGAAAAGAAGGTTCTTTTTTTCTGCGATGCTACACAGGCTGTTGGAAAAATTCCCGTTACTGTGTTGAAAGATGAAATAGATCTGATGGCTTTTTCATCGCACAAAATATACGGGCCCAAAGGCGTTGGTGCTTTATATGTAAGAAGGAAAAACCCGAGGGTAACCATCAAAGCACAAATAGATGGAGGTGGACATGAACGGACCATGCGAAGCGGAACCTTGAACGTACCGGGCATTGTTGGCTTTGGTAAGGCCGCAGAACTTGCCCGGCTTGAAATGAAAATAAAACAGGAGAATTTACAGCTACTGAGGGATAAATTAGAAAACCCATTGCTGCAACTCGAGGCTGTAAAAATCAACGGAGATTCCAACCATCGCCTCCCTTCAACAACCAACCTTTGCTTTAGTAGAATAAACGGAACAACCCTGCTTACTGCTATCAGCAAAGAAATAGCAGTATCCAGCGGCAGTGCCTGTACAAGTGCTTCAACAGACCCAAGTCATGTACTGAAAGCAATGGGCCTGTCTGATGAAGAAGCGAGGAGCTCCATCCGCTTCAGTTTGGGGATCATGACCACAGAGCAGGAAATTGAGCGGACAATTAAAGTAGTTACGGAGATGGTCGGGTTGCTAAGGGAGGAAACAAAAAGTATGTAAAGGTGAAGGGCTGTTTTTCACCTTTTTGAACTCAAAACCCACCCCTATCCACTACTTCTTTATTTTAAAACACGAATGCCCCTCTCGTGCAGAGGATAGAGAGATTGATAGTCGAAGATTTGTTTAATTTTGCAGACAAGAAGTCAGGCAGCAACCAAATGGTCTGTTTGTTGTTACTATTTAAAAAAGCAGATTATGATTTTCGTTACAGATAAAGCAAAGGAAAAAGTGTCTCACTTAAAGCAGCAGGCTAATGTGGGGGCTGATGCAGAGTATTTTCTCCGTGTAAGTGTTGTGGGCGGTGGTTGCAGCGGCTTAAGCTATAAGCTTGATTTTGACAATGAATCTAAGCCCAACGACCAGGTATTTGAAGATAACGGAGTGAAGGTGGTAACGGATATGAAGAGTTTCCTTTACCTCTATAACACAACACTTGATTTCAGCGATGGTTTGAACGGTAAGGGTTTTCATTTCAACAATCCCAATGCCAGCCGTACCTGTGGATGTGGCGAAAGTTTTGCGGTGTAGTTATCAATTAAAAATGATTTCAAATAAAAACCCCCTCTTGAAGAGGGGGTTTTTTTGCAGTTGGTTTCGGGTCGTCAATTCTTGACAAAAGACTTTATTGTAAGCCCGTTTTTGCCCAGGAAACGGAGATAATAGAATCCCGCTTGCAAGTGGGATATGTTGAATTCAGTATAAAACTGAACTATGGTTATCTTCTGTAACACCTGACCGGATATATTGACAAGTTCAACTTCAGATATGCTGCTTGGTTCGGACAAATTAATGACAATTTTTTCTGAAACCGGGTTTGGACTGATCTTGATCACCTCAGCTGACCCAAACCACACCTTTACAGTATAAGATGTTTTTTCCAGGTCGAGTTTGTCAATGGCCCTTAACCGATAGTAGTTCCAGCCCTGAAAAGGTTGCGGATCAATTTCGGTATAAGCTGCCTGGTTTAAAATAACTTTAGCTGGAACCTTTCTTAATTGTTCAAAATTCAGTCCATCCTTACTTCGTTCAAGAATATATTCTTCCTGCTCATCATTATTCATCACATGCCAGTCAATAACCACTTCCCTATTCTTTGCCCTGGCTGAAAAACTGGAAAGATCGAGAGGTAATGGATTCAGTGCCACACTTGTTGTACCTAATGCAAAAGGACTGAAGGTATTCACCAAATTCCATGTAATTGTGCCTGCACCAGGACTTGGAAATCCTGTTGCAGATCCACCTCCACCGTAGTTATCCCAACTTGTACCATTAAAATGAGCGATTACTAAAGACGGGAGATCTGTCACATAGCTGACGTTGCAGGGACTTTGAGGTGTCCAGCCAATTGTTACACTAACGGCAGTAGCTACTCCGCTATTTACATGATTCAGCGTCCAGTATTCACATTGACTTACACGTTGTAAATTAATTGCAGTATTAGCACCAAGCAAACGAGCATTTCCCCTGATGAATTCAGCAGTAAATTCATCGGCAAGATTATCCGGTGCAGAAATGGAAATGGTTCTGTAATGATCCGTTGTTGATTCAACAAATTTACCAACTGGAAATACAAAGCCGGTATTTCCGATTTTACGCAAAGGGCCGGTAACATAAGAATTGATGCCTCCACCAGTTGAGGAACCCGTTGCTGAAATGGTTAAAAGATTGGTAGTTGTTGTTACAACCCTGCCATTGTTAAGTGAAAGTAAACCACTCATTGTGGAGGGGCCATTCAGTACTTTTTGTGATCCACCATAGATATACACATTGGCATAATCAGTTCTGCTGGTAAATTGTTGATCGCCTTCTGCTAAAAGCCGATCGTACACAATAGTTGAATTAGGTCCAAGTACTTTTGTACCCGTATTTGCTAAGGTGCCGGTTAAAGAAATTCCATTGGCATGTCTTGTATAAAGTGTGCCGGTTAAGTTAAAGTTGGTTGAACCGGTTAGTTGATATTCATAAGCGAATAATGTACCGTTAACTGTAAAGGTTGAATTGGTGATTTGTTGATTTGCGATTAGGCCTCCCTCTGAACCTGCTGCCAATACAAGACCTGGCCCATTCAAGTTAATTATACCGGCTCCACCCAGATTTGCAAAGACACCATTCATGATAAACTGTCCTGATGTGTTTGATTGAGTAAGTATTGCGCCTCCAGAGGTAATAATTCCATCTCGGAATATTTTAGTACCTGCACTCTGGAAAGTAATATTTGCTCTCACATCTAAATACCCATTAATTGTTGTTTGTGATGCAGAGCCTACAATTCCAACATTACTATAAATAATAAATCTCGGACGATCATTGGGCCCACTATTTGGGAAATATGTAATATTCAGTGCATCAAATGTTCCACCCGACCAATAGAAATTAGATAGATTAGCAAACGTAACTCTCGGACTGTATGCAAAATCATCTGATTGTCCTCCGGTATTTGAAGTTGCAAAAACAGACGCATTTGTTTCAACACGAATCGTACTGGTTCCCGACGGCATTGTACCATTAATTGTATAAGAGCCAAGAATCGTCATATCAGTTCCTGCACCATCCAATAAACTAAATGCAACACCCGTATTATGAAT
>JANOIQ010000046.1:0-10013 GCA_031407835.1 Chitinophagaceae bacterium
CTTTAAGGTAAATGACTAACTTAATCTGATGATTCAACAATTCAGGATCCCACTCATTTTGTTTTTGTGCGGAGTTTTTATCACCATCTTTGGTGCATGGGCAAAAATTATTCATTTATCTTTTGCTGATATTGCACTTACAGCAGGAATGCTTTTACAGGGAACAGGTGTAGCCTATTCTATTTATTTGTTGATTAAGGCGAAGTAAATAATCACCTGCCCAAAGTCAGACTTACAAAGATCCCATCAGTAATTATCTGAGGAGCATTTAGTTTAAGCAGATGAAGAATCAACTGTTACTGTTCAGTTTAACTTTAAAATAAACGATTCATTCTTATACTCAGAAGGCTGTAATTACATAATCGACTCATTTTTAAAAGCTTCCCTCTCCAACATACTTTTACTGTAATTTCTACGTTTTACATTTCGCAGAAATCCGAGGCTGAAATGATTACGTAGGTGAGTAGTAACCCTTGAATCACAGCATCCGATAATCCTGCAGAAAAGCCCATAATCGTCACCCATTTAAACCAGCTCAAAATGAACAGAATTGCTTCTACTTCATTTTTGAAAAAGCTATCTGCCTTTATTTTAACCATTAAAGAAATTGGTTATACCGAAGAAATGGATAGTTATGCCAAACGTCGTTTAGGCATTTTCAACCTCCTCAACTCATTTGGATTTTTAACAGGTATCACTGTTACGGCTTTAGCTATTATCAACGAGGGATACTTACCGCCAATTGCATGGGTGGTTGCCATTTCACCTGCCTTTATTAGTTTTATTGTATTGCTGGCCAATTATAAAGGGAGGTATCATTTTGCCATGATGTGGTATTTTATTTCCTACCCATGTATCACATCTCTTGTTTATATTGGGCATATTGATGTTGGGATTGAGCTGTTTTTTATCCTCTACGCAGTATTTGCTGTTTTCTTTTTACAGGAACTCAGGTACATTCTTCTGGCAGCTTTTATTTCTCTCTTCTGTTATTTTATGGTATTCATTGTGCAGCGAAACTACAGCTTTGTAATGGCTGAAATCAATTACCCGTTTCATGTATTCAATCATCTCGTTTCCATTGGACTTATTTTTGCAGGCCTGTTCATGATTAAAAAAGAAAATAAAGAATACCAATCTGAAATATTAAACAGCAATGAAGAACTATACAGGTATAACCAGGAAATTGAAAGCCAAAAAGAAGAACTGGCTGAACTGAACAATCTTAAAACAAAATTATTTTCTGTGATATCGCATGATGTCCGTACTCCTTTATATGGCTTGCGCAATTTGTTTAAAAGTGTGCAGGATTATGATATACCGGCCGACGAAGTGAAATTACTGATACCGGATGTTGTAAAAGACCTGCAATACACAACCGACTTAATGGAAAATCTGCTGCAATGGGCCAAGAGCCAGATGAAAGGCGAGTCAGTTGATCCGCAACTGATTGATCTCAGCACACTCATTCATGATGTACAGCAACTGGTTCGGTTGCAGGCTGAGAACAAGCAGGTGTATATTCATTCAAAAGCTGAAAAGCCGGTTTATATTTATGCAGATAAGGAAATGATGGAAGTAGTGCTTCGAAATCTTGTTTCAAATGCTATTAAATTTACCCCGAAAAATGGAGAGGTTTCAGTTGATATAAAAGAACTGAACGATGAAATAGAAGTTTATGTAAAAGATACAGGCACAGGTATGAGTGAAGAACAGAGAAACAAAATTTTTGGCGATGAGTATTTTACAACAAAGGGCACTGCCAATGAGGCCGGAACGGGGTTAGGTTTAATGATCTGCAAAGAGTTTCTGAAAAAGAATGGTGGAGATATCCGTGTTGAAAGTGAATTAGGCAAAGGCAGTACGTTTACATTTAAATTGCCCCGGGCATAAAGAAGAAGTTGCGGAACAGGTGTAATCAACTTCTATCTTTGCGGCATGACCTACCAGGAGACAATTGAGTATTTATTTACCCGGCTTCCTATGTTCAGCCGTATTGGTGCCGCCGCCATCAAAAAGGATTTGCACAATACCATTATCCTTTGCGAAGCATTGGATAATCCGCATAAGAAGTTTAAAAGTGTTCATGTAGCCGGCACGAATGGCAAAGGCTCGGTAAGTCATATGCTGGCGGCCATATTACAAACAGCAGGATATAAAACAGGGTTATATACATCCCCTCACTTACACGATTTCAGGGAACGGATCAAGATCAACGGGCAAATGATCCCGAAAGAATATGTGATTGATTTTACACAACGCATTCAACCGCTGATTGAAGAAATTGAACCATCTTTTTTTGAGATTACTGTTGCAATGGCTTTTGAATACTTTGCAAAAAAAAATGTTGACATTGCCATAGTTGAAGTTGGATTGGGTGGACGGTTAGACAGCACAAACATCATTACACCTGAATTAAGTGTGATTACGAATATCGGCTGGGATCATATGAATCTCCTGGGCGATACATTGGAATTGATTGCAGCAGAAAAAGCAGGTATCATCAAACCAAATATCCCGGTTGTAATAGGTGAAGTAATTCCTGAAAGCAGGAATGTGTTTGAACAAAAAGCAAAAACACAAAATGCAGAACTGCATTATGCACAGGAAGAATTCAGCTTACTGTTAAACAATTACATGAATGAATCATTGTTGGTTGATATAAAAGAAAAAGCAGTATACACTACACTTCATTATGAACTGGATTTACCGGGTATCTATCAAACAAAAAATATACTTACCGTTCTTTCAGCAATCAGACAATTACAAAAACAAAATTGGAAGATCAATGAACAGCATTTACTGTCGGCTTTACAGCAAACAAAAAAAATCAATGGCCTGCACGGAAGATGGGAAGTAATTCACCATAACCCAACACTTGTACTGGATGTGGGTCACAATGAAGATGGCATGAAGCAGGTTGCTGCTCAGCTTGAAAAAAGCAGTTATCATCAGTTACATATCATTATCGGTATGGTAAAAGACAAAGACATTTCAAGTGTGTTATCTCTCTTACCAAAAAATGCCACTTATTATTTTACAAAAGCACATATACCAAGAGCATTACCTGAAAGTGAGTTGCAAACCAAAGCACTTGCATTTGATCTGAAAGGAGAAACCTTTGCTGATGTGAATGAAGCAATCAGGGTTACTTTGACAAAAGCATCAGCAGATGATTTGATTCTAGTTTGTGGAAGTGTGTTTTTGGTTGGAGAAGTAATTCAACCCGTCTGACGCCATCGTCTGACGGGCGTCAGAATATTTTACATTTTATTCCGTCAGACGATGACGTCAGACGGAAAGTTAATACTTCAGCTCTCCTATCTTCTCCAACCCATACAGCAATGCCGTTACATGCATACTCTGCATCAGTTTATTTTCCCTGATCAATTGTTTTACTTCTTCAATTGAGAACAGCAGCACTTCAATATCTTCTGCATCATCTAATTGCTGTTCTTTGATTAACTCACCACCTGTTGCCAGGTAAGCACGAAGAAGATTATTATTGGTAGATGGATTCGGAGAAGTTTTGCAAAGAAATTCAATTTTTTCAAACTGGTATCCTGTTTCTTCCAGCAATTCTCTTGCAATTGCATCTTCATAAGATTTATCTGTTGCATCCACACAACCTCCCGGAAGTTCAATAATGGTTTCACCTAATGCATGACGGTATTGCCTTATCATCACCACTTTATTGTCCTTGGTTAAAGCAAAAGCCGCTACCCAATCGGTGAACTCATATACATAATAAGGTTCAACAATTTTTCCATCGGGGCGTTCACATTTGTCAACACGAAGTGTAAGCCAGTTGTCTTTAAATAAATATTTTGAAGAAAGTGTTTTCCAGTTCAATTTAAAACAGTTTGATATTTGAAATTTGATGTTTGAAATTCTTTACGTCAGAGCTTACTCCCGATCCTTAAATTTCTGTCCTTTAAGGCTGGACTGATTTAAATAAGAAATAAACCCGGCAATTTTTTGAGCAAGCTGTTCATATTCTTTTATTAAATCATTTGCTTCTGATTCTGTACAAAACTCTGCATCCAATGCCCTGTATAGTTGTGATCTGATTTCGCCGGATGAACCTTTTGAAAAACTTAGAAAATTTACAAACTCAAGTCTTGAAGATCGTTCAAAACCTTCTGCAATGTTATCCATCACGGAACCTGATGAAGCACGGATCTGATCTCTGAATTTAAAATCTTTTGAAAACGGGCCAATATTAGTAAGTGAGAATACTTCTTTACATAGCCGTCTTGCAATCTGCCATATCTCCAAATCTTCAAAACGCTTGATTGTTGCCATGATGATTGTGTTAAAGAATTTCAAATCTCAAACATCAAACTTTACCATCCTTTTCTCTCTCTCAGCGTAGTAATATGCGCCGCATGATGTTTGCCATGCCATGCGTACATACCCAGTAAATACCAAAGATCAAATTGCTTTTTTGAAGCGGAATGAATATAAGTTCTGTTCCACTCTTCGTCTTTGAGGTTTGAAAAGAGAGCAACAAGTTTGGCATGAATGGTATGAATCATTGTAAGTGAAATATTTACAGGCAACACTGTATATTCAATTGTTTCTGCCCATTTCACTTCATCGTACCCCATTACCGTTGGATTATCTTCTGTTAACGTAAACTTCAACCGGCTTAATGCATTCAAATGACTGTCAGCCACATGATGTACCACTTGTCTTACAGTCCAGCCACCATCACGGTAAGACGTAGTAAGCTGGGCTTCATCCAGATTTTCAATGGCTCTTTCTAATAAACCCGGAAGAAACTGAATATCAGCTAACCGTTCAGCCTTCAACTCATTGCTAAAAGGAACAGGTTCATATTCTCCAATGGGATAACGTAAATCCATTTGAAAAAGCTTTTAATAGTTAGCTGTTAGCTACGAGCAGCTAAAAGCTCGCAGCTAACAGCTTTAAATTATTTCTTTACCGGTTTTACATCCAGTAATTCCATTTCAAAAATAAGTGTAGCACCACCTGGAATGGCACCACCTGAACCACGCTCACCATATGCATAATCGCTTGGAATAAACAGTTGCCATTTACTGCCAACCGGCATTAACACCAATGTTTGCTGCCAGCCTGCTACTAACTGATTTAAAGGATATACAATTGGTTCTCCCCGCCCGTACGACTCGTCAAAAATATTACCATCGAGAGTTGTTCCTTTGTAATGCGCTACAATGGTATCTTCCAGCATTGGCTTTACACCAGTTCCCTGTGTAATAATTTTGTATTGAATGCCACTTGGCAATTCAATTACACCGGGCTGTTTTTTGTTTTCTGCTAAAAACTTTCTGCCCTCTTCTTTTACCGCAAAATTTTTCTGTGACATAAATTCCTGTAGTTTTTGTTGAATAGTCATATTACATTGATCTTGATTCATTAATGGAGCAGGGTTTTCTTTTATTGCGTCAGCAATAGCTTTGTTCAAAGCGGCATAATTCAGTTTTTCAATCCCCTGTGCTTTCATATTTGTACCGATATTCATACCGATGGCATAACTTAAACTGTCAACACCATTTCTTAATAAAGGTTTGGGTGCTACCGCCGGTTTAGCCGGTGCTGTTTTAACTGGTGGCTTTTTAGCCTGAGAAAATGATGATACAGAAATCGTTACTAACGCAATTACAATTGTGATAATTCGCATGTGATAATTGATTAAAATTTATTCGTCACGCAACGCATGACCTGTTAAGGTGATAAATACATCTTCTAAATTTGCCTGCTTCATTTGTGTTGGCCGTTCAAACCCGGTTGCAAGCAGATTATCAATAAGCTTACCGGGAGAATCCAATGCAACGATCCTGCCACTGTCAATGATAGCTACTCTTTCACAGAGATATTCTGCTTCATCCATATAATGCGTGGTAATGATTACTGTTGTTCCTCTTGACTGGATATTTTTTACGAGTTCCCACAAATTTCTCCTTGCCTGCGGATCAAGACCGGTTGTTGGTTCATCCAGAAAAACAATCTTTGGTTCATTGATAAGTGTTGTTGCAACAGAAAAACGTTGTTTCTGTCCACCACTCAATTCTTTGTATTTGGCTTTTGCTTTTTCTTCCAGGTTCACGGTCTTCAGCAAATCCATTGTATTCACCTTGCGGTTATATAAACCGCTGAATAAATGAACCAGTTCAGTCAAATTCAATCCCGGGTAATAACCAGATGTCTGCAATTGCACCCCAATGATCTTTTTAATTTCATTGGCCTGTTTATCCAGGTTCAATCCATCCACCAGCACTTCACCACTTGTTTTTTCACGGAGTGTTTCAATGATTTCCAGTGTGGTTGATTTACCTGCACCATTGGGCCCGAGCAAACCAAATATTTCTCCTTCATACACATCAAAACTAATTCCCTTTACTGCATGAAAACTGCCGTAATCTTTCACTAAATTCCTGATCTCGATAATCTTTCGCTGCATCTTACTTTTTTAAGAAGGATGAATACATCCACACTGTTTTTTCCTGTTCACGAATATAGTCGCTCATCAGGGCATTGGTTCCTTCATCGCCTGCATCAGCAGATAATTCAAGTACTTCTCTTTCCAGAATCAGCAATTGCTGAAACCCATCCACAACAAGCTGCACAGCTTTTTTCCCGTCACTCACATCTTTCGCTTCTTTAATAGATGATGTTTTTACATAATCACTATACGCATGCATAGGTGTATGACCAAGTGTTAATACACGCTCTGCCACTTCATCAATTTTCAGGATAGCATCATTGTATAATTCTTCAAACTTTAAATGCAGTTCAAAAAATTTTTCACCTTTAATGTTCCAATGAAAACCACGGGCATTCATATAAAATAACTGAAAATTTGCCAGCAGTTTATTCAGCTTTGATGCCAACTGCTGTGATTTCTTTTCATCGAGTCCGATTGCGTTCAGTTTTGACATAAAATTTATTTAGATAAATGTGATTCCAGTTCTGCCATCATATTCCTGCTGCCAATAAACATCGGTACACGCTGATGCAGTTCAGTTGGCTCTACATCAATGATGGGAATTTTTCCATTGGTAGCCTTACCGCCTGCTATTTCCATAATAAATGCAAAAGGGTTACACTCATATGCCAAACGTAATTTACCATTGGGTTTTTCAATGGTTCCCGGATACATAAAAATTCCTCCTTTAATCAAACTGCGGTGAACATCCGCAACCATGCTTCCAATATAACGTTGAGTATAAGGCCCACCGTTGCTTTTATCTTTTTTCTGACAGGCTGTAATATAATCCTGCACCCCTTTTTCATAACGGAAAAAATTTCCATGATTCACCGAATATATGTTTCCATCTGGTGGGCATTGAATATCCGGATGACTCAAACAAAATTCGCCAATTGCCGGATCCAGTGTAAAACCATTCACTCCTCTCCTGGTTGCATACACCATCATAGTGCTTGAACCATATATCATGTAACCTGCAGCAACCTGGTTGCGGCCTTTCTGTAAAAAATCGGCTTTGATGCATGGCTTTCCTCTTTCACTTACACGGCGATAAACACTGAAAATGGTACCAATTGAAATATTCACATCAATATTACCACTGCCATCCAGCGGATCGAACATCACTACATACTTGGCGTTGTTACTGATCTCATCATCAAACACTACAATATCATCCATTTCCTCACTGCCAATACCGGCACAGCTCACGCCATGCTGTAATACTTTCATAAACTGGTCGTTGGCATATACATCCAGTTTTTTTACATCTTCACCCTGCACATTAATACTGCCTGCATCGCCAAGGATATCTACCAGCCCCGCTTTATTTACTTCCACATTTACACGCTTGGCTGCAAGGCCAAGATCTCGTAACAAACTACTCAGTTCACCCGTGGCCTGCGGGAAGTTGCGTAACTGCTGAATGGTAAACTCATCCAGGGTTGATATTTTCCGGTTAATACTCATAGTTCAAATTTAGCAATCAAAGAAAGCAAAAGTAAGGGATATAGGCAGATAATGAAAGAGGCAGCCTCGCCTTCCTTCCTCCTCTCCAGTAGACAGGAGGCGGTGCTTTAATACCTATCCAAACATGTTGTTCTTACAATTCAACAAGTGAATTTATCCAGACAAAACTCAAATTATAAAGCAGCAAAACAAATAGTAAATTTAAAAGAGCGAGGGCTGTGGTCAGAGTTCTCCCCTTTTGGCTGATTCTTATTTAAACGTAAAATGCTTCTGCGAAAAATAACTGAAGGCCACAACAAATACAGTGGTACAGATTTTAGCCAGCGTAGCATACATTCCCAAGGTTTCAACAAAGATCTTCAGGAAGAAATAGTTGAGGAGGATAGAACCCATAACCACTATCATGTATTTAGGCAACTGCTCCCGTTTACGCACAGCTGATCCTTCAAACACTACGTACCGGCTTAGAAAAAAACCAACCGGGAATGTAACAATGAACGACATGAGAAAAGCGGCTATATGCGGACTCACCGTTAACCAGGGAGTGTGCACCATTTCTTTATGCAGTATGAAATTATAACTGATAAAAAACAAACCAATGTCCAGCAAGGTATTGCCACCTCCGCAGGCAGCATATCGAAATGTTTGAAGCGGCATGAACTTTTTGAATGGTGGATAAAACCAATCAATTACTTCGTGTAAAAACCCTACTGTTTTATTAATCATCAGGGCGGCAAAGATAAAGTTTTATGCAGGAATACTCTCACTGCGTCATGTCGAGGTACGAGATATCCCTCAAAATAAATATTGTTTGAATTTTATGAGACCTATCTTACCTCGAGTTGACCTGATTTTCTTTTAAAAAAACAACCCATTCAAAAACAACTTGCTTGTGCCAAACCAAAATGCACGGAAATTCATGTTATCACTGTAAGTAATCACTTTTCCCCTCCCGATAATTTCAGTATTTACTATTGCACTGCCTTTAACTTTATCAATAAAGCTTTTGTGTAAATAGCCGCTTTGCAGAGGATTATCTGTCAGCAATACCGGTGAATCATATGGATTATTATTCTGATCCATAAACAAGGTATTGGCTTTGAAAATACTGATAGTCTTACCACGATAACCATAACACAAGGGATGTGTATGATCAATCCTTGCTTCAAAAATTGAACCGGGCATTTCTTTCGCTCTCATTTCATCGCTCCGCATATTGTAGGCAAGCATCGCCGTGCTATCAGTTTTTGATTCATCACTGCGGTAAATAGTTTTGGTAATACCGGCAGTTGATAAAAACTTTCCTGCATTTTCAAATGCCAGTACTGTTCCTCCATTACTGATCCAGGCACGCAGTTTATCCTGTGCCTGTTTATCTATATTACTGTACGATCCTTCCGGCATAATGATAATATTATAACCGGTAATGGTAACACTGTTGAAACGATCAATTTCTGCAAGCGTTGATGGTATCCGCATTCGCTGATCAAGCATATGCCATATTTCACCGGCATCATTACTGCTGGTTCCTGTTCCTCCCATCAATAGAATTCTTGGTGTACGTGTGCTTACAAAGCTTCCGCTGCCCAGATCAACTCCACCGGTTGATAACCCACTTATTAATGCATATACCTGTACCCCTGTTCCTGCAACAGCTATTTCAATCAGTTTCTGCAATTCATCTGCTGATTTGTTTTGATTTCTTACCGGAATAAGTATTGTACCATAATTGAATTTTTTATTTCCGTTTACTGTTGCTGATTCAAATAGCTGTGAGGCAACTTTTGTAATGACTCCTTTTGATTGCAGTGCATACAATAATTTAGCTGCATAAAAATCATCCCACTCAAATGCATAAGCATAGCTGCTGTTGTTACCAATAATCTTCCCGGTTGGTTTCTTTACCTCATCAACCATTGCTCCCATTGCCGGCAGTGTTTTCATTTCTGCGTAAGACAAACCCATAGCCAACGGAAAGGTCCAGCTGGTGATATCATAAAACAAGCTGTCTTCGTAATTCAATGTCTTTTCAAAAATAGTTTTCACCAATTTAAATTGTGATTGATTGGTT
>JANOIQ010000133.1:0-32817 GCA_031407835.1 Chitinophagaceae bacterium
GTTGGTTTAATCTCCACCTTATTGGGAATTTCGGTTTTGTTCTCCACTTTAGTAATCGTTGGCGGAGCTTTTACAATCGAATCTTTTTTGATTGCCGGTTTCGTAGTGGGTTTGGGTTGTGTTTTAACTGTATTGCTGTTTGGTTTTGTAACAGGCTTTGTTGTATTAGGTTTGGGAACTGCAGGATTCATCCGCACCGTATTGTTTTGTGGCGGAGGGATAGTGATTATATTCTTTACCAACTGTTTTCTTGATAAAAGAGTAGTCCCTGTTCCGCAGTTATCTTCTTTTCTTGCACCTTTCCAGGTTCCTTCCAGAATTTCTTTATCGCCCTGTTTAAAATAAGTGAGTGTATGTACCTGGAAACAATCCCTGAACCATTCAGGTGTATTGGACTTTATGGTGGTTAATTCTTTTGAAATAATCGTTTTGCTTTTGGGATCGAAGCTGCCTGTAATCTTACAAATTGTATAATACCGCTTACCACCAATCATGAAGTAAGTGGTGGAAGATCCTTCTACGGTTGCGCCATTTACGTCCAGTTCAAGAAAATATTCAGTACGGTCGCTTGAATCGCCTTTCGCATCAAAGCTGCCGCTCCATTGTCCGCTGAATTTCTGGGCAAAGAGGGTTGAGTTCAACAATAAGAAGCCAACAAAAAGTAATTTTTTCATCATGTAAGTTCAATGCAAGTTTCACTGCAAATTAAGCAAATGAAAAAAAATGCTGTGTGAAAGGCTTTGTTAATTTTACTTTCATCATCATCCGTAATCATTTGTTACCTTTGCCCCTCTAAAAATCAAGTTGTTATTCATGATGAAGATAAGTTTTCCTGATGGCGCTGTACGGGAGTATGAAAATGGAAGTTCAGCCATGGACATTGCTAAATCAATCAGCGAAGGATTGGCAAGAAAGATTTTGGCTGCAACTATAAACGGACAGGTATGGGACCTGAGCCGTCCTATCAATGAAGATGCAAGCCTGCAGTTGTTAACGTGGGATGATGCAGCAGGAAAGAATACGTTTTGGCATTCCAGTGCCCATCTTATGGCTGAAGCAGTTGAAACCTTGTTCCCGGGTGTGAAATTCTGGGTAGGGCCTGCTTTGGAAAAAGGCTTCTATTATGATATGGATCTGGGCGACCGGAAAATGAATGAAGAAGATTTGCTGTTGCTGGAAAAGAAGATGAATGAACTGGCGAAGAAGAACAATCCTTTTCTGCGGAAAGAGATATCAAAAGCAGATGCTTTAAAATACTTCAGCGATAAGGGAGATGAATACAAATTAGATTTATTGCAGAATCTGGAAGATGGCGGAATTACATTTTACTCACAGGGAGAGTTTACTGATCTCTGCCGTGGGCCGCATATTCCGCATACTGGTTTTATCAAAGCCATCAAGTTAACATCGATAGCAGGTGCATACTGGAAAGGCGATGAAAAAAACAAACAGTTAACCCGTGTGTATGGTGTAACCTTTCCTTCTCAAAAAGAGCTGGATGAATATCTCCTGATGCTGGAAGAAGCAAAGAAAAGAGATCACCGGAAACTTGGGAAAGAGTTAGGAATTTATACTATGGATGATGATGTTGGACAGGGATTGCCATTGTGGATGCCTAACGGAACCATCATTATTGAAGAGTTGGAAAGACTGGCAAAAGAAACTGAAAGTGCCGGTGGATACAAGCGTGTGGTTACTCCGCATATTGCCAAAGAGAGTATGTACTTAACCAGCGGTCACTTACCTTATTATGCCGACAGTATGTTTCCTCCAATGGAAATGGATGGCGAGAAATATTATTTGAAAGCCATGAACTGTCCGCATCATCATAAGATTTTTGATGCTGAACCAAAAAGCTATAAAGATCTTCCTTACCGTATTGCTGAATACGGTACCTGTTACCGTTATGAACAGAGTGGTGAATTGTTTGGGTTGATGCGTGTGCGTTGTCTGCACATGAACGATGCACATATTTACTGCAGTCATGAAGATTTTGCGCAGGAGTTCCGTGCTGTGAATGATATGTATCTCAAATATTTCAAAATATTTGGTATTGACAAGTATGTGATGCGTTTGAGTTTGCATGATCCTGCCAAACTTGGGCAGAAATATGTAAACGAACCCGAACTTTGGAAAAGCACAGAAGAACTGGTAAGAAAGGTGCTGATCGACTCCAACATACCTTATGTTGAGGTACAGGATGAGGCGGCCTTCTATGGTCCGAAGATTGATGTACAGATCTGGAGCATTATTGGCCGTGAGTTTACTCTGGCTACCAACCAGGTTGATTTCAACAGTGGTAACAAGTTCAAACTCAGCTATACCAATCAAAATAATCAGCCCGAAGTGCCATTGATTATTCACCGTGCACCATTGGGAACACACGAACGTTTTATTGGATTTTTGCTGGAACACTATGCCGGGAAGTTCCCGTTATGGCTTGCACCTTTGCAGGTGAAAATTCTGCCCATCAGCGACAAGTTTCTGGATTATGCAAAAACACTGTTGCTGAAACTGAAAAAAGCTGATATTCGTGCTGAAATTGACGACCGCAGCGAAAAGATCGGTAAGAAGATCAGGGATACAGAGCTTGCAAGAGTTCCTTATATGCTGGTAGTTGGAGAGAAGGAAGTGAATGAAGAAAAAGTATCGGTTCGTAAACAGGGTAAAGGTGATGCCGGAACATTTGAAGTGGATGCCTTTATTGCAGCAGCGGTTGAAGAAATCAAAGAACGTAAATCGGAATAACTACTCTTTCCCCTAAAGAGTAAATAATAAAAATTAAAATGAATAGCCCTCCTTCAGGGGATGAGGGCACTAGAATATGGCATTTCCATCAAGACCTCCAAGGGGACGATTTATGCCCCGTAAGGAACCAGAGCATCGCATCAACCACATGATCCGTGTACCGGAAGTTCGATTGGTTGGTGAGAATATTGAAGTTGGTGTTTACCCCACTCAAAAAGCATTACAGATTGCACAGGAATTAGGATTGGATCTTGTAGAGATTTCTCCGCAGGCAGTACCTCCTGTTTGTAAAGCCATTGATTACAACAAGTTCCTTTACGAAAAGAAGAAGAAAGAAAAGGAAATGAAGTCGAAAAGTAAATCGGCTGAATTAAAAGAAATTCGTTTTACACCCAATACAGATGATCATGACTTTGATTTTAAAGCAAAGCATGCAGAAAACTTTCTGAAAGACGGGAACAAGGTAAAAGCTTATGTTCAGTTTAAAGGAAGGGCCATTCAGTTCAAGGAAAGAGGGGAGTTGGTATTGCTGAAATTTGCCGAGCGTTTGAAAGATGCCGGGCAGGTGGAAGGGTTACCAAAACTGGAAGGAAAGCGAATGCTGATGATTATTGCGCCGAAGACAGCGAAGAAGAAAAAAGAAACTGCAGAATAAAAAAAAGCCGCTTTTTATAAGCGGCTTTTTTATGCTGTTACTAAAATTTATTTTGAAGAGAGTTCGCCAAGGTTCATACTCCTGGCAATATTTTTCAATACATCCACATCATTGCTTCCGCTTAATTTAATGGTAAGCATAAAACGATCGGCGATTGCATACGTAACAGTAGCGTTATTATCTTTCTTAAATACCTGTTCATATCCTTTTACAAACTTCATTCCTGTATCAAACGAACCTGATTTTTCTGAATCATTTTCCATTTGAATATTCATGCTGAACATAGTGGCTGCGGTTGTAAAACCCATGGCAGATTGGTTATAATCGATCAATTCAACATCAATAGTTTTATCACCGCTTTTATACCGCTGTTCGGCATTACTCATGCTGCCAAAGCCTGGCATATTCATTGTTTGACCGGACGGGTCGCCATCTTTTTCATACCCGGAAACATCAGGAAGGTATTTTTGTAAATCTTTATAGTTCATTGCCAATGTATCGCCTTTGGCTTTTCTTTCCTGTCTTCTTTTCTCTGCTTCATCGGTTGCAGCTTTCATCTGTTCACCAGCTTCCTGGATATTATTCACGGTTATTTCACCGTCTTTGGTTTTAATAACCGTGTCTTTATTTCTGCCCAGGCCGCATGATAAAAGAATGAATGAACTTAACAGAATGCTGCTGATGGTTTGAACTGTTTTCATGTGTTTAATTTTTATGTTGTTGTTTGCCACATGTTATTCGCCATAAAAATTATCATCGCTGGTTGGTATAAAAATGCCTGATAATTTTTATGTCTCATTTCATGATAATTTTTTCTAAAAGTAGAAAACATAATCATCAGCTGCAATCCCCTTTTTGCGGGAGATATTATTTTTTTGTTTTTTTATTTCTATTCAAACCGTCGCCTTGTATTTGTTGAAAGGATGGCCTGTTATTTCGCCAATCCTTTGCCGATGATTCCACCACTTACTTCAAGTGTTGTGCCATGGATGGCGTTGTTTTCCATGATGAACCGAACGGTTGCAACAATCTCATCTGTTTTTACCAGTCTTCCAACAGGTATTTCATTGATGATGCCCTGCAGAATTTCCGGTTTAATTGCCATGAGCAAAGGTGTTTCAACATAACCGGGAGCAATGGCTGCCACACGGATATTTTTTATTCCTCTTGCATGAAATTCACCCGCAAGAATTTTGGGCCATAAAGCAACTGACGCTTTAGTTGATGCATAATTTAATTGACCTAACTCACCTGATTTGTTGATGGAAGAGATAGGAATGAGTACTCCTTCCCAACCATTATCCACCATACGAATAGCTGCTTCACGAAGCGTTAAGAATACACCCGTCATGTTTACATCAATCACCTGTTTCCATTGATCGGTGGTCATGAACTTCTTTACTTTACCCGTTTCCCTGTCGGGGGTAATAAAAAAACTGTCACGGATAATTCCTGCACAGGCAAGTACCACATTGATGCTGCCGAATTGTGTTACAGCAAAATCCATAAAAGATTGTACGGATGATTCATCGGTAACATTCAATACAGTTGCTGCTGCCTCTCCACCATTGCTAAGAATAGTTTGCTTTACTGCATGCAGCTTTTCTTCATTCATATCGCCCAGTACAACTTTTGCACCTGCTGCTGCTAAAGCAATGGCTGTTGCTTCGCCAATACCACTGGCTGCTCCTGTAATTACGATTACGCTGTTGTTTACCTGCATAATTATTGATTGAGAAAATGTTTAATGATTGATACAATCTCTTTCGCTCCATCACCATATAGCATCGTTTGATGATTGCCCGGCACTTTTACATAGATACAATTTCTCATCATCTCTACGGTTTCCATTGCATTCGCTTCGGGTAACAAAGCAGCATCCATGGTGTATACACCGGGTGCATTGATGAGGATGGCCGGATGTTCAACCGTTTGTAAATAATCGGGCCAGGGTTCGCCTAAACTGCCTTTTAGCACAGCCTCCATCATGTGTTCAGGCTGGGGTATACAACATACTGTTCCATCTGTATTTGTTTTTACATCTGCCTGATAATAACTCAGCATCTGATCTTCCCAGAAAGTTAAGTAAGGTGCAGCTTTTACCTTTTCAATATATGCATGAAGGGAAGGGAAGATTTGTCCTAATCTTCCAAGAGCAGGGCCAAGCATTTCTTTTGTATGGGGATGCATGTTGGCTGCTGCATCCATTAATATTAATTTTTCAACACGTTCTGGAAAAAACTTTGCGAGATAGAGGGCAAGAAATCCACCAAAGGAATGACCGGCTAAAATAATTTTTTCTATATGCAATGCATCCATTAATCCAATGATATCTGCTGCATGTTCTTTCATTGTGTAACCCGATGGAGGTGCATCGCTTTCACCTCTTCCACGTAAATCAACTGACAATATATGAAATGCCGGACTCAATCCTGCGGCAATCAATCCATCAAAAGCATGTGCATTGGCTGTTAGGCCATGCAATAACATGATGGCAGGCTTGTTGCCTTCAAACTCCAGGAAATGAAGCTGAATGTTTTTTGTTTTGATTATATGGCTTGTCATTGTTTTTCTTTTGTGGGTTAAAACTTTTGCTGTGTTTATTTTAATCAGCAAATTGTTCTCTTAACTCTCTCTTCAATACTTTGCCGGCAACATTTCTCGGCAGTTCATCAATGATAATCACTTTGTAAATTTTCTGGTAACGTGCTTCCAGGTGCTGATTGGTCCAGTCTTTTATTTCATCAGGAGTTGAAGAAACTTCTTCATGCAATACAACCGCTGCAACAGGTGTTTCACCCCATTCTGTATGCGGAATTCCAAACACGGCTACATCTTTTACTGCTTTATGTTTAATAATAATTTCTTCCAGATCTGTGGGATACACATTAACACCACCTGAAATGATGAGGTCTTTTTTTCTGCCTGTAAGAAATAAATATCCATCTTCATCCACATAACCCAAATCACCTGTGAAGAGCCATCCACTCCTTAATGCATCTTTTGTTTGCTCAGGGTTTTTATAATACTCCGTCATCAGTAAAGGGCCTCTGCCAACTATTTCGCCAATATTTCCCTGCGGTAATTCTTTTCCTTCTTCGTCAGTAATTTTCAGTTCCATAAATTGCGAAGCAGTACCAACGCTTCCTGTTTTCGTCATGGAATAATTACGGTCAAGAATGGTCATAAAGCCTTCTGTTAATCCGTAGAGCTCATAAAAAACATGGGGAATGCGTTTGTTCAGTTCCTGTTTATGTTCCAGCAGGAGAGGAGCTCCAACCGAAAGAATATATTCGAGTGATGAAAGATGTTCTTTATTAAATGCTGCTTTTTGCAAACAGCCAATGATCTGTGAAGGAACCAGAATTGTATGTGTTACATTTTCTTTATGAATGATATCCACTGCTTCTTTTGCATCGAAATGACTCATCAGTACATAGGTACAACCCAGAAACATCGCAGGCATCAATGTTAAAAACGAACCATTAAAAATAATGGAGCCTGAATGCATCACCACACTTTCTGGAGTCATACGAAATGCATTGGCAAACAAAGAACCATACAATGCTCTTACTGCATGACTGATGACAATTCCTTTTGGTAAACCTGTTGTGCCACTGCTGTAAATGATATTGTAAGGATCGGTACCAATCACTTCTTCTGCTGCCGGGGCAACGGATGATTGCTTTTGTTTTTGGGCATGATAGTTTTGATAGCCTTCTTCGTTTGTATCTGTTACCCAGAAATTAACGGAAGGAATTTTCTGCAAATCATTTTTAACTGCATCAATATGTTCAGTCAAATCATGACTGGTGACGACAAGTTTTGTATCGGAGTTGTCCAGCAAATTAAATAATCCCTGTCCACGCAGCAACGGACTCAATGGAACAGCTACTGCACCAATGTTTGCACAGGCCCAGTATGTTTCCCACAACTCTAAAGAATTGGATAGAAGAGTGGCTACTTTATCACCTTTACCAATACCAGCTGCAATAAATGCATTTGATAAACGATTCACTTCCCGGTAAAGTTCTTTATAGGTTAAACGGTTGTCTTCAAAAATAAGGGCCGGGTGATCGGGCCGAAATGCTGCGTGTTTCCTGAGCCAGTATTGTATGGTAAGTAATTGGAGTGACATGTTGAACATTCTTTTGCTGGACAGAATACTGATACAAGATTAAGAAAACTAAAAATAAGAAGATGGCACCTTTTGCAAGATGCCATCTTTCTATCATCAACGATCCTTAACTATTTTTTTGTCTTGCTGTTAGGAATATGAGCTCTCAGTTCAACTGAATACAATCGGCCGATGGAAGGTGATCCAACAAACTCTCTTTGATCGGTATTAAACAAATTGCTTACTCCCGCACCAAGGCTGAGCAATTGATTGAATTTATATCCTGCACTGATATCAACTGTTGTAAAACCACCCAATGCGCCCCAGTTGTAATTCTTTACATAATTTCTTGGCAGATTGTTGAGTGGATTGATACCACCATACACTACACCTCTTTTGCCTTTGCCTGCAGCAGTAGATATTTGACTTCCGCTGTATAAATCAAATTGTTCAACCCAACGTACAGACAGGTTGAGGAACATTTTTCCTTTGCAAAGATTCTGGAAACTTAATGTGGATGCCAGCCGGTTCTTAGGTGCATTCAAGCTTCTTTCTTCTAACGAAACATAGCCATCTCTGTTTGCATCGTTTTTGATATTGTCTTTAGTAATATCTGATCCAAACCAGCTGTACTTCACAGCCAGGCTGATGTTATCTGTAAAGAAATAATTTATACCTGCATCAACACCATATGATTTTACCTGGCCATAGTTGAAGTAAGTACTGAAAGCTGCACCACTTAATGTGTTAGCGGTAACAGTGCCCGGTATTAATAAAGGAGTAGTAATTGGAATATCACCCACTTTTAATGCACGGCCACCAACTGAAAGGGCAGGGCTTAAGAAATTTTTACTTATACCGTAGTATCCATTGATATCGATGTATAGTTTTTTACCAACCGCTCCTTTATAACCTAATTCCCATGTATTAATCTGCTCAGGATTCAAAGGAGAAGTTACCAATTGTTGCGAAGCATCGGTAACGTTGGCTCCGTTAGGAATATAAGTAACTCCATTTCCGTTTCCGAAAACAATACCAAAAACGCTGGCCCGTTGGAATAAGATGATGGGAGCAGCAAATGCTCTGCCCCATGTTAAACGTACGGCACCACCCGGAACACCTTTTACCAACCCAATTTTTGGTGAAAACATATTGCCGAACAAGCTATGATTATCCAGTCTTGCAGCAGCTACCAGTTTAAAATCGGCTGGCAATGTTTTTTCCAATTGAATGGCACCACCAAACTGTGTGATCTCTACTTTTTCTTTTGCATCAATCAATACGGTACCAAATGTTTTAGGTAAATCTTTTTGAAACGTTGCACCAACAATCATATTCAAACCAATATTGGTGAAATTGTAATTGTATTGAGCTTCCGCATTAAAACGTTTTGATTCTTCTTTAAACATATTTCCCAAACGTGTTGCAAATGCTTCAGCAGAATCTGGCGGGAGACGGCCTATAGCTCCATAAGATGGATTGCTGCCGTCGGTAATGCTGCTGTGTGTGCGGTTCCAGTAATCCCTTGTATAACCGGGAATACCATATGATTTACCAACATTGGTCCATGTTTCATATGCCTGAGCAAAGAAACGAGGACTCACATAACGTAACTGCAGATAAGAAAATTTCCAATCCCTGATCTGGTTGCGACCTGTATTGTTTACACTTAAAAAGTTATTATTGCTTCCACCGTATGAAGCAATAATATCGGCTTTTGAATTGATGCTGTAATACAAATGAGCTTCACCTCTTGTGTGACTGAACTGGTAAGTAGGAATCCGTTCAGAAATTGCAAGTGCAGGGCCATAAACACTTCCACCAGCATAGATGCTATCATGAAATTCAAAATCTCTTCCTGTTGTATGCTCACCGGTTAATTTATAAGCCCATTTGTTATTGATCTTTGTTGCAGTACGGAAGCGACCACTGAACACACCCTGGTTCCCAGCTCCAATAACAAGATCAGTTCCTTGCCATTTGCGTGGATCTTTGGTAATGGTATTGACGATACCGTTATGTGCGTTAGGTCCGTATAACGCAGAGTTGGGGCCTAATACAATTTCCAAACGTTCTATATCTTCTTTAATGACAGTGTTCATGATGCCTGCAGGCAAACCACTGCTTCCTGCCATCATACTGTTTCTGCCATCAGTCATCAATAAAATTTTTGCATTGAAGGCATTGTTGAAACCACGGGCATTAATACCAACACCTGTAACACCTGTGCGGACAAATTCAACACCCTGAATTTTTGAAGCAAGCTCTCCAATGTTAAACGATGAAGATTGTTCAAAATCTTTTGCAGTGATGACGCTGATAGAAGCAGGTGCCTTTGTAATTTTTTCTGGTCGTTTGGATGCAGATATAACCACTTCATTACCGGGTCTGTTTGATACAGATAATGAAGCATCAGCAGTACCTGAACCGCCTGCAGATACATCAACTGACAATGTAACATCGGCATATCCTACATAAGATATGATTAAAGTTGTCTTTCCTGCTTTTACATTGGTCAAGGTAAAAGCACCATCATCACCGGTAAGCACATAAGCTCCGCTACCTTTTACAGTAACGGTTGCGCCAATTAATGGCTCTCCGTTCTGTTTGTCGGTAACCTTACCGCTGATTTTACCAGTGTTTTGTGCTGTAACTGCAACATGAATGGCAAGCATCAGTAAAAGCACTACTAGTTTTCTCATAATCGTTTAGTTTAAGATTTGTAAATGTAGATTAATGCAAAAATTGTTGAATGATATTGTTTACTTCACTGCTTTTCTCAAATTGAAACATATGACCGGCCTGCGGTACAATTTCAACTTTACAGTTTTTAATAAGTGTTGCTGATTCTTTGAAAATATTTTCAGTGCTGATACCGGGATGCAGGTACCTGTTCGGTATCAACGCATCATTTGCTCCAAACAAAATCAAAACCGGGATGCTGATATTCTTCAGTGATTCTTTAACCGGGTGAGCAAGCATACCTTTAATACCGTTGGAAACAGTTGCGCAATACAAGCTGAAATCTTTACACTGTTTCATCTTCAACCGATCCTGAATTAATTCTTCAGCATCTGCAGGCTGCAGGTAAAAGTTGAGTTTGAAGTTATTTCTGATCACAGCCTCATCCTGTTTTTCAAAAACGGAAGGCGGGGTGGACGCAAGTAAGAGTTGTGCTTCTTTCTGAGTAAATGTTTCCAATCCGGCAGATGCAGCTAAGATCAACTTCTTTACTTTTTTGTTTTGCAAAGAAGTGATGATTGCAATCTGTCCGCCCATGGAATGACCCGCAAGAATGACCTGCTTTATTTTTTTCTTTTGTAAAAATTCACTGATCACATCGGCATAGAATTGTAATTGGTCTTTTCCTTTTGTATCAATTTTTTTATCAGAATATCCATAGCCAGGTAAATCGATAGCAATGCATTTATAAGTTGATGATAACTCTTTTACTGATTTTGCCCAATGTGAACTGTTACCTCCAAGTCCATGAATAAATAAGATTGTTTTGCCTTTACCTTTTTCGATATAGGCCAGTTTGCCTGATGAAAGCTGAATGGTTTTTACCGGAAGATCATATGCAGGCAAACAGTTTTCCTGTGCTTTTGCTGCAAAAGAAAGCATGCATGAAACTGACAGGAGGATCAATCTTTTCATACAGTTACTGTTTTCTTTTTGATGATGAAGTGAACAATCAGCCCAACAGCTAATGAACTTATAATGGCGATTGCTGCGGCAATGCCGGGGTTTCTGGTACCGGTTGCCATGTAAGGAGTTAACCGTCCGTAGTAAACGCCAAAGTGAACAGTGATGGCAACTACTGAGGCAATGATAGGTGTTGCTTTATGTACATTTTTCCAGAACATTCCAAACAGGAGTGGCATAAATGCAGCAGAGAAAGAAGCGTACACTCCATTCTGAGCAAGAATACCCACACTTAAATCTGGATTGGTTAACTGCCTGTAAGAAATGAAAATGGTAATAGCAGCCATGCATGCAATTACAACACGGTTGATCATTAACTCGTTTTTTAATTCTTTTTTACCTGATAAAGGCTTAATAATATCGGATGTAATTGTTGTGCTGATCGATTGAATTAAACTTTCAAGCGTTGCTATGCCGGATGCAATTAAACCAACTACTAAAAACAAGCTCATTAAAGGAGTAAAGCTGCTAACAACATAAGCCGACATAACACCATCTAACGGGAGTGGAGCATTATTGAACTTCAGATCTGGAAAAACAAGGCGACCGTATAGGCCTGCGAACACAACAGTAAAAAATAAAATGAGCAGGAGAACGGATACGGTGAGATAACGATTCATGTCTTTGTCATGTTTCAGCAACATTGATCTTGTAATGATATGCGGCTGGCAAACAATCGCCACACCAACAATAAACTGACAGACGACGACTTCAAAAAAATCACGGTACAAAGGACTTGAAGGATTGAATGCTTTGGTAAGTAGTGGATCAATGACGTTGAGTTTTGCAAAAAGCCCGCCATCCTCACCTGTAAAAAAATGATAACCAGAAGTAAGGATAACCACTGCTACTATCACTTTTATTACTGCCTGTATCATATTCGTGTACACCATACTATTGGCGCCACCAAACATCATATAACCAAATGTAAATACAACAATACCTGTGAGTACATACAATACATCCGCATTCAGCGCTTTGCTTAATACCTGTGTTAATCCAACACAGATTAAAACGATGAATGTAATATGAAGCAACGATAGAAAAGCGATGTATAACCTGAATCCTTCACTCTCAAATCTTGTGCCCAGCCATGATGCAATTGTTTTTGCCTGAACGGTATTCCCGATTTTTCTGAATTGTTTTGAAAGAATAACTAAAGAAATCATGGCGCCAAGTGGAAGAAAAACAGCCATGGATAAAAATGAACTGATTCCGTAATAAGCAACAAAGCCCGGATTGATGATAAAAGTAGCAGCGCTGGTCATACCGGCGGCAAGTGAAAGGCCGATAGCAGCAGGGGAGAATTGAAAAGTACCGGTAGCGTAATCGGCCATCGTTTTGGTGCGGCGTGCACCTCTAATGACAAAGTAGAGTATAACAGCTGCATACGCAGCAAGACACACCCAAACAGCAATCAGCATTCCCGGAGTAGCCAGGTTGTTCATTTTATAGCAAGCAATTGAACAGTCAATTTAGAAGAGTTTGTAAAACTGCCGGAATGAAACAGGTGAACGGATAAGAAGTATAAGGTGAACGGATGCTTTTTTGAGGTAAAAGAAATCAGAGTATGGAAAGTTTCTTCATTAAACCTTCCCTGTAAGTTTTTCCTACAGGGATATGTGTACCTGTAATGATGATGTCATTCTCTTCAATTGCATCAATTTTTTCTTTATTAACGAGATAGGAGCGGTGTGCCCTGATAAAATGAGTGGCAGGAAATTTTTCTTCAACAGCTTTTAATGATTGACTGAGCAGGTATTGGCCGGTTGTTGATTTAATCATAGCATAGATATCATACGCTTCCACCCAAAGGATATCTTTTAACAGCACTTTTTCCAGGCGCTTTTTATTTTTTACAAAAATGCCGTCTTCGTAATTCAGGTTCTCTTTAATACTTGTTCCTGATACAGTAAAATCGGTATTTCGCTTAGCAGCGTTGTGCAATGTTATTTCAATCGTAGAATATAAAGTTTCAGAAGAAACCGGTTTCACCAAATAGGCATAAGGCTCGGCCAGCTTTGCTTTTTCAATTGTTTCCGAATCAGCAAGGGCAGTTAGGAAAATAAAAGGAGTGCTGCCATCTTGTTTTAATTTCCTTGCCAGATCAATGCCCGTCATTTCACCGGAAAGATCAATGTCTAATATTACCAGATCGGGATGAAGTAATTTAATCTGACGGTAAGCTTCCTCTGCATTATCAACACTGGCAGCAACTTCAAAACCGAGATCCTGCAGATTATAGGCAATCTCTTTTGCAATAATCCAGTCATCTTCAACCAGCAAAACTTTTATACCGGGCATATTTTAACCTTTACTTCTTTGTTCAAATATATAAACGGCTAAATTTACAAAACCATCATGTTAATCTGTTGCAGAAAATATTATTCTTTTTTTATCAGCATTTTTATACTGATACTGCCTGTTACCGATCTTTCTGCTCAACAGGTTGTTTCAATAAAACCGGGTCAGGAATCGCAGACCATTCAACCGAATGCTTTCAAGTGGTTTATTGATACAACAGGACAACTATCATTTAATCAAATTGATCAAAGTTCTTTCAAAGAGTTTTCGGCGATAGATTTGAAAGAAATAAAAAAGGGATGGACTATCTGGGCTGAGTTGCAATTAGTGAACAAATCAGGTGAAGATCAGCAATTAATTTTGCAAACGGGTAAGTGGGGATTTTTCGAAGCATATATTGTTTCAACCGGCAATAAAATGAATCATCAGGTAAGCGGAAGCCTGGTGAAACTGAATCAGCGTTCACAGCAGTCAAATACCAACGCACTAAAATTATTACTGAAGAAGGAAGAGCCAACAAAACTTTATCTGAAGTTTAAATCTGTTTACAGCATCTATGCACACAAAGACATCAATCTGCAATTAACCCAACAGGTGGTTTTTGAAAAGAATGACCGGCAGCGTTTGTTATGGCAGGGATTGTTCTTTGGTATTATTTGGGTGATGGGGCTTTATAATCTTATTCTTCTTTTTGCTGTAAAAGACATCAGCTATTTATATTATGTGTTAAGCATTGTAAGCATTGGTCTCTATTTTGGTTTCTATTACGGATTTGGTATTGAATATCTCTGGCCCAACTCACCGGTTTGGGATACATTCTGTTTTTCCATCATCAATCCATTTACCGGATTAACAAGAATACTTTTTACCCGAACCTATCTTCATACGCCAAGACTTTTACCAAGAATCAACAAAGCAATGAATGTACTGGGCGCTGCCTGTATTGTTACATTACTGTTCGCATTTATTTTTTATGTTATGAACATTGACCTGCTGAAACCACTGGTAATGATCATTGGTGTACTCGGGGCATTGGTGTTGATCATGATGCTGGTGGCAGGTATTGTTGCTTATTATTACGACAAGTACGATCCGGCAAAATTTTTCATTGCAGCAAATATTCTGCTGGTGATTGGTGCTATTGCGTTCATTCTCCGTGAAACCGGTTTAATGAATGATAATTTTATTTCCCGTTATCTTGTTCAGTACGGTGTGTTGATCCAGGCAGTGGTGCTTTCGCTTGGGTTGGCCAGCAGGCTCAATAAAATGAGGCTGAAACTGGCGAACGAAACATTAGAGAAAGAAAGACTTGCGTTTGAAACGGAACGGGAAAAGAAACTATTGATTGAACAGCAGAAGCAGGAACTGCAGCAGCAGGTAAAAGAAAAAACGGTTGATTTGCAATTGAAAAATGAAATGCTGGAAGAAACAATTGAACAGGTAAAAGAATCGGAGAACAAACTCAGTCAGCTGAACCAGGTAAAAGATAAACTGTTTTCAATTGTTTCGCATGATCTCAGGAATCCGCTGGCCACCATGCAGTCGTTTTTAAAACTGATTACCGAACATCACGAAAAACTAACGGAAGAGGAGAGGGTGAAATTATTTTCTGAAGCACAGCAGTCGCTTGATAACCTCAATGAGCTTCTGTACAATTTGCTGCAATGGTCCAAATCGCAGATGAACCTGCTGCAGTTCAGAAGAGACAAATTAAATATCAAGTCAATTGTTGATACTTCGGTAAGACTTGTTCAGTTGCATGCGCATATGAAAGAGGTGAAAATTATCACGAATGTAGAAGAAGGGATTCTTGCCTATGCCGATAAAGATATGGTTGAGTTTGTAATCAGAAACCTGTTAAGTAATGCCATTAAGTTCAGTCATCGCAGCAGCGAAGTGGAAGTGAGGGCATTTTCTTTACATCAACTGATCCATCTTGAAGTAATTGATGATGGTATTGGAATCAGTGAAGCCAAGATCAAAAAACTCCTGGAAAAGAATACCAGCATAACAAGAAGGGGTACAGAAAAAGAGAAAGGAACCGGTCTTGGTTTGCTCGTTAGTAAAGAGTTTATTGAAAAGAACGGCGGTTTACTGCAAATCAGGAGTGAAAACGGGAAAGGATCTGTTTTTAGTTTTTCCCTGCCTGCAATAGCTGAAAATGAGACGCTGAAACCAGACAGAAAGGATTTGATTGCCTGAATATTGACCTGAATTTGCTTTTTACCTGGCAATCTTCATGATTTTCTTCTTCTGATTGCCTGATTTCATTGAGTTTTTACCTACATTTGCAGCCCTTAACAGGGTAGCTCTCAAAGCTATAATCGCCCAAACGGCCCCATAAGTGTTCTGCCTGTGCAGATCCGCCATCAGGGTATCATCTTAAAGCGCATACAAATGCCAAAGGTAAAAACCAATTCGAGTGCCAAAAAAAGGTTTAAAGTAACCGGCACCGGTAAGATCATGCATCAGAAGAGTTTCAAACGTCACATCCTCACAAAAAAATCAAAGAAACGTAAGCGTAACATGCGTATGGACGGTGAAGTTGCACAATCTCATGTTCACTTTGTAAAACGTTTATTGCGTCTTAAATAAGAGACGGCAATCAGTAAACATCCATTTATAATTTAAAATCATTCAGATATGCCCCGTTCAGTAAATGCAGTTGCGTCAAAAGCACGCCGCAAAAGAATACTCAAACAAGCCAAAGGCTTTTATGGTAAACGTAAAAACGTTTATACCGTTGCCAAAAACGTAGTAGAAAAAGGTATGACCTACAGTTATGTTGGTCGTAAACTCAAAAAGAGAGAATACCGCCGTCTCTGGATTGCACGTATCAACGCTGCAGTGAGAGAAGAAGGGTTAACCTACTCTCAGTTCATCAACATTCTGAAAGTTAAGAACATTGATCTTGACCGTAAGATTCTTGCTGATATGGCAATGAACGAACCTGAAAGCTTTAAAAAGCTGGTTGCGTCAGTAAAGTAAATTATCACAAAAATGATAAGCAGACGGGTGAAGGAATTCACCCGTTTTTTTATATCAAAAAATCTTCGCAGCACTGCATTATTTTTTACAATAAGTTTGCACTCAAAAAACAGTGACGAAGAACCACAACCCATACGAACTTACCAATACCACTTACACCGACCTGGTGCACCAGACGTTCAATTTCCCCCAGGAGGGATTTGAAGTAAAAGATAATTACCTGCAGTTTAACGGGCTTAATCTGAAAGCTCTGATTGACAAGTATGGTACGCCTATGAAGCTTACCTATCTGCCTAAGATCGGGATGCAGATAAAAAAGGCCAAGAAGATGTTCGAAACGGCTTTTAAGAAACATAAGTATGAGGGTAAGTATTTCTATTGTTATTGTACAAAAAGCAGTCACTTTTCCTTTATTGTTGAAGAAACGCTGAAACATGAAATTCATCTGGAGACTTCTTTTGCTTATGATATTGAAATTATCAATAAGCTTTATCAAAAAAAGAAGATTACAAAAGATATTCAGATCATCTGTAATGGGTACAAGCAAAAAAGTTATGTTGCAAGAATTGCCAAATTGCTGAATACCGGTTTTAAAAACGTAACACCCATTCTTGATAATACAGATGAGTTACAGATGTATAAAAGAACAGTGAAAGTGCCTTTTAAGCTGGGTATCCGTGTTGCAGCTGAAGAAGAACCAACCTTTCCTTTTTATACATCAAGGCTTGGAATAAGAGCCAGGGATATTCTTGAATTTTATGTAGATAAAATAGAAGGCAATGAAGACAGGTTTCAATTAAAGATGCTTCATATTTTTCTGAACAAAGGAATCAAGGATGATATTTATTACTGGAGTGAACTGAATAAAGTAGTTAACCTGTACTGCCAGTTAAAAAAGATTTGTCCTGAATTGGATTCAATCAATATCGGCGGCGGATTTCCAATCAAACATTCACTTGGGTTTGAATACGATTATCAGTTCATGATCAATGAAATTGTAGGAACAATTAAAAAGACGACTAAGAAAGCCGGTGTGCCTATGCCAAATATTTATACTGAGTTTGGCAGCTTTACCGTGGGAGAAAGCATGGCGCATATCTATTCCGTACTTGGTCAGAAAACACAAAACGACCGGGAGAACTGGTACATGATTGATTCTTCATTCATCACTACATTGCCCGATACATGGGGGATAGGTGAAAAATTCTTAATGCTGCCTATTAACAAATGGGATAATGATTACCAGCGTGTGGTTCTTGGTGGTATTACCTGCGACAGTCATGATTATTATGATTCAGAAGAACATATCAATGAAGTGTTTCTTCCAAAACTGAATGGTGAAAGCCCGGAATCTTTATATGTTGGATTTTTCCATACAGGAGCATACCAGGATCAGATCAGTGGATACGGAGGAATTAAACATTGCATGATCCCATCGCCCAAACATATTATTGTTGGGCAGGATAAAAACGGCAAACTGGTTGACTGGGTTTATGCTAAAGAGCAAACGGCACAAAGCATGCTGAAGATTCTGGGATATTAACATCAACTTCATTATAAAAACAAAATGCCCTGCTTTTGCGGGGCATTTTTGTTATCATCTGTATCGAAACTAAACTATAGAACAAGATTTTTAAGTTAACGTAAACAAAGGGTCTTTAAATGAAAAGATTTATAATCCCTTTCATCAGCACTATCGTCCATTTGCTAATCTTAAGTTACGCATTATTTGTAAGTTTATATCTTAATAGTTCAAACAACCTGCCAAATGACAAAATCAATCAGCCTGAAGTTCTTTCTTACTCTTTCTTTAACAGTGACGCTTTCCAGCGTAATTACCGCACAATCAACCGAAGATTCGGTAAAAGCAGCCATAAACGATATGTTTACTGCAATGAAAAATGCAGATTCTGCCGGATTAAAGAATATATTTTCAGAAACGGCTGTTTTGCAAACCATTGGCCGCACAAAAGAGGGGGAGATAATGATTCGAACTGAAGTGATCAGCGAATTTGTTTCATTTGTTGGAAAATCAACGAAGGGTGATGCAGATGAACAAATTAGCTTCGGTGCTGTTCATATTGATGGTGCCCTTGCCAGTGTTTGGACCCCTTACCAATTTTATTACAAGGGAAAGTTCAGCCATTGCGGAGTGAACTCCTTTCAACTTGTGCGGATTAAGGGTGAGTGGAAGATTCAGTACATCATTGATACCAGGAGAAAAGACAATTGTAAGTAAGGCACCCTGATTAGATTAATTCTTTTTGGATCTGTACTTTTTATTCACTTTGGGATCATCAAAATACTTGTTAGCGTCTTTTGAATTTGTTTCCTGTATTTCTTCCAGCGGAACATCAATCAGCTGCAATTGAATTTGCTTCAGATCAGTTTTCAGCTTTGTTGTTTTTTGTATAATATCAGGATCTTTTTCACCTATTAAAGTATTTTCGGAAAGAATATACTCTAATCTTCTGATGCTGGTACGAACCATTGAAACAGAATTCTGATCATTTACTTTATTGGGCGAAACCGCTTCTTTAACCGGCACCAATGTAACACCCACTGCAGGTAAAACACGGCCAATCGTTTTCTGGCTGTCGTTGCTCGATGTGCTTAAGATTGTACCTGCCAATGCTGTGGAGGAAGAGGTCATATCAAATGCAATTCTTGAGCTCCTGGTTTTTCTGATTTTTTTATCCATTGTTCTGAATGTAAATTTCAATTGCTGAATGTATTTGTTATAATCAGAAACCACCTTGTCATATTCCTGTTTTTTCAAAGGATAATTAATCGCATCACGAACAACCACTCTTACAAGGGCTGTATCCCTGTTTCTGAATTTGTCTGTACCTATAAACAACAGCTTAAAGATTTTTACTTTTCCTGAATCATTGTCTTTTACAAAATCAAACGGAATCCACCAGGCAAATTCATCACTGCATTTACTGATGCTGCTCAGTGATTTGATTGGAATGCTGCTTTCAAAATTGATCATCTCAATGGGGAAGTTCCCGTTTTCGCAGGAGAGCTGAAAGCGGATTGTATCGCCTTCATCAACAGTAACCGGGCTTGAAACGGAGGGTCTTATTTTGGAAGGAATAATCTCTGTGTTAAAAAATACGATCGTGAAAAAAGTATCCATTTTTTCAGAGGCTTTATGCAGGCTCTGAACTCCCAGCTGCACTTTATATTCCACATCATATTTTAATTTCCCTGAAAGAAAATATGCTTTTTCTGCTTTAAAAGTCAGTAAGCCATTGTCCTTGTTAATTCGTAAGCCAAGAGGGGAATTCTTTAAATACCAGTAATAATTACTTTGTTCTTTATTGATGTCAAGTTTATAACTCAGAGAACTGTCTACATGCAGAGTAAAATAGGGGTTGAGGTTACGGATACGAAGAACCGTATCAACATCGGGAGTTGGAATCGTGTCAGTTTTTTCCTGTGCCCTGATTTGCAACAGAAATAACAGGCTCAGACAAAGGGTAATTGTTCGTTTCATGTTGAATTGCGACGAAGATACTTATCAATAGGCAAAGCAGTGTTAAGAGAAATAAAAATCCCCGATGTAGAAACAACGGGGATTAAACCAAAACCAACTGCTATAAAACAAACTCTTTTCAATTCATTACTGAATGGGAATACTTTTTACGGGTTGCTTTTCTTCTTTCAATTTAGGAAGCAATAATTTTAATACACCGTTTTCATACTTCGCCTGAATGGCTTCTGCATTAATTTTATCATCCAGGTTAAAACTGCGTTTAAAACTCTGGAAGCTGAATTCCCTGCGAACAACTTTCAGGTCTTCGTTTTTAGCTTCTTCTTTTTTCTCGTAACTGATCGTAAGTAAACCCTTGTCAACTGTAATATTGAAATCTTCTTTATTACGTCCGGGTACGTTTAATTCTACATGATAGTCATCTGCGGTTTCAACAATATTTGCCGCAGGGGTAAAAAGATTGTTGATTGTTTTACCAAATGCCGGTAACTCATTGAAGAACTCATCAAAAAATGAATTCAGATTTTTCTGAACGGGGCTGTGAACTTTTACCATTGTCATAGTATTTATTTTTTTAGTTTTTAATGAATGGTATAGCATCATCAAATGGTATTCCATTCAATTTTTTCAGGACAGAACTTCTGTTTTAAAGCAAGGCATCAGACAAAAAGTCAAGATTGTGTAAGGTTGTGCGACAAAATTTCCTGTTTTGATTGCTGTTGCAACTTTTATTCTAATTTTGTGTTGAATTAAAAACAATTTCAACCATGTATCCAGCAGAGATAGTATTACCCATGAAGGGAGAAATGACAGATGGCGGTTTTGATGAGTTGCTCACACCAGAAGCAGTTGATACCGCACTTACACAAAAAGGAACCAGCCTCGTATTTATTAATTCTGTTTGCGGCTGTGCTGCAGGCAGTGCTAGGCCAGGTGTGTTGATGGCTGTGAGTAACAGTACAAAACGTCCTGATCACCTGCTTACAAGTTTTGCAGGTTTTGATACAGATGCCATTAAAAAAATCCGTGAGCATTTAATGCCTTATCCACCAAGTTCACCGGCTATTGCATTATTTAAAGATGGTCAGTTAGTTCATTTTGTTGAGCGTCATAATATTGAAGGTCGCCCCGCACAAATGATTGCACAGAACCTGATAGGTGCGTTTGAAGAACATTGTAATTAGTTATCTTCTCATTAAGTCAGATTGTAGCGAATTTTTCCCCGGCTTTTAAAGCCGGGAATTTTTTTGTGTATTAGTCAGAAACCCTTACCCGGTTTAATCAAAAACCTAAAGATGGTTTTTCTGGTTATTTATCAATTCTGTCCTCTTTATTGAAAAAGTGTTAATTTTCTCAACGAAGCGTCTGTTATAAGGTCTGCTTTATTGAAAATAACAGCTCAGGCTAACTGCTAATAAGATGCGAATAAATCCTGCTTTTAAAATCACTTTAATTTACTGTGCCGTTGGTTTAGTGTGGATATACCTCAGCGACAGATTTTTGTTTCTTTTTTTTAAGTTTGATTCCGAAAAACAGCATATCATTTTTCAAAACATCAAAGGCTTTTTTTATGTAATTATAACCGGTTATCTGCTTTATGCTTTAATGAAGTCGTTTTATAAAAAAAATGATGACAGGTTATCAGAGCTTGAAGTAAAACAGCAACAGCTTTCTGCAATTCAAAAACTAACAAAAACAGGAAACTGGGAATATGATATTCAACGGAAAAAAATCGTATGGTCGGAAGTAACTGAACAGATTTTTGAAGTTGATGCTTCCTATAAATTTAAACATGATTTTATTTTAATCCATCACTTAAAACAGAAAGATAAAAAAGAGGTTATCAGCAAAGCACTGAAAGATGCAGAGGAAGGTGGAGTGTCATTTGATCTTGAGTTGGAAATCGTTTCTGCAAAAGGAAATGAAAAGTGGATTAAGTTTGTTGGCAAGCCTGTTTTTGAAAATGGCAACTGTGTGAAAATTATTGGCTCCTATCAGGATATTACAAACCTGAAAAATAAAGAGGAAAAAATTATTGAGGTAAGCAGGCTTTATCATATTATAACTGATGTAAATAAGGCAACAGTTCGAATGAAAGATGAGTTGGCTTTATTTAAGGAAGTATGTGAGATTGCCGTAACAGTTGGTTTATTCCGGATGGCATGGATTGGTAAAATAGATGAAGAAACGCAGACGATTGTTCCCATTGTACATGCAGGAATTGAAGAGGGATATCTTTCTCAAATCAACAATATTTCTTATAAAGATGAGCCACTGGGAAGAGGGCCAACAGGCTCCGCTTTAAGAGAAGGGAAACATTTTGTTTGTAATGATATTGAAACAGATCCAAGGGTACAGCCCTGGCGGGATGCTCAATTAAAACGTGGTTACAAATCTGCTATATCGCTACCAATTATAAAAGGGGGAAAGGTAATCGGAGCGTTTACTTTGTATGCACCACTGAAGAATTTTTTCGACAACCAGGAAATTGAATTACTGAAAGATGCAACAGCTGATCTTGCTAACGCATTGGAAAACCTGGAGAAAGAATTGCTTCGCCAAAAAGCAGAATCAAATGTCCTGGAAGCATTAGAGAGGTATGATATTGTTTCAAAAGCAACAAGCGATACGATCTGGGATTGGGATATGGAGAGCGGAACAATTTTTTATAATAAAGGAATTTCAAATGTGTTTGGTTATACTGACGATGAAATAATTAACACAATGGAGTGGAAAGAAAAGAACATTCATAAAGGGAACATCAATCAGGTGAAAAAGAAATTTAATGAGGTGTTTCTTAACCGGGAACAGATTGTACAGTCTGAATACAGGTTCCGTTGTGCTGATGGCAGCTATAAGTTTGTATTGGACCGTGCTTTTGTAAAGTATAATTCTAAAGGAGAGCCAATACGTGTAATTGGAACAATGCAGGATATTTCAAGTGAAATTGAGTATGAAATAAGAGTTGAAAAGGCAGTAATTAATACACAGGAGGAGGAACGGCAGCAGATTGGAATGGAGTTACATGATAATGTGAATCAAATTTTATCAGTTTCACTTCTGTACCTTGGAATGAGTAAGGAAAGCATTGCAACCGGACAGAATGGTGATGCAACAATGACAAAAAGTGAGCAGTATATTAAAGATGCAATTAATGAAATCCGCAGACTGTCGCATGAACTTGCACCCGTTTCGTTAAAGGATATTTCACTCCGGGAAGCTTTTGAAATTTTGATCGGCAGCATCAATGAAAATAAAAAGTTCAGTATAAAGCTGCACATTGATCCGATGAGCCGGGAGCAAATGCCAGATGACCTGAAAATTAATATGTACAGAATTCTGCAGGAGCAAATGAATAATATTGTGAAATATGCAGAGGCAACTGAAGTAACCATCAGCTTAACTGCAGATGAAGATTTTTTCAGGTTATTAATTGCTGATAATGGAAAAGGCTTTGAACCCAAAGTTAAATCCAAGGGAATTGGTTTGGAAAATATGCGGCGAAGGGCCAAGTTATTTTCAGGCGAGTTTAAACTGAATACATCGCCTGGTAATGGCTGCGAGGTTATTGTGGAAATTCCTTTCATGAAAGATTAATAGTAAATCCCTGATTTGTTGCAGCCTGTTAGTTTTCCATCTCTTACCTTACAATAGCAGCAATCCATTTTTTTCAAGTATCATTGCAACTCAATTTTTACTCATGTATCCCAATTTATATTATTTTTTTAAAGAGGTTTTTGGTGTTGAATGGGAATGGGCAAGATTCCTCAATTCTTTTGGCTTTTTTGTAGCGTTGGCTTTTATTGCGGCTGCAGTTGTTCTTGCGAAAGGCATGCAACGAAAAGAAAAGATGGGATTTATGCAACCCAAAGAAGAAAAACGTGTGTTTGGTAAACCTGCAACTCCGTCTGAGATATTGTTGAATGCTTTACTTGGTTTCCTGATGGGTTATAAAATTATCGGTGCGTTTATGAATGCAGGCGAGGGTGTTGATCCGCAAGCTTACATTTTTTCAACACAGGGAAGCTGGGGAGCAGGTATTTTGTTAGCAGCTCTGTTTGGCGGTTTAAAATGGTATGAAAAAAACAAAGAAAAAGCTGTAAAGCCCGAGGAAAGGATGATTCGTGTATGGCCACACGAAAGAGTAGGAGATATCACTGTAATGGCAGCCATCTTTGGTTTTGGTGGGGCCAAGATCTTTCATAACCTTGAAAACTGGGATGATTTTATTGCAGATCCAATTGGGGCATTGGTTTCATTCAGCGGATTAACTTTTTATGGTGGGCTGATTTGTGCCGCAATAGCGATCATCATTTTTGCAAAACGTAAAGGGATCTCCATTCGTCACCTGGCAGATACAATGGGGCCAACCTTAATGCTGGCCTATGCACTCGGACGTATTGGTTGCCAGGTAGCCGGTGATGGTGATTGGGGAATTCCTAACAGTGCCTATGTTGCTGATTCAACAGCAACAGTTCGTTTAGCAGAACCGGGTGAGTTTCAAAAAGCATTGCAAAATAATCAGCCTTACTTACAACAGGAATTCAGAGGAGTTAAGCTGGAAGATATTCCTCATGCTTCATTTAAAGCTCCTTCGTTCCTTCCTGATTGGATGGTGGCTTATACCTATCCTCATAATGTAAACAGTATGGGTGTAAAATTAGCAGGGTGTGATCAGCCTGAACATTGTAATTATTTACCACTACCAGTTTTCCCAACTCCTTTTTATGAAACGGTGGTTTGTTTACTGTTATTTGGAGTGTTGATATTTGTCCGTTCCAAAATAAAACTGGCGGGGGGACTGTTCTCCCTGTACCTGGTATTAAATGGGGTAGAGCGATTTTTTGTTGAGAAGATCAGGGTAAATACAAAGTATCATGATCTGCCATTTCAACCAACACAAGCCGAATTAATATCCATTAGTTTGGTGATTTTGGGTGTAGTATTGTTTTTTATCAGCAAAAAGAAAGCACAATCCGATTCGAAATAAAATTCTTTTTCAAGTTTTTCAAGGCTCCACTTCTGGAGCCTTTTCTTTTTTCCGCCTATCTCCATAATTAACCTTTCCTACAGAAGTAAGGTTTTACCTGTAACAAGTTTCTTGGCTGTCCGTCATATTAGCGTCATTGGATTTACCGAATATCAATATTATTGGCCATTCGACACTAAACAATGTACTATGTTAAACATAGAACCTATTTTTGACATGTAATATAAAACGACAGGTACTCGTTAATCATTAAACCGAAACATCAAACCAAATCATCATCATGAAAAAGATTTCAGCATTTCTAACTGCGGCTTTTTTAACCTTATCATTCGCCGGATTTGCTCAAAAAACCTCAACAATCAGTGGAGAAGTAAAAGACGAAGCAAAGAAGCCTTTAGCCGGAATTACAATCTCGCTTTTACGGGTAAAAGACAGCTCCCTGGTAAAAGCAGACATTACCGACAAAGCAGGTGCATATGTATTTGCAGGGCTAAAGGATGGCTCTTATCTTATTGCTGCTACCGCTGCCGGGTATAAAAAATCTTTCAGTGCATTAGTTCAAATTAAAGATGGTGGCGTAGCCGTGGTTCCATCTTTTCATTTGCAGCCTGAAACAAAAAACCTGAAAGAGGTTACCGTTACCGGCCGTAAACCTATGTTTGAGCAAAAGCCCGACAAATTAGTGGTGAATGTAGATGCATCACCAACTAATGCCGGTGCAAACGCTTTGGAAGTATTGGAAAAATCACCCGGAGTTACTGTTGATAAAGACGGTAACATCAGTTTAAAAGGGAAGGCTGGGGTACAGGTATTCATTGATGGAAAGCCAGCTTACTTATCTGGTGCTGATCTTGCTAACTATCTGCGTAACATGCAGGGCTCACAACTGGAGCAGATTGAAATTATGACCAACCCACCTGCTAAGTATGATGCAGCGGGCAACAGTGGCATCATTAATATCAAAACAAAGAAGTCGAAGCAGATGGGATATAACGGAAGTTTGACTACCGGTTATACACAGGGCCGCTATCAGCGTTATGCCAACAGCTTTAATTTCAATTACAGAAAAAATAAAGTGAATCTTTTTGCAAACGGAAATTTTAATGCAAGAAACTCTTTCCAGGAATTAAACATTCAGCGTAGTTTTTCAAATCAAACAACAAAAGAAATTGTTTCATTATTTGAACAGGAAACAAATATGATACACAAAAACAGGAGTTTGAATGGTAAAGTGGGGCTTGATTTTTTTGCAACTAAAAAAACCACACTGGGTGTTACAGCAAATGGTTTTTACAGTCCGGGAAAGTTTTTAAGCAGCAGTGATATTAATATTTACAGCCCCAATCATACTTTGCTTCGCAAAACATTTGGCAAGGCAGATAATTCATCAATCTGGAAACACTTTGGTTCGAATCTTAATTTTCGGCACGTGTTTGATACAACAGGCAGAGAAATTACAGCTGATATTGATCATTTAAGATACGATGTTGATAATACACAAAGCTTATTTAACAGGTATGAAAATAATACAGGTGGTTATTTGATGCTCCCTGATACATTGTATGGCAACCTGCCACAGCAGATAAGAATCTATACCGGTAAAGTGGATTATGTGCATCCGTTTAAAAAAGGATTAAAGTTTGAAGCAGGGTTTAAAATCGGTTTTGTTGAAACGGATAATGATGCACGCTACGACAGCCTGTTGAATAATTCGATGAAACTTGATTCAGCACGCCGTAATCATTTTGTATATGATGAGTATATAAATGCAGCATATGTAAATTTCAGCAAACAGCTGAATAAAAAAATAAGTGCACAGGTTGGTTTACGGTTAGAAAATACGACTGCTAACGGTCATTCTACAGGATATACATTAAATGATGCAAGAAATAAGTTTGTTGACTTTGATACAACATTTCATTTGAGTTACACGCAACTATTTCCAACAGCGTATATCCAGTATGCAATCAATAAAAATCATTCTCTGGGTTTAAATTATGGAAGAAGAATCCGCCGGCCTGATTATGAAAGTTTAAATCCTTTTGTTGAATTTATTGACAGGTATACGTATGAGCAGGGTAACCCGAACCTGCGGCCTCAGTTCAGTCATAATATTGAGTTGTCTCACACGTACATGGGTTTCTTAACCACTACATTAAATTATACCAATACCAATAATATTATCCAGGAAGTATTGGAGCAGAATGAAGTTAAAAATGAATCGTATATCAAAAGAGCAAATATTGCAAAACAGCAGCAGTTGGGTATTGCGGTAAGTGCTTTCAAACAAATTAAAAAGTGGAGCGGTAATATTTATGTGAATGTTTACAACAACAAGTTTGAAGGTTTAGTGAATGGCGACTTTGTAACCCTGGGCAGAACTACGATGGTTTTGAGTGCATCTAATTCTTACAAATTTGGTAAAGACTGGACAACAGAAATCAGTGGATTTTACAGAACAGCTGGCTATGAAGGTGTATTTCATATCAGGCCTTTAGGTGAATTAAATTTTGGAGTAAGTAAGCCTGTTTTAAAAGGTAAGGGAACAGTAAGATTAAGTGTAAGAGATATTCTCTGGACACAACGTGGACAAGGCGAAATAAAATATGGTTTGGTGAACGCAAGCTTCCAGCAAAGAAGAGATTCCAGAACAGTGGGTATGACATTCACTTACCGTTTCAGCAAGGGTAAAATAAATGGAAATGGCCGCCGTAAAGCAGGAGGGGCTGGTGATGAGCAGAATCGTGTTAAAACAGGCGATAATTAATCGTTTCTTAATTCTCTCTATATATTTCTCATGTTGATTGACGACCCCGGTTTCTACCGGGGTTTCTTTTTATTCAATTACTGAAAACGGGAATGAAATATTTAAAATTATAACCGAACGATTACATTTGCAGTGTTACACAGAGGTATCATTCGTGCCTCTTTTCCTCTTACTTCAAACTTGTTATATGCCATCCTTTGATTTTGTAAGTAAAGTTGATCCCCAGGCACTGGATAATGCAGTGAATGTTACTACCAAAGAAATCACCAACCGGTTCGATTTTAAGGGCAACCATGTGAAAATTGATTTGAATAAAAAAGATTTTAAGATCAATATTGAAGTGGAAGATGAAATGAAGATGCGGCAGTTGATTGATACACTCATCAGCCGTGCACACAAGCAGGGGATAGCACCTGAAGCATTTGATCAGAGCAAAGCTCCGATTCAAAGCGGTAAACTTATTAAACAGGAAGTGCTGGTTAGAAATGGGTTGAAACAGGAAGATGCTAAAAAAATCGTGAAGATCATCAAAGAATCAGGACTAAAGGTACAGGTCGCAATAAATGATGACATTGTAAGGGTTACCGGCAAAAAGATTGATGATCTGCAGGAAGTAATTCAGGCTTCAAAAGGCTGGGACCTTGGCATTCCTTTACAATTTGAGAATATGCGTTCATAAACTGTTTATAAGCCCGGTTTTAAGGCCATTTTAGGTGGAAAAAATAGTGATAAACCGGTGCATATCATTAGAGCTGGAAATTTGGAATCGACTATCTCAGAGTTGTACTTTTAACTCACAAACCGCTGGAAATTTTAGAAATAAAAGAAAAAGTGGTGGAGCAGCAAAAATCCCTCAAAAGATGATTGCTGATTCCGGGAAGCACTGTGTTAGTAAGTATAAAAGCGAAAGCAATTATAAAGAAAAATTCGGTGCTTCTTTTTTTGTCCTCCCTGTATGAAAATTGGGTATATTAGATCAAATTTCATTTTGCCGGAACAGGATTTACCCCTAAATTTGCGCTTTGTTTTAAAAAAATGCACGGCTGATCCGTGCTGAAAACTCCCAGGAATTATGAAAAAAGAGCTTCATCCAAAGAATTATCGTTTTGTAGTGTTTAAAGACATGAGTAATGGATATTCATTCTTAACCCGTTCTACTGCTCCTTCAAAGGAATCAGTGAAGTGGGAAGATGGTAATGAGTACCCTCTCATTAAATTGGAAATTTCCAGCATGTCGCACCCGTTCTTTACAGGTACTAATATCCTGGTTGATACTGCAGGACGTATCGATAAATTCAAGAAAAAATACGCCAAAAAAGAAAGCTGAAATTTCTCTTAAAGAGCCATTCAGTACAAATTATATTTCCCCTGGGTTTTCCCCGGGGATTTTTTTGCCCCATCGTTGAAGGGAGAATAAAAAAACCGATTCTATCAGAAGCGGTTTTTTTAAATAAGCTCATTACTCCTTTAAGGTTGGGGCTTGCTTATACATTAAACCTGAAATGCATCACATCGCCATCCTTTACAATATATTCTTTTCCTTCAATTTTTAATCTGCCAGCTTCACGACAGGCAGCTTCTGTTTTATAAGTGAGGTAATCATCATAACCAATTACTTCAGCTTTAATGAACCCCTTTTCAAAGTCAGTATGAATTACTGCAGCGCATTGTGGTGCTTTCCATCCCTTATGAAATGTCCATGCTCTTACTTCCTGCACACCGGCAGTAAAGTAGGTCTGGAGCCCAAGTAAATGATAGGTGCTATGAATTAAACGGTCTAGTGCAGGCTCTGTCATTTTGTATTCATCCATGAACAACTGTTTATCGTCAGGGTCTTCCATTTCACTGATCTGTGCTTCAATATTATTATTCATCACAATCACATCAGCATCCTCATCTTTTACCGATTCGATCAATGCCTGTGAATATTTATTACCAACATGCATACTTGCTTCATCAACATTTGCTACATACACCACTTTCTTTTGTGTAAGTAAAAATGAATCCTGGATCAGATCCAGTTCAGCACTGTTCAAATCGAGGCTGCGGATACTTTTACCCTGCTCCAGATGTGCTTTACATCTCAGCAAAGCATGCAATTCTTCTTTTGCTTTTGCATCACCAACCTTTGCTGTTTTTTCAACCCGTTGAATTTTCCTGTCTACAGTATCAAGATCTTTCAATTGAAGTTCTGTATCAATAATTTCTTTATCGCTTACCGGATTAATGGCACCTTCTTCACGCAAAACATTTTCATCTTCAAAACAACGGATTACATGAATAATGGCATCCACTTCACGTATATTAGCAAGAAACTTATTACCCAGGCCTTCGCCCTTACTTGCGCCTCTTACCAAACCGGCAATATCAACAATTTCAATCTGCGTTGGAACAATACGATCTGGTATAACCAGTTCAGCAAGTTTATCCAACCGCTTGTCTGGCACATCCACTAAACCAATATTGGGTTCAATGGTGCAAAAACGATAATTACTAGCCTGTGCTTTGGCGCTGTTACTCACTGCATTAAACAAGGTTGATTTTCCTACGTTTGGCAAACCCACAATTCCTGCTTTTAAACCCATACAAAAATTTGATATTTGAAATTTAATATTTGAAATTCATACCCATAGTCATAAATGAACTGTGGCAAAAAAATCGGCTTTGAATTTTGAGGCCGCAAAGATATGTTTTCTACCGGTAGCAATGTAAATGTAATTGTGAAAAGATGCTTTTGGCAGATTAGTAAAAATCAACAATCTTGAGGCAGAAATTTTAAATCTGAAACATCAAATTTCAAATAACTAATGGCTTTAAGCAGAATATGGAGTGCATTCATCATCATCGCTTTCCTTGTTGCGGGAATTAAAATGATTTCAGGCGATGAGAAGATTTTCAACCGTATGGTGGTTGGCAAGTCATCTGATAAATATGATAGCGTGTTTTATTATGCACTTGGGTCGCCGGTTACTCAGAAACTGTCGCCCAAATACGGCGATTTCTTAAAAGAGTATGGTTATTTCAAAGTTGATTCAGTTCAAAAAGCCTCTGTTTTACTCACCGATAATCTGGAAGCAGATTCGGTAGGAATTTTGAGAGCAGTTAATCCTTCAGTAAAGCTGTTTACTTATACTTCGGTACAACGCCAATTGGTTCGTAAAGTGGATGGTATTATTGAAACAGCCAAGAATGCGGTTGTTGATATTATTATTCCACTCATTGGTATCCTTGCTTTATTTATGGGTTTTCTCAGTATTGCTGAAAAGGCAGGCGGTGTGAGAGTGCTGTCAAAAATAATCTGGCCTTTCTTTTCCAGAATATTTCCTGAAATACCGAAAGGGCATCCTGCAACGGGGCATATGATGATGAATTTTTCAGCCAACCTGTTGAATTTGGATAACGCAGCTACTCCGTTTGGGTTAAAAGCAATGGAAAGTCTGCAGGAATTAAATCCAAATAAAGCCGTTGCTTCCAACTCACAGATCATGTTCCTGGCTTTGCATGCATCAGGTTTAACATTGATTCCTGTAACGATCATTGCTTTCAGATCAGGGCTTGGTGCACAAAACCCAACTGATATTTTTATTCCCTGCATGATTGCAACTTTTGCAGCAACAATGGCTGCCATGTTTATTGTTTCCTTTAAACAAAAGATCAATGTATTTCAACCGGTGATTCTTGCATGGGTGGTAGGCATTTCTGCAGTAATTGCTTTACTGGTTTTATATGTTACCGGTTTGAATGCTTCACAGGCACAATTATTTTCAGGAAAATTGAGTAACGGAATTATCCTCGTACTGTTTGTTGCTATAGTTCTCGGAGGTTTATATAAAAAAATAGATGTGTTTGATGCGTTTGTAGATGGTGCAAAAGGTGGTTTTGAAACAGGGGTTCGTATCATTCCATATATCGTTGGTATGCTGGTCGCCATCAGCATGCTTCGTACCAGTGGTACATTCGATGTGATCATTAATGGTATGAAAACATTGTTTGCAGCTCTTGGAACCGATACCCGTTTTGTGGATGGATTACCTACTGCATTGATTAAACCAATGAGCGGAAGTGGTGCCAGAGGAATGATGATCGACACCATGAAAACATTTGGCGCAGATTCATTTGCCGGAAGACTCGCCTGTATCCTGCAGGGATCTTCTGATACTACGTTCTATGTAATAGCCGTTTACTTTGGTTCAGTTGCAGTGAAGAATACACGGTATGCAATAGGTGCCATGCTGATTGCTGACCTTGTTGGCATCATTACGTCCATTTTACTGGCATATTTGTTTTTTGGAAGTTCACTGTAAGAGATAGAAACACGCCTGTCCGACTTTTTCATTCAGGCGGGGATAACACGAATGGAAACTGATTTTCGCTGAACTGTTTTATCCGTGGTAAGCCGTATAAATCTGTTTCATCTGTGTTTCTACTGGAATATTTTACACCATCGGCAAGAACAGCTTGTGGTCAAACTTTATCTTCGTTCTTAATAAATGCTTTTCATGAAGAAATTATTCATATCGTTTCTTTCAGTTGTTTTTGCTTTCTGCTCATTTTCTCAAACCCCTCAAACGCTGAACAGTGCTGATATTTTACTTGGCTTGAAAAAACTAAAAGTAATTGGCAGTGTGTTATACATTGCTGCACATCCTGATGATGAGAATACCAGACTGCTTGCATACCTCAGCAAAGAGCGTTTATACCGTACCGGTTATTTAAGCATGACAAGAGGAGATGGCGGACAAAACCTGATAGGTGATGAACAGGGGATTGAACTGGGGTTGATCCGAACACAGGAATTATTATCGGCAAGAAGAATGGATGGAGCCGAACAGTTTTTTACCCGTGCTTATGATTTTGGTTTTTCCAAAACAACCGATGAAACTTTACGTATTTGGGATAAAGAAAAAATATTGAGCGATGTGGTTTGGGTGATCCGTAAGTTTCAACCCGATGTAATTATGACCCGTTTTCCTCCCGATAGCAGGGCAGGGCATGGGCATCATTCTTCATCAGCAGTATTGGCCCGTGAAGCATTTGATGCAGC
>JANOIQ010000165.1:0-10374 GCA_031407835.1 Chitinophagaceae bacterium
GCAGTTCTTGCAAATGCTCAGGATGGCATCCCCGGTCGTGAGAATTCCTTTAACGGAGAAGTATTCAGAACCTGTTCAGCAATTTTTGTTGTGATCCTGTTCATGGTTTTTATTGTAAACGTTTTGAAAATGTTTCTGGAAAACCGCATGAAACATAAAATCATCGACAAAGGAGTATCTGAAACTGCTGCTGCATCTATTTTACAAACAACCCCAAAAAACGATCAACATACAAACATAAAATGGTTTGCCATTTTAGCGGGTATTGGTGCAGGGTTGATGATTGTGAATTACACACAGCCTTTAGGCATTCATTCAATTGCAACGATGGCTTTCAGTATTTCACTGAGTTTTTTAGGCTATTACTTTTTTACAAAGCAATCTGGTAAGTAATTGTTGTTTGGCAGGTTGTTGTTATAGCTATAAAAATCCTATCTTTCTGTATCACTAAAACAACCGCCATGATTGCCCGTCGTAAATTTTTAGAACGCTCTGCACTGCTTGCTGCAGGCGGCATCTTTCTCCCTGCTTTTGATAATAAAGCATTTGCCATTTTCCGCAATCGTTTTTCTGCTGCCGACCAGGTGAATATCGGTGCCATCGGTATCAATGGTATGGGCTGGAGTAATGTTACAGCAGCCTTAAATGTTCCCGGTGTAAATCTTGTTGCGGTATGTGATGTTGATAAAAATGTTATTGAAAGGCGGCTCGGTGAATTGAGTAAAAAGAATGTGGATATTTCTAAAATAAAAACTTACGGTGATTACCGGAAACTTCTTGATCAGAAAGATATTGATGCGGTGATCATCGGTACCCCTGATCACTGGCATGCACTGATGATGATTCATGCATGCGAAGCAGGCAAAGATGTGTATGTTGAAAAACCTGTTGGTAACTCCATCATTGAATGTAACAGGATGGTGGCAGCACAAAAACGTTACAATAAAATTGTACAGGCAGGGCAATGGCAGCGCAGTCAGCAGCATTTTAAAGATGCGATTGATTTTGTACATGGCGGACAGTTGGGAAATATCCGCACAGCAAAAGTGTGGAGTTATGTTGACTGGAAACAGCCGCTTTCTGCAAAACCAAATACGCCTGTTCCTGCGGGTGTTGATTATAACAGCTGGTTAGGTCCGGCACAGATGCGGCCCTTCAATGAAAACCGTTATCATTTTACTTTTCGCTGGTTCTGGGATTATGCAGGAGGATTAATGACTGACTGGGGTGTGCATTTAATGGACTATGCATTGATGGGAATGAAAGCAGATGTACCCAAATCAATTGTTGCACTTGGCGGAAACTTTGCAATGCCAAATTCAGCTGATGAAACACCCGATACATTAATGGCACTTTATGAATTTGATCACTTCAATATTGTATGGGATCATGCAGTTGGTATCGGTAATGGAAATTATAACCGTGATCATGGCATTGCATTTATTGGTAATAACGGTACGCTTGTGCTGAACCGTGGCGGATGGGAAGTAATTGAAGAGAAAAAGAATGAACATAAAGTACTGGTGCCTTTTGCCAAATCGGTCGATAATGGATTGAACAAGCACTGGGAAAATTTTATAAGTGCTGTAAGATCACGTAAGGCTGCTGATTTGAATTGTTCTATCCAGGCAGGGGCCCATGTAGCAACCGTTTCTCAAATGGGAAATATTGCTTACCGCAGTAAAAAGAAATTGAACTGGGATAAGGCTAAAGCTAAGTTTACTGATGAAGCCATCAACCAACAATATTTACTGAGCAGCTATCATAATGGATATAAGCTGCCCATGGTTTAGTTATTCTTCTTCTTCCCTTTCACCAACTCATACGAATGATCAATCCATTCTTTGATTTGTTTGAAAGAAACCGAACCATCAACAATGATTGTATTCCAGTGTTTTTTATTCATATGAAACCCGGGCAGCACACAAAGATGTTGTTCCCTTAATTCCAAAGCCAGATCGGGGTCACATTTTACATTGAAGCGCAAATCCTCGCCATCAAGTGGTAATAACAGAAAAACCTTGCTGTTGATTTTAAACACCAGGGTATCCGGTCCAAAGGGAAGGGTTTCCTCAGCTTCGGGCTTCGATAAACAATATTCACGAATTGCTTCAATATGCATGCAGCGGTTTTTGCTTTTTACGGGTCATGAAGGTATGAACAGGATATTATTTCCCCTATTGGCTTTTTGCCTGTTGTTCGCTTCCTGCGAAAAACAGGAAGAAAACAGGTTTGATTGCGGGCCAACACCTATGTGTGCTGCAATACAATGTGTTGCTTTCTGGAGCAACCTCAACTTTTCCATTGTTGATAAAACAACGGGTAAAGATTTAATCTTTGGAACCAATCCAACGCTTACACCGGCTGATGTAAAATTGTTTGTAAAATCAAATTCTCCTTACAGACAGATTACAAGTTTTGCCGACAGCTCAACCAATATCATGCGAACATTGACAGCCAGCGATACCATGGCGATTCAGATTAAAAACGAACCGCTGCAATATATCGTTGTAAAAACTTTCTGTAATAATGAATGCTGCAGCAGATCTGCTGTTGAAATTGTGTATGAGGGGCAGTTACTGATTGCTGAAAAAAACAAAGTATTCAGGATTAAAAGATGAGGATAGAAACGCTGATGACACGGGTGTAAACAGATAAAGGCAGGTCTACATTAATTTAGTGTATAATCATTGCATAAACAATCCGTGCATATCAGTTAAAATCTGCGTATTCCGTGTTTCCATCAACTCAGTTTCTCCATCGCTTCTTTCAGCTTCCCTAAAAATTCAGGAATCTCTTCTTTTTTACATGTACCAACGCTTAAGCGATACCAGGGAGATTTTTTTCCTGCACCAAATGCTGTAAAGGGAACAATGGCAAGCTTTGCCTCTTCCAGTAAATATTGTGTAACGTCAGCCTGTGTTTCCAGTGTTGTTCCATCAGCTTTTTTCTTTCCTGTTAAATCAATTTTGATGGTAAGATAAATAGCGCCCTGCGGATCGATCACATCAACATTAAACCCCGCTGTTTTTAATTGTGCAAATCCTTTTGCAATTTCTACCAGGCGGTAATGAATCTCTTCTTTAAAGTTCACCAGGTAACGATCAATATTTTCTTTTTGCTGTAAGTATTTTGCTGTTGCTTTCTGTTCGGCCATTGGAGCCCATGCACCTACATGCGAGAGAATGGCTTTGATTTTTGAAATGATCAGCTCCGGACCAAAGGACCAGCCCACACGAACTCCTGTTGCTGCAAATACTTTGCTAATGCCATCAACAAATATGGTAATTTCTCTCATCGCTGGCCGAAGACTAACCGGATTATAATGTTCATTATTACCAAAGGTTAATGTCCAGTACATCTGATCAAACATGAGAAACAGTTTTTTCTCATTGGCATCTCTTGATTCATTTTCTTCCAGAATTAAATCACATATTTTTTCCAGCTCTGCCTTTGGAAACATGGTGCCGGTAGGATTTTGCGGCGTGCATAAACAAAGCAGTGTTGCTCCTTTCAGATGTGGTTTAATTTCTTCTGCTGTTGGCATAAAATGATTTTCAGGCGATGCCTCAATCATTACATGCTGTGCTTCGGTGAAATGGGTGTAATGATTATTGTTCCATGAAGGAGCAGCATAAATTACTTTATCGCCCCTGTCAACAATTGCACGGAAGATAGAATAGATAAGCGGACGGCCACCGGATGCAATCTGTATTTCATTTACTCCGTATTCCAAACCTTCACGTTCTTTTAAAAAATCAGAAACACTTTGTCTTAAATCAAGAACACCTTCTGCTGCCGGGTAAGTAGTGAAATGATGTTTATATGCATCAACAATCTCATTCTCCAGTTCCTGCGGTATGGGAAACACACTGCTGTCGAAATCGCCAATGGTAAAATTATAAATGCGTTCACCTAAACGGATGCGTTCTTTGATCTGGTTACCCAGTTTTACAATTTCAGAACCCACTAATGTTTCGGAGAGATGAGATAATTTCATGAAATGCCTGTTTATAGAAAGCGCAAAAGTAACTGTTCCTGAAGAAATAGTCTTTGCTTCTTAGATGTTGTTTAAATGTGGATTAGCTTTTTTGCAGATGTAACAGGTATGCCATACTTTTTTACAGAAATTTTAAATTCATCTAACTGCTGGTAAGTATGACATACCTTAACGGGGTTAAACTTCATTTTTAAACAGGCGCTTAGCACCTTTCCGTCTTTGCGGTTAAATAACTACTCTTCTATTCTTTCTAAACAACCATATTCCTTCTTTAATACATCATCATAATTGTCTGCTTTCTGAAACAGGTTTTTGAAAACACGTACCCCGTTTTCCTGCAACAGATCCAGATCATACATGATTCGGCTAAGAACGATATTTTGATTTACACAACTTAAAACCAAACCATCTCCTTTATAATTTTCCTGCAGCATATACTGGTACAGTGGTTTTATTTTCAACGCATCGGTTGGCAGTAAACACAAATAGGCATCACCGGCAATAAAAAAATTATCCGGATTATAGCGGATGATAATTTTTGCACTTCCTTCTTTTACACTCCAGATGTTGGCACCTTCTCTTGCAAGCTTGATATCCTTTCCTAATTCTTTTAAAATATGTTCAATAGTTTTAGCCACACCAACAGGTTCGTATTCTTCTTTCGGCAATTCAGGAATTTTTACTTCACTGCCGCAGGCTGGACAATATTTTCCGCTGTCAAGATTTTCGGGTAATACCAAAAACTCGCAGGCATGACAACGTGTAGATGGTTTGCCGATATGCGGCAAATAAACCTGCAATGCTGTTCTTAAATAATTCTCCGGTAATGCAAAGCCAAGATTATCTCCTCCACGAATCACAAATGTATTTACACCAATCACTTCGCCACTCATGTTAACCAATGGCCCTCCACTGTTACCGGGATTAATCGCTGCATCAATCTGTATATACTTCAATCCTTCCCGTACACGATCAACTTTGGAAATTACTCCTTGTGTGGCGGTATAATTCAATCCGTATGGGTGGCCGATTGCAATTACGGGATCTCCGTCTTTTAAACGTTGGTATTCTCCCAAATTAATTTCGGGTAAACTAATTGCTGGTGGTTGTAAAAAAGCAAGATCATGTTTACGATCAGTATACCAAACACGGCTGTGAGTTTTTTCAAACTGCTTACCGGCGATGGTAACTTCTGCATTTCCATCTACCACATGATTATTGGTTACAATCAGGTTGTATTGCTTTAAATAAAATCCGGTACCCGTTCCTGTTTGTGTGGAAATTTGAATGATGGCGTCTTTATAACTGTCCACTATTTCGACCGTTGATGGCATTGATGAAATGATTTTAATGATATTTTAATTAAGCAATTCGTTTAATCGTTATTACAGTTTAGAATTAATCAATCGTTTGAACTGAAGTTTTTTCGCTCCGAAATTTATCAGCAATCCAACCTCTTTTCTATATGCCTCAAGATAATTCAAAGCCTGGTTCAGGTTTTCATTATCCAGTTCAACTACTGCTTTTAATTCAACAGAAATTACATCCTGCACAAGAAAATCAACTCTTCGTTTTCCTACAATATTTTCTCCATAATATACATTTGCTTCAAATTCTCTTTGAAATGTCAATCCTTCCTTTTCAAACTCCAGAGCCAGACATCTTTGATAAATCACTTCTCTGTAACCATTTCCCATCTTGCTGTGCACCCTCATAGCACAACCAATAATTCTTTCTGTTATTTCAGAATATTTATACTCCGGTTTTATCATCAGTCAGCACTTTAATTTTACAAGATCATGGCCATCCCTTATATCATCTCATCAGCGGTTTTCATTTAGATTCGGTATTTACAAATTCAACTTCTGCAGTATAGGAATGTGTGAAGCTCATCAGCGAATCATATTTCAGGTTCTCTGTCTTGAATGTGATCTGTGGAAATTTTTCGGCCCATTCCTGTATGATGGCGTTGATCTTTTGTTCAATCAGCTCCCTGTTAAAATGCTTTTTGTTGCTATTGTACAATTCATCTTTAAAACCGAGCTCTTTAAAAAAATCGGCATAACATACTTTCAGTAATATCAGGTACATTTCTGTGATCGGCTTTGGTAAACTGAAATTATACTGGCAGTAACCAAAACCATATTCACTTACCTGTTGGGCGATATACGGATAATCGTTATCCCTGTACCAGGCCATATTCTGGTTGGCTCCGAAAATAGTATCTGAAATAGTTTTCTGTGTTTGCGGCATAGTGATTGCGAACGTATGCTTACTGCGAAACAGATAGGGAAACACTTCTTCTTTTGTTTTCGTCAGCATCTTTTTAAATGCATTCAGCATCGCTTTGTTTTTTTCAGGAACAGGTTTTTCATCTTTTACAAAATACATGGTCACCAATTCTTCAAGGTCGTATAACAGCCTTCCTTCCGGCACAAGTAAGTAATCAATGCGGTAAGCGAGATTTAGTAACAAATGAGCAATTCCCCCGCTCATTTTTTCTGCATCCAATGGTTCCACTACATCAACGGTTTCTTTGATCCAATGAAGTAAATAGTTATACTTTACTTCTTTCTCTGCATCAGGAATCATTTCAATATGATCTGTATCGAGTGATTGCAATGCAGTAAAGTCCTGTACCAGCAAATCGTCCTGTTTATCACCCTTCGTTGCTAATTCTTTAAACGCATAATAGAGTTTGTTGGGATTGGCCGTTTCAATATCCGTATCAAAACGCATGCAGAGCCGTTCACTTTCGAGGGCATAGCGGCTGTAGTATAAATTAAAGTTCTGTTCCAGCAAACGGCGCATAACGGGCACAGAGGGCACTGACATTTTTGCCAATGTTACCTCTGCTGTAAGTCTTTTATCATTATAGCTTCCTCGAACAATTTTACTTCCCTGGTAAAAACTGAATTCATATTCAGCTCCGTTTTTGCCCGAACTTACATTCTGTGCAGCATCATCCCTCAGGTAGTCAAAAAATGTGGCAATGCTTTCGTGGTGCTTGTTTTCTTTAAACAGGTTGTCTGCATCTGTCCAGCATTGTGTTTTTTGCAGGGTCTTATTGTTGTCACTGTAGCGTCCGAAAATAACCGGGGGTGCAGCCGCTTCAGGCGTTTCTTTTTTCTTCCCCCATCCGAATAACTTATCCAGCATCTTCTTTTATTTAAGAGGGTGAATGTACAAAAGGTTGGAAAAAATAAGTTGATAATTTAACCCTTATCTTGCAGCTTTAACAGGTAATTATTCATTACCTTCCACGCTATAAATAAGAACCGGGTTATGAAGTTTATCGTTTCGTCTTCAGCTTTACTGAAACAACTGCAACAGATCAATGGCGTCATCAACGCCAATACCGTGTTGCCCATTCTCGAGGACTTTTTATTTGATATCAATAAGAACAAGCTCACTGTAGTAGCTACAGATCTGGAAACAGTGATGAAGATCCACATGGATATTGAAGCAAAAGACAATGGCCGGGTTTGTATCCCTGCCCGTATTTTGATGGATACCTTAAAGAATTTGCCCGATCAACCATTGACCTTTAATATTGATAAAAACTTTGGAGTTGAAATTACCAGCGACAACGGTAAGTATAAGGTAATGGGTGAAAATCCAGATAACTTCCCGAAAGAACCGGTTTCTGATGATACTACTTCTTTTACCACAACTTCTTCGGCGCTTGTAACTGCTATCAATAAAACATTGTTTGCAGTAAGTAATGATGATTTACGCCCCGCAATGACAGGTGTGTATTTTGAACTGGATAAAAAGGGATTGACTTTTGTTGCAACGGATGCTCATCGGTTGGTTCGCTATAAGCGTACTGATGTAAGCTGCCCCAAAAGCGAAAACTTTATTGTTCCCAAAAAGCCTTTGAACTTATTAAAAACTGCTTTGCCCGATAAAGACGACGAAATCACTCTTTCTTATAACAGCAATCATCTGTTTGTTGTCCATGGTACAACAGAATTGGTGTGCCGCCTGATTGATGCAAGATTCCCTGATTATAAAGTGGTAATTCCTGCAGATAATCCATACAACATGATTGCCAACAGAAACGACCTGGCAGGTGCATTGCGCCGTGTGAGTGTGTTCAGTAATAAGAGCACCAACCAGGTGGTATTGAGCATCAGCGGAAGCCAGCTGCAATTAGCAGCGCAGGATGTTGATTTCAGTTTTGAAGGAACCGAACGGATGAAATGTCAATACGATGGAGAGGATATGCAGATTGCATTCAATGCAAAATTCTTAGTAGAAATGTTAACTGCCGTTGAAACAGACGAAGTACGCATGGAACTGAGTACTCCAACCAAAGCCGGTTTAATTAAACCAACCGAACAAAACGATGGTGAAGATGTGTTGATGCTGGTAATGCCATTGATGTTGAATCAATAACGAACGAAGAAACCAATACGAACAAACAAGTCCCGCTTTAAACAGCGGGATTTTTATTTTTCAGAATTATTCTTCCAGGCAATTTGATGAAAACTCTTTCAGAGAAAATACCCATCACATGGTATGTACAGAAATTTTACGCACCTTACTTTTATTGAAAATTAACTATATGAAATTTCTGTTCTCCGTACTTTCTCTTTTGTTTATTACTGCTTCCTTTTCACAAAAGAAATCGCCCACTTACCTCAAAGCACATTTTGGACCAAGTAATGTAAAGACAGAAAGTTCAAAAGGCAACCTCAGTTTTGCATATGGTGCCGGTCTTGAAAAGTATATTCCGCTTGCTGCTTCAAAAGGAACCGGCATTTATATTAACCCATCGCTAACCATTTTAAAAACAGGGTACGAAACTTCAGGGGGCGGTGAGGTTGCTGTTAATTATATTGTACTGAGTGCTCCTTTGATTCTGAGCATAAATTCAGTGAATTATAAAAATTCTGCAGCAGGAATTTATGGCGGATTAGGTGCTTTTATTGGTTATGCAGTGTCAGGTAAATTCAGGGTTTTAAGTACGGATAACTTTAAGAAAATGAACTTTGGAAAAACAACTGCCGACAACAGGGAGCAGTTTGATGCAGGTGCCGTTTTAAAGTTCGGGTATTCAATTAAGCGTTTGCAAATGGGAGCAGAGTGGAATATCGGGCTGGCTAATGTTATTCCGTCTGACAGAAGAACAGGTAGCAATTATATTAAAAGCAGGAATTTCTTATTTACAGTTGCATATGCTATCAGTAAATAAGCTCAGTTGTTTCAACTGAATTATTTCTTCGGTGATCAAATACAAAAATCTCATCTTGCAGGTGAGATTTCTTATTTTACACAGCATGACTTTTGTTTTACTTTTTTCTTTTGATAATTATATTGATGCCAACCTCCGCATGATGCAACTACAGGAAGAAGGAATCAGCTGTTGGCTGAAAGATGAAAACTCTGCTACCATCTCTCCTTATTTGGCTAATTCAATTGGTGGCATCAAGCTCATGGTTCCTGAAATACAAAAAGAAAGGGCCGCTGATCTGTTGCGAACCATGATCAACAAAGAAAAAGAAAATAAGGCCTGCCCGCATTGCGGTTCATTGAATGTGGAATATATTGTTACTATCAGAAGCTCTTCTAACTGGTTAGCCGCTATCTTTTCTTTAGTGCGTGGCAACAATGCTATGTCGGCGAATAAAATGTATCATTGTTTTGATTGTGCACATGAATTTGACATGCTGCCCGCAGAGAAGAAATCTGTTTAACTTTTATACTGTTGCCGGAGATCTTTGCTTACGATGTTCCGGAAGACAAACATTTTTTCTTCAACAAACAAAGGCTTCGTAACTTTTCCCTTCAATTACCCTGCTATGTGGAACGAATTGCTTGAACATTTTCAAACATTGGAACAACGTCCGTTAGAACGTATGGCCATTCTTGTTGGCGGCCTGTTGCTATTCTGGATCATTGAAGGTTCGATTCCATTATTTACCTTAACGTATAAAAAAACAAAACTGCGCCATGCCGGTGTCAACTTTGTATTCACTATTATTCATTTAATCATTCACACGTTTCTTGCGATTCTGATTATAAAGCTATCTGACTGGTGCCTGCATAACAGTTTCGGTATTGTATACTGGAGTAACGCAAACATCATTGCTACTATTTTCATTGCAGTTTTAGCACTTGACTTCAGCAGCTGGCTGGTTCACCTGGTTATGCACAAGGTTCCATTGCTTTGGCGCTTTCATTTGATTCATCACAGCGATACCAATGTTGATGTAACAACAGGTCTTCGTCATCATCCCGGCGACAGTTTATTACGTGGTATCTTTTTTCTGTTACTCATCTTTATATCAGGAGCACCGATGTACGGTGTTATGATCTATCAAACACTGGTAGTTATTGCAACCGCCTTCACTCATGCCAATATTCGT
>JANOIQ010000172.1:0-20285 GCA_031407835.1 Chitinophagaceae bacterium
TATTTTTGAACTGGCATTTTCCAGTCATGCTCATCGTAAAACTGTGTATCTTAAAATGACTGACTGGGAAAATAAAAAACAACTGCTGCCCGATGATATCCACCAGTTTGAATGGAGAAATTTTCAACAGGAATACAGAGACTATATTGACCTGGCAAAAATGGCACAGCTTATACCCCTGATAGGTGCACCTGTTGGCATATTCGTAAATTACCGGTTAATCAGGAAATTAGGCATCACTGCCATGAATGCATACCGGATGCGAGTATTGAATCAGTAAACTATTTCAGCAACAGCAGCTGCCCTATATGATTCGCCATATGATTGGTACGGCTGATGACAACTTTCATTCCCTGCTCCAGTAATATTTTTGCAATACCATATCCTATTCCCTTGCTTCCGCCTGTTATATAAGCTACTTTGTTTGTAAGATTATTCATACCCGATCAATTTAGCTGACCTGTTGTTTAAATTTTCTATAAGGCAGCAAGTTAAATCAAGTAAGTGGAGGAAAAACAAATCAATGTAAGACAAATCATTCCTGGTTCTCCTTTCCCCGCTACAACGTATGTGCTTTTTTCGTTGACTTGCCGTATTTAGATGAGAGTATTTCAACAAGAAGCGAAATGCATCCAACAAAAAACATCACTAAACAGCAATAGGTCATGATCAGCAGTAAAATATTTTTATTAATCGATTCCTTTGTCCAGTAGATCTCAATACCACTTGTACCGCCAAATTCATTGTATAAAGCCTCCTCATCTTTTTGATACAGATGTTTCTTTTTGTATTCAATGGCAGCAGCAGAGTAATCTCCCTTCACATAACGGTTTACCTGATCAAACTCACGGTATTCAAATGTTCTGTCGATCACATAATAGGTGTGAAGGAAAGCAGAAATCAGGAACAGGACAAAAAGGACTGTAGCAGCAATCTTTAAATTATTCCTGAATTTTGTTTCCCATTTTGCTTTGATCAGAAACGAAATCAGCAGGGTTACTGCCAATGCAATCAGGATAGCTAAAGAAGGATAATAATTTTTCATATCCTCTATCCTCAGCAACAGGGAAAGTGCACCTCCAAAGGCGCCAAAAAGAATCGTAATAAAAAGAATGCGGTATTTAAGTATGGCGATCATATGAAATGCATTAATTAATCATACACCTTTATCAGGATTTTCGTGTAAGAAATATTATACCTGATTACAATATCTTTCTGTTCAAAAGCTAAATGCGGATCAACTTCGTCCTCACCCACTCTTACTCTTTTTTTTGTATCTCCATCATATACTTCAATATAATATTTTGCATCCAGCATGGGTGCATATCCATAAGTTGCATTCGATGCTTTGTTATAAGCTGATTCATCCCCCCTGTTTCTTCCGGTGTAATAGATCACCGTATATTTTCCGGCAACTTCCGGCCCATCTGTAATGGGTACCCCATTAGCCGAATATTTCCATAATGCAAACACAAATTTTTTATACCTGCCGCTCGTTGAAACATATTCATTTGTTCCTGCAGCATCCGTAAACACTTCCATGCCACTGTACATAAACTCTTCCCCTAATACAGATCTGGTTGATGCAACTGCAGGGAAATTGAACAGCCCTGCTTTTTCAGTAAAGGAATGACGAACCCCGATTTCAGGATCAGTAAAATGTATTTGTGAAATAAATGGCTCTCCTCTTTTTTTATCTTTTTTAAACCGCCGGTTAAATTTTTTCCTGACACTGCCGAATTCAGGGAGCCTTGGATACTTTAAATTATAATTATCCGGCACCATGTCCTTATTTCGCAATGCAGGATTCAACGCATAAAATAATTCATAAGCTCCATTTGTTGGCAGATAATTAAGTGCAAGAAATTTTTTCTCAAGCATTTTATCGGGCGATAAGGTATCAACATGAACAGGAGTACCCGTTCCGCCTGAACCTTTCTTTTGCAGATAAATCGGATCAAGATTTATTTCTCCGGCTGCATTCAGGTTAAACCTTTGGCTCCTGTTAGTGATATAACCACTGATCGATGCTTCTGCAATAAAAGAAGACGAGCTTCTTTTTGTAATCAATGCATACTGACCTTCTGCACTCGTAGTAGTAGTTTGTATAACAATATTACTGTCAGCATTTTTCAGCACAACCTTTACATTTCGTAATGGTGTATTTGCAGTTGCATCAAACACTATTCCCCTGATCGTGTATTGACTCCTGGTTTGAGCATCGATACTACCGGACAATACAACTAAGAATACAGTCAGCGTTATGAAACATTTTTTCATAAAAATGAAATTTATTAGTAAGGATCATTTTAACCTGATACAGAAACGTTAACCGAAGAGGATTGAGCGGAGCTTCATATGGAAGGAAGAAATACTAAACTAAGTTATCTAAAATCCCGAAACAATACAACTATACGGGTATTGATTGAAATTTGTATAGGTCTGCGGGTCATACGATACATTTCAACAAAGAGTCGTAGGAATTACGGTTCAATACAGCATCACTAAAAAAAGGTTCGTGTAAACACGAACCTGAGAGGATTTATTAACTGCAGATTTTTTTTACAAAAATTATTTCAGCAACAGCAGTTGCCCTATATGATTCGCCATATGATTGGTCCGGCTGATGACAACATTCAATTTATTCCTGTGTGGTTCTTTAGCAAAATCTTCTGCAGAAACAGCTGTATGCCTGCTGAGCCATTCATCGGCTGTGCATGATTGGAAAGCAGATGCCAGTTTTGCATTCACTGCTTCCAGGTTTTCTTTCAGCTCAGAAACAAGCGGCATTTCCAATCCTGATTTATCCGGGGTTTTAATAAATACATTCTCCAAAGCAGGAAATAAGCGTTCATCAAAACCAAGTAAGGGTAACATCGCATCACTTACTGCAATTAAATGACCCAATAAGTAAATACCGGTATTTCTGCCGGGTGCAATTTCCTTCTGCAGTTGTTCATCAGTTAATGATTCAAGCAGTTTGCTGAGATATTTATTTTGTGCATCCCATGATGTAATGGTCATCTTTATGATTAAAGCCTCCTGGGTGGTTGTTATTGACATGAGTTATTGTTTAATACTCAAAGTTAAGACCCTCACAGTAAAAGACATTTTAAAATTATATTGCTCATTGAATAACGCTGGTTGAACCTGCCACTCCTGTTGCAAAACCCGCAGAATTGTATGAACTTTATATAAAGCAGTTGTATGAAAACAATTCTTTCCTGTTCACTGATATTCTTCTTACTTGTTTCCTGTGCCAATGGGAAAGAAAAGATTTATACGGCCAGCACTCCGGCAGCTCCGGTTATTCGCTCATTCCTCGAAATTCCAGTCACTGATTCTATTGACTTTATCCGGTGGAAATTAACTTTTCTTGATAACCGGTATAATCTTCATTGCAACTATGGTATTGGAAAAGCAAATACAAATGGTTTTCAAAATGGCGGAAAAAGTATTGAACTCAGTGGTGAGTTAAGAAAGGAGCAAAATTTTTACCGGCTGCAGAATCAACATAAAACCTTAGCATTGGCCGAATTGAATGCAGACCTTCTGCATTTGCTGGAAACAGACAACAGCCTGCTCGTTGGAAACGGAGGCTGGAGTTATACACTGAACAATGTTTCACCTTTACTTACTGACCAGGTTACTATGATATCTCTGCCAGCTGTTTTAAAAGATTCGATGGTGTTTGATGGACGAACACCCTGTGCTGTACCAGGCATTATTGCTCCCGGCACTCAATGTTACAAATTAAAATGGCGGATCACTTTTTATGCCAATGCAGAAAGCAATCAACCGGTATCATATAAAATCTCCGGAACTCCCTGGCGTAAAGAAAACGGCAAAACAGGAGCCTGGAAAATCATTACTGCAAAAACAGGAAAGCTGATATATCAGTTGAATGATGAAAAAGGAAACGCACTTATTTACCTGCTAAAATTTGATGACCATATTCTTGTATTTACAGATGCAGGCGGAAAACTTCTGGTGGGTAATGAAGATTTCAGTTACACACTGAACCGTATCATGTAACCGCATTATATCATCAAATAGAAAGGCCCGCTTATTTATCTTATCTGAAGCCAGCTGATAAATAAGAGGGCCACTGCAAAACATTTTTTATTTTACCGTTGCTATGCTTACTGTTGTTGTTGTTCTGAGTTTCAGAAAATAGATATAAGAAACAGCAAGTATTCCTGTAAATACCAATGGAGGAAATGCAGCCGACATAGGATCACCACTTGAAACATGAGCAATAAATGCGGAAACAAATGTGATGGCAAAACCAGCATAAACAAATTCCTTTATTTTACCTGAAACAGCCGGAATAATCAGCAGAATTGCACCTGCTGCTTTTGCTGCACCCAATTGAAGTCTGAAATAATCGGGGAAGCCAAGATGTACAAAAGCTCCTTTGATGTCGGTATTGGTAAAATAGCTGTAGGCGCTGAACAGCATCATGATAGTTAATATCCCGGTTGTAATCCAGTAAATAAGTTGATTTTTTTTCATGTTGATTGATGTTTTAATTTTTTGTGTAAACGGATTGTAAATATTCTTTCAGTGTTGTTGGCTTTCTGTTGAGCAGGGTCTCTAATTCAGATGTGGAAGTTTCAAACTCTCCCTGTTCAATTGCTGCTCCAAAACCTGCAAACATCCCTGCATATTCCAATGGTACACCTGCATTGACCAGTGTATTGGTATACACATCTGCAGCCGGACTCGTGTAAACAACTTCTTTTCCTGTTAGTTCACTTAAAAAAACAGCTACATCCTTTAATGAATAATTACTGTTACCGGCAAGAATGTATTCTTTGTTTTCATGTCCGTTGCCGGTTAATACTACAGCTGCAGCTTCGGCCATATCAAGCCTTGTTGTAAAGGCAGCTTTTCCATTACCTGCCGGAAGATACACGCCTGTTTCCAGAACCTTCTCACCCAGAAACAATGGTAATACATCCGCATACAATGAATTCTTAAGAATGGTGGATGGAATGCCGCTTGCATGAATTAATTTCTCTGTTTCAATATGCGATTTAGCAAGCACAGCAATAGGCGAACTGTCTGTATCATTCTTCCGCACAAAGCTGGTGTAAATAAGATGTTTCACTCCTGCTTCCTTTGCCGCATTCACAACATTCTCCTGTTGCTGCAGGCGGTTCATAATATCGTTGCCTGAAACCAGTAATAACTTATCAACTCCTGCAAATGCTTTTACAAGAGAAGAATAATCATTGTAATCTCCCACCCTTGTGTTAATTCCTTTACTGATCAGGTCTGTCGCTTTTTCACGGTCCCTTATCAGGGCGCCGATTGTATTAGCCGGAATTCCTCTTGCCAAAAGAAAATCGATAGTGGCCTTCCCGAAATGCCCTGTTGCTCCTGTAATAAAAATCATGTTTGTAAATTGTAGTTGAAAAATAAATATTCAAACACAAAATTACTTATCTTCGCTATACATTAGTAACCACTATACTAAAGTATAGCACTATCCTTTAGTATAGTAACTCAAATAAGTTATGGCAAGAGTATCAGAACTGGAACAGGTAAAACAATGTTCATCTTCCTTTGTACTGGCGGTAAATGACACATTGAATGTCATCACCGGTAAATGGAAACTGCCCATCATTGGATCACTCGTTTATGGAAAAAAAAGATTCAGGGAACTGGAACGGGAAATACCCAGAATTACTCCACGCATGCTCTCCAAAGAATTAAAAGAACTGGAAATAAATGGCATTGTGATTCGTACAGTATATGATACCATTCCTGTTTCCGTAGAATATGAACTTACCAAATCGGGTGATTCATTGAAATCCGTATTGGATGTAATGGTTCAATGGGGGCTTATCCACAGAAAAAGAGTAATGGGCAAACGCTAAACAATTTTTGATTTTACAGCTTATATAAAGATTACACCTGGCAGAATGAAGTTGAACTCTGCAATGATCACTGTTTCTTTTTTAACAGCTCCCCTGCCCATTGCTTAGAACGTTCAATTTCACCGTCTTTAAGCGGGCCTTCTTTATCAAGAACAAAAAAAGTTTCTGCAGCAAGAATAGCAGCAGCATTTTTCTTCAATGCATTTGCAATATGCTTTGATGCATATCCAAAAAACCGGATAAACAGGCGTAGGAATCCTTTTTTCGCATCAACCGGAATACCTGTATCAAAAGCTGCAGCCTGCATATTCTTCAATGAACCTGCAGGAATAAGGTTGAGAAAATCTTTCATACCCTGTGAAGGTCTTGCACCATGTGTTGGTGAACCGGCAACAAGTAAATTCACACCTGCAAGATCTGATGCTGAAAAATCTTTCACAGGAATTAAACTCACCTGATGTTCAGTATATACTTCTGCAATGGAACGGGCAATTTTTTCTGTATTACCATACAGCGAATCATACACAATCAGGATTTTCATAACAACAGTTTTGCTTATAGGTCAATAGTAATGCTCTTACTTCACATTACTGCTGACAACTGTCAAAGAAGAAAATGATTGTTGTTCTGGGGTTGGTAAAATCACCTGCATCCTCAGCCTTTCTGTTTACGGCAATGTGCATGTTTTTTTTCTTCTCCTGAATTAATTACACTACATTACTGATTAATTCCGCATCTTCTGCAAGCTTCGTTTGTTCCCTGTGCAATTTTCATATTCTCATCTTTTCATTAAAAAAACAAATCACATGAAGCATTTCAGATTTCCTGCAGCAGTATTCTTTGCAGCCATTACTCTCAGCTTAGCTTCCTGCAATGCAGGAACAGAAGAAAAAACAGATGAAACCAAAACAGACAGCAACACAGTAACAGAACCTGTGCCAGTGCCTTCAGGCCCCGCTTCGATTATGATCATCAGGCATAAAGTGACCGATTACACAAAATGGAAAGCAGGTTATGATGCGCATGATTCATCACGCCTTGCCAACGGACTGCATAACTATGTAGTTGCAAGAGGAACAGAAGATTCCAACATGGTACTGGTAGCTGTAAGAATGGATGATGTGGAAAAAGCAAAAGCATTTGCTGCTTCAAAAGAACTCAAAGAACGGATGAAACAACTGGGCATAAGCGGAACGCCTGTTGTAGATTTTCTTGAATCCATAATGAATGATACTTCAGCCTTACAATCAACAGTAAGGGTAATGGTGAGACATAAAGTAAAAGACTGGGATGCCTGGAAAAAAGCATTTGACAGTCATATGCAAACAAGAACGGATGCCGGCCTTACTGACAGAGTTGTTGCACACTCAGTTGGTGACACGCATAACGTAACACTTGTATTTGCAGTAAGTGATATGGACAAAGCAAAAACATTCATGAAATCAGATGATTTAAAAAATAAAATGAAAGAAGCCGGAGTAGATGGTCCGCCAGACATGTTCTTTTACAAAGTTGTACAGAAATATTAATTGTTTAAATTGATACTAAAAAAAGCGGCAACTGTTATACTGCCGCTTTTTTTAGTTAGTAACGTATCTGAACTTCAATTGTTGCCATTCTTCTTTAATAATGGCATATACATAATCCAGTTTGGAAGGTTCTCCGTAATAAGCTATTTCCTCTTCCCCGATTTTAATTGCACCAAACCGTTCAATGGAAATTTGTGACCGTTTATTTACAGCACCAATATAAAACTGAACCCTGTCAACATATTGAAAGATATGATTCAGCATCAATTCCTTTAATGCATAATTGTATCCTTTCCCCCAATGGCTGCGGGTAAAAAAAGTATAGCCGATTGAAACGGTATTGGTTTCAGGATCATAATCACTGTAACGGGAACTTCCAATTACTTCATTCGTTTTGGCATCTTTCACCAGAAACGCTCCGCCTGATTTCATCGCACCATCAAAATAATTTTCGAATGCATGCTGCTGCCACCTGTTTTTATTAGGATGCTGCTCCCAGATAAGCGGATCTGATGCTGCCTTGTACAAACGTTCAAAGTCTGTTTGCTGTAATGGTTCTGCAATGATCATTTTATTTCTCAGAACAGGTTGAAAATTGATAGCTGTATTTTCCAAAAAAGCAAAAGTTGAAATGAACGAATGAATGAATGTAAAGCTACTGAAGAAGAAGCTGAATTGATAAGTTATACTTAAAAATTACATATCATCTGTGATGTGAAGCACCCTCCTTATGAGCAGACTTACTTCCTAAAATGCAAATAAAGCGATGCAAACAGAATGTAGGCTACCGGAAGCAGCGCCATTTTCAAAGCAAGTGTTTGCAGTTTCTTTTCCCCGTTTATAAAAGAAACAATCAGCATAACAATTGAGGAAGCAATAATTGCTATGGAAAGTAAAAAAAATAAAGGAAACAGGAGATTAATTAATGCAGCCATAATTAAAAAGAATGAAGTATACAAACCTGAGTAAACAAACCATTCCAGTCAAACAGTTTTACCTCTTCTTCCTGCTGTTGAAAATATTCCCCGTCGCTTTATTTGACCTGATTAACTGGCTTACCACAACCAGCGCAGCACCAATAACCAGGAAAGGTAGCAGTGAACTTATGATTGAGTCGGCGTTGGCTCGATTAAGAAGCAAATACAATATAGAAAACAACAAAAGAAACAAACCGAAATAAAGAAGCACCTGCGCAGTTAAACCTGGCTTTGGTTTTTGATGCTGATTTCTTTTTACAAAGCTTCCCGTTTTTTGCTGATGTAACATAATCAGAATTTTATTGTACAAAGCTTCGCTATAACTCAGACAAAACCAATGACTCTCATCAGGAAATGTTCATGAATAAGAAATAGTAAACTCACTATTCACTTTTTTGAATAAGCTTTCTTTATTAGTAACTGAAGATTGTTTGGCGCAAATTTGTGCAATTCTTGGTGGCTCTTTATTATCTGTACTTAAAGGAATAGTAACAGCAAAAAACATTCATAATACTTAACACAATGAAACACAGCATTTCAGCTCTATCGTAAATATCCCTGACATTATTTCTGTGGAAAAGTTATTCCGATGGTATTCAGTGCATTACCCTGTCAGGGTAGTTTTACTAACCCAGTTTATTAGGATGCTGAAAAAAGGCAGTATAGTTTTGTCTTCAGATCACATGCACAAGTGAATGCAATTACTGCCGTACCCTAAAAATAAACGTTAATAATACAACAGTAACTGCACATCCTATCTCCAATACTTTACTGAAAAACTTTATTAAAAAATCCATCTCCTGTGAGTATTTCTTTACGAAAAAACGTACAATGAAAACAACTCTATGGAAAGGCATTGGATTGCTGAGCATGCATCTGCTTGTATTCAGCAATGCCCATGCAAAAAAAACAACGCATCAAAGTGAAATTCTATTACCGCTTTTGATGAATGATTCATTGGTTATTAAAGCCAATGCAAACAAAAAAATAACCGCAGCAAATGTCCGGCTTCAATCTGCTGTTCAGCAATTTGTTGTTGAGTATTTAGATGAACATGGAGAGATGCTGGAAAAAATTAAACAGACCAACAGTGCCCGTTTCAAAACCATTCAAACAATACTGGTGAAACGTGGAATTCCTGCTGAGTTATTATATCTCGCTGTTGTAGAATCAAAATTAAAAAACAATGCATCTTCGGGTGCAGGTGCTGCAGGTATCTGGCAACTGATGCCCGTAACTGCAAGAACACTTGGGTTAAAAGTGAATGGCAAAATCGATGAAAGAAGATATACCCATCAAAGCACAATAGCCGCTGCAAAATATTTAAACGAACTGTATCGCCAGTTTGATGACTGGTTACTTGTTGTGGCAGCATATAACTGCGGCGCAGGCAATGTACAGAAAGCAATCAAAAAATCAGGAAGCCGTGAGTTTTGGAAAATGCAGCGTTATTTACCCGGAGAAACAAGAACGCATGTAAAACGGTTTATCGCCACTCACTTTTATTACGAAGAAAAGGGAAGCCTGGTTACACTTACAAAAACGGAACGCAACAAATATCTTGCTTCACTGAATGAAACAGTGAGCCTTGATACCGAAAACAAACAGGAAGACAGCCCTGCCCCGTTTAACAACCACTTCAACTGGATAGTAATTTTACATGAAGAAGGTGAATTGATTTTAATGGCCAGAAGATAACTGTTTCCATGTGTGATATTACTGAAAAGCGTCAGATTCTTTAATGGTCCGGTTAACCGGCTGGTGAATGAAAACTAGAAAATGATTAATATTACATTCAAAAAAAACACTTGAAACAATTCAGTTTATATCTGTGCCTGTTTTTGGTTTATGCCTGCAGCAAGCCAGATAACCCGGCCCTTGAAGACAACTCACTACCTAAGGTAGAAACAGAAACAATAACTGCAATAAAGTTCAGTTCTGTATTATCTGGCGGTAATATTCTCAGTCAGGGTGCCGACAGTGTAACCGAACGTGGATTGTGCTACGGTACATTACCCGGCCCAACCGTTGCAAATCAAAAACTGATTTCAGGAAAAGGAATTGGTTTCTTTTCAGCAATGCTTACAGGACTTACTTCTAACAGCACATATTATATACGTGCTTTTGGCACCAATTCAAAGGGAACAGGTTATGGCAAAGAATTATCCTTTAAAACAACTGAGCTCGATTCAGCTAAATTGATCTTTATTGGCGGTGCAAATGCGCTCTATTGCTTTAACGCAAAAAACGGGGTTTTAAAATGGGCTAAAACACTTGGTGCATGGGTCACCTCTTCTCCCTGTTATGCCAATGGGCTTGTGTATGTTGGATGCGAAGATTCTTACCTCTATGCTTTTGACACAACAGGAACATTAAAATGGTCCGCTAATACAGGAAGACCGATTGGACGCTTCAGCCCGGTTGTATCCAATGGGGTAGTATTTATTAATAACGACAAATTTGCCATTGCATACAATGCAGTAACCGGTGCTGAAAAATGGAAATTTGATGTAAACACATATCCTTCCAGTATCACTGGAATTTATACGGGCCTTACCCTTGCAAACAATATTATTTACTTAAACTGCAACGTCATCTATGCATTAAATGCAGAAACCGGTGTAGTGAAATGGACATCAGGCACCACTTATTACAATGTGTATATGAAACCCAGGGTGGTGAACAATAAATTATACACGTTCTATTACAACAACTGGGATTTTATGGCATTAGATGCCTCAAATGGCAACCTGATCTGGAAGAAACATATTTACTCAACAGGTAGTGGAATTTCTGTAAACGTTTACGACAGGTATGTTTATTTCTATAACGACGGGCTCACGGTAATGGATACCTTAAACGGAGAAATTAAATGGGCTGTCGGCGGAGGAAATGATTCAAAGTCGCACCAGGCAGGTTCATCTCCTATTATTACAGATGGATTTGTACACCTTGTATCAGGTGGAGAAGTGGTTTTACTTGATGCTTTAACAGGAGTATTCACGTATGAACTATATGGCAGAGCCGGTAATGTTGCTATATCTGAAGGGGATGTTACAGTATTGAATGGGTTTTCCTATTACGGAACCAGGGATGTGTTTAACACCTATAATGGCTACTTACATGCAACGGGCATTTCTGCCGATGGTAAAATAAACAGCACCGGCTGGAGAAGCACAGTAAAAAGTGATTTCAGAACAACTCCCTGCGTAGTTACAGAATCCGGCAAAATGTACAGGGCTGGTGATGTTTATTAATTATCTCTTTTCTAAAAAATAGCCTTTCTTTTTAATGGCCCTATGTTGGCTTTTGTGATGTTCCTGAACCAATAAACAAAACTTAACCTAAAGGAAAATAACTGTTTTCATATATCATTTAATTGAAAGATGAACTGAATTCATTTTACCCGGCATTGCTATTTACTGAATGGAAGGCTATCAGAAAAATACCACTTTGCTACTGGCCAAAGAAAAACAGCCTGTAATGAGCATTTGAGGGGAAATTCGCAGCTTAAAAAAAAGAAAGTGATGAATACTTTTTTTGAAACGAAAAGTTTTATACTTTAGCCTTAGGTGTTTTTCATAGGTTAGCAACGGCCGACTCTTTCCAGGGATGGCCTTTTTTTTGCCTTCTATTTTACAGTAAAGGCATCATTGCAAACTAAACTTTTTCTGCATGATATATATGTTGACGGGAATGCCAACATAGTTGAGAAGAATTTACTCGTTCTTTTTAATGGGTGCTGCGGGCTTTGGTTCTATGAGCTGAAACCAGTTAACATTGAAGCGGTTGCTGACAACTGTTCCCTGAACTTCTGCTTTACGGATGGCATTGCAAAAACCATCATTGGCATGAGCATCACCGTGTGAATCAATATCGGTACCATCTACAAAATAAGCTGTTCCATTAATGCGTACGGCTAAATGGCATCCCTTCCCCTTCAGCCCAAACTGGCACTCGCCACAGGCAGTTTCCACAACCTGTACTTTTTTGGTTGAATCTTTTTTTAATGGAACCACAGTAGTTTTTTGTGCTATTGCTGAACCAAGAAATAAAACAAAACTGCAAAGGAGGAAGATTGATTTCATTTGACTTTTTTTAGAATGATGAAGTTAATTCATTTTTCAACTACTATTTTCGCATTAAAAACAGAACCTGTCTTCTTTGAATGAATTTGAACAAAATAAAAGCCGTTATTTAAATGATTGAACTGTAATGTATTTCCGGAATAACTGTAATATGCTTTTACTTTTACAGCATTCGACTGAAAAAGAAAAACATCAAACAGCCCATCCCCTATCCAGTTTACTGTAACTGTTCCATTCACTGAAGGCTGCGGATAAACAGATATTGACTCAGCATTGTTTTTCATTGTTACCAAAACAATTTTACTGTAGGATATTTCCCCGCTTTGTTCCGCAATTTTAAGACGGTAATAAAATTTATCGTTTCCGGCAGTATATACATAGTCGGTGAACTTATACGAGGCATTGGTTTTGTTTTCTGCTGCGGTCGTTCTGATTGTGTTGAAGCTTCTGCCATCCAGACTGCGCTCAATCTCATAATGATCAATGTCTGTTTCCTGTTCTGTGCTCCAATAAATGCTTACCATTCCGTCAGCAGTCCTTTGGCATTGAAAAGCTGTCACACTAACCGGCAAAACAAATGCGGGACATATAATTGATTCTTCTGTACCGGCAGCAATTTGTTGCAGTTGAATATCATCTACATAATAATCATTGCCATAATCCGAGCTGGAGGTGTTTTTTATAAAAATTTCTATATTACCGGAAGAGGAGCGTGAGGTACAGTTTACCGGAACGGCGAAATTAAACACATATTGAGTCCAGACATCTTCTGTACCAATATACCCCGTACTGTAAGTAGCCAAAATGGCTTTTGTGCTTACATCACGAATCTGCATGTCGACTGTTGACGAAGAATTCACGAGATAAAACCAAAGAGATAATCTATAAGAAACTCCCTGTGTTACGGCAACTGTTCGTTGATAAATACCCTGCTGTGTTGATCCCGCATTTATCACTAATACACTTCCATTCACATCAGCAGTTGTATGATCATCTGTTGCAGGATTGGCACCACCTCCCCATGAATTTCCCGTTGGCTCAGCTCCCGTCCAGAACCACCACGAGGGTACCAGCCAGCTATCTTTTATATGAGCAGGGTCAATGACTGTGTAATAGCCGTTTTCAATCACTTTTTCATTATCGCTTCCGGCAGGATTTGCAAAGTTGTAAGAACCAGAAGGCATGTATGCAGATGTTAAGCGTGTAACAGAAGTACCAAAGCTTTCTGTAAATACTACCTGGCTGATGCCGGCATTGCAGACTGAAAAAAAGAAAATCAGTAAGAAATAAAAACGGGATAATTGTGGTTGCCAACGAGCAAAATGTTGTGCAGGAAGGACAGAAAATAAAAAACGGCCTGAATCTCTCAGGTATACATTTCTGTAACCTATTCGTTTCATAAGGGGGTAATTACTGTTATGGATCGGGGTTCTCCGGTCAAAAGTATTCAAAGTGAAGGTAATGTACTTCGTACTACTCCGGTACAATAAATAGGTTTATTTACCGGGAATTAGTCTTTGCCCATAATTGTTCCCGAAATACGCTGCTAAGTCTCTTACAATTGACCTAAATGCTCTCTTCTTTTGTTAGTCGCTGAGCAACAAAGATTCGGAAATGGTTATTGCCGCTTCATAAAGTAGAAGTTCATTGGTCGGGATTTGCTGAACCCAAGCCTTTGATAAAGAGCAATGGCCCGTTTGTTATCTTCCCTCACATGCAAAAAAGGTTGCTGGCCCTGCTGCAGAATGAGTTGTAACTGATGCTGTAATAAAATAGACGCATACCCTTTGCCCAAATAATCGGGATGGGTGCACACAGCACTGATCTCTGTACAATTTTCTACATGCAGTCGCAGCCCTGTCATGGCAATTAATTTCTCATGTTCAAAAATTCCGAAGTAAGAACCAAACTCAATTGTTCTTCGTCCAAAGGGGCCGGGCTTTGTAAGTTTTACTAATTGTATCATCTCCTCAACATGTGCTTCTGTTAATGGCATTACGTTGGAGAATTGAGTTTTAATTTCCTTACTGCCTTCATATACAAACTGCAGTCCTTTTATTTCATGCTTTAATTCCCAGCCTGCAGGTTCACGAATAAAAGAAGGAATGGCATATAAAATTTTACGACCTGCCGGAAGCAGTTCATACAAATCGGAAAAGCCTTTTGTATAATCATGTGCAAAGCCGGCAAAGGGCGAAACCTGCTCGTCAAAATATTTCACCTGCTCAGTACCAAAACTGAGATGTTTGTCACCGGAGAGCAATGCATGATAAACAGGGTTATGCAGTAATTCTTTCACATTGCAAAAATATCAGTTTTGTACAATTACGCCTTGTTGGCTTCTTACCAACAAAGATTCATTGTGCTGTTCTTAGCAATGTCACTTTTGGGTTGGCATGTGTGTACACAAAGTACCTTTCGTTTTTTTGTTTGTTCTTTCTGCGCATTTCACAAAGTCCCAAGCTTTGCTCATTGGCCCAGAAGGAAACCTTGCCGGAAGGATGGAATGGATATAAAAGAATTACTATAAAAAGTATGTGTGAATTATACAAGTTAATATTGCAATAGTGTAATGCATACCGGCTAACATGCAGTTACCTTAGCAAAGGTTTTTATAGGATATTGGATTTAATCAGGGGCTGGGTTTTCATCCAAGGCCCCTTTTTTATTTTACTGATTTTTAGCATGGTCTAACAGCTAAATACTCCTGCATTATGGTGAGACCAGCACCTTCGCCGGAAAGCCAGCAGAGATGAACAGCATTCATAACACAAGCATTTAATAACAACTCAGCAAAGCTGTCATCCAGAGGTACAGTCTGTTCCGCTATTGCGTGAAGGGAACTATTGGGAATGATAAATCGAAATGGTTTGAGTTGCAAGCTCAGTACAGCAATTCAACTTTTTATTATTTATTGAACATGAAGGACAGCTGGATAAAAAATACTTCTGTATGAATTGATTATTTATTTAGTCTATTTTCAGCAAAAGAATCCGTAAAACCAAATGCATATGCGATATAGATACTTTCTGCTGATTCCCTGTTTTTTGATATTGGTAAATAGTTTGAAAGCTCAAACAGGTCCATGGGCCAAATATGATAACAAGATGAAAGGCGAGGCATTAATCAGGGAATCGGATGCCGGCTACCTCAAAGAAGTGCAAAGCATTGTAGCAGGCGGAGGAGATGTAAACTGGCAAATGCAGCCTTCAGGACTTACAGCACTAATGGCTGCAGCTTCCGGAGGTCATCTTGAAGTGGTAAAGTTTCTGATAAAGAACGGTGCAAATGCTAACCTCAAAGACGCCAATGGCCGTACTGCTTTAGACAGGGCCAAACAGAAAGGAGCCAGTGATATTGTAACATTACTAAACCCATTAAATAACAATCCTGCTATCCCTCCAAAAAAGCAGCAGTTACCACCCATTCCAAAACCTGTTGATACGAATACAACAAAGATTACACCCCCGGTTGTAAAGCCAATTAAAAATAAGCTTCTCAAAAATAGCTGGGCACCGTTTGGCACTTATACCGTTGGCACAAAAGTGTTATTTTTTAATGGAAGCTGGCATACAGGAACAGTGATTGAAATAGGTACTGCAGGAGATTACACCCGAAAAAATGCAGTACCCGGAGAAAGGAAATATTTGATTGCCCGTGAAGGAGCACCCAATTGGAACGACTGGACAGATTGGGGCAGGGTTACCGGTTTAACCCGTGAAAACTTCTGGACAGATTACTTTATAGGCGAATGGAAGCTTGGAGAAACATGGCAGTAAATACAAAAACAGAAGGGGATTACCAGTGTGATGAATATTCTTTTCATACGGCTGCTGAAGCATTGCAGGTAAATATCAATCATACGTTTCAATGGAAAACGATTGACCGTAAAACTAGTACCGGCACATGGAAACCTGCTGTGGATGGTGCAGGAATCATCTTATTAAAAGCATACCAGGGGCTGGACTGGACCTTACGAAATGAAACCAATTCGGTTGAAGAAAACATTCGCCGGCTTCAGGGTGCCCGGCTTACTACAACTGGTAAAATGAGTATAACCGCTAAAAGGCCCTTGCTGTAACTAATAGTTAAGAAGTATCTCATCCGATTGCTATTGGATTTTGCACCAGGTTTACGATTGACATACCTGGTGTATTAGGTGTAGGTTTCATTCTGTTACTGTTAACTCTGTATCTCTGCTTTTTATTTATCCGTTAAAGATTACTTGATAATACAGTTTCAAATTAACCGCTGTGGTTGGCATCATCAGCAACTCATCTGTTCTGCCATAACTAATTTCTTAAAATAGAATTTATATCGATCTGCGAAAAATAGGTTTTCCCATTCTCTCCATCTGCTCCTTTCTTTGCTCCCTGATAGTTATAAGCTGCTGTAGTGCCGCCTGCACCTTCTGAGCCACCCTTACAACTTCCTTTATGTTCACCTCTTGCACCACCAGCACCGCCGTTACCATTATTTCCATTTACACCACCATCACCGCCCTTGCCCATTGGTTGTTCAATAAAAGTAACATACTGGAAAATATTTATCGCCGCATCCGAACCTCCTAAGTAAACAGTACCGCCATCACCTCCTCTTCCTCCTTCATGACCATAACCACCAATGCCACCATTACCACCTCTTCCTCCTGAACCTGCCCCGCAGTCACATCCAAGAATGCCTGATTCGGCCGGACCACCATCTCCACCACTGCCGCCATCCTGTCCATCCTGCCCATCACCTCCTCTGCCAGCATTTACACCTCTTGTGTAAACATATAATTTGTAATTGTTGGGAGCATTATTTCCGGGTTCATTCCTGATTGCTGAAGTAATAATGTATAAGTTGGGGATTTTTAATCCATCGGATGGAACCCTGCCAACCTCCCCATTAAATCCTGCTTCACCCGCCCCTCCTTCACTGCAGGAATTTCCTTTATTTCCTGTCCCTGCTTTTGGCCGGGTGTTGTAAGGTGAGCCATCTGTTATTACAGCTCTTGAAGTTGTAATTTCTATAAACGCTTTTTCCTGCGGGCCCAGGTTTATCTGTTCAGCAACAATGGCAATCCAGGGAGCATTTATATTTTCAAGATACAGTTTACCCATATTGTCAAATGAAAGCACTTTACACTTCAGCACTTTTCCTTTAAATACAAAACCTGATGCAGGTACTGATACCATACTGGAATCATAAGGAACATTTTTAATTTCCTGCAGAATGTTTGCCGGAATAGAGGTAACAACAATATTATCTGCCAGCTTCACCTGCTGTATTTCAGTGGCTGGCGTATCAGCAGCAATTAGTACAACCTGTGAATCCCTGTTTGTTGAATCAGTTGTTTCTGTTGTTGATTTCGATGACTCATTATTACAGCCGGCAATAATGAACATACAAATTAATAGCAGCAATTTCATAATTGAAGATTGAGATGGTTGATAATTGGTAATAAGGGAAAAGTATCTTTTAAATAATGAGTTTAAAATGAAAAAGCAGGTCTAAACAAATCATCACATCATATACTGTGTTTGTATTGGTAAGATATCTGAATATTCTTTGCTCATAAAAGGGGGAAAACACCCTTTTTCGAAGTATAGATACACTGCTGCTGCTGTTGCGAGTGTACCTGCCAACTAACTATTTTACTTTCCACATTGATTGAGATACCAACATCATTAAGAAGGAAAACCTCCGCCTTGGTTCGTGTCTCACTAAACAAGTTTACTCAACTTTTCCAGTTCGTGAGACACGAACCGGGGCCTAAGCTGCTAACCTTGATTAAATTTCGATTTACGCTTATAGGCATATCTTTGTTTACTTACAGTCTGGCTGTACAGTTGCCGCTTCTGAAAGGACAACATGTAAGAATGGGAAGAAAGACTCTGCAGCCATGAGTAAATAATTCACTAACCTTAAATTTAAATGTATGTCGAAAAAGACAACTGAACCCAGGAAGAATAAGCCTAGTAAAAAGAAAAGCTCTGCACAGAAGAAAGCGGATCCAAAGAAAAAAGCACGGTAAGGTCAAAGACGCCGAGAGCCCGGTTCACAGAGCCGGGCTTCTTTTTTCCTGCTGTTGTTGGCGCCCCCGCCAACTAACTATTTCCTTTCCACGTTGACGGGGACGCCAACATGAGCTGAGCTTTAGAATGTAGGCTTTCTACTACAGTCCCCGAATAAATTCACTTCTCACAATTCCATCTTTAGCGATTTTTTATCCGCAGCTGCTGCTGTTACTTTGTACTGTATTTAAGTGATGAGGTTAATGATGATTTAAAATCCAGTATCCCTAAAAAACCAGCCAACCCAATCCGTACCCTGTCGAATTCCTGTTTACCCAAATCCCTTTGAAAACACATCCTGTAAGAGAACCACTGTTGCTGTTGTTGGCGTCCCCGCCAACTAACTATTTTTCTTTCCATGTTGGCGGGGAGGCCAACATGAGCTGAATCCGGGGTTAAAACACCTCATCATATCAGGTGTAAAAAACGCAGAAAATAATCTATTGCAGTAGTAGTTTTAATTCTTCATTGTTTGTTCTGCGTATCAGGAAAAATCACTGACTCTGCTCAGTGGCCTGAAAGAAAATAATACAGGGAGGGAAAGACAAAAAAAACGTACAAACTTCTTTAAATAAATAATATGATGTATATTGAAAAGAACCATGAAAGAATAACTGTTTGAAGTTGCTTTGCTCTGTATCACATAACTGATATAATTATAACCAACCCAACTCTTCCACATGAGAAAGTTATTCTTTTTCTTAAGTCTTTCATTGCTCGTAATCACCTGTAAAAAGAAAGATGGCGGTACAGGTAACGGTGGTACAAATCCCCCACCAGTCATTCCTCCAACCGTCGTTAAAACAACGTATACTGTTGATTCGGCCAATACACAGCCGGGCTTTTATTTAACCTTAACGGCCGATAAAAAGATTTTACGTGATACTGCTACTGTATTGCTTGGAACAGTCCCTGTTATACTAACAAAGCTTGATACATTACATTATGGTTTTTATGTTCCTGCCATCAATGCAGGATCGCAAACACTTGATTTAAAAAATATTGATGCTGCCAATACACCAACGGTAATAATCCGAAGTTATACAGGAATAACAAATCCCGATGCAGCCCTTACCCAAAAGATTACCGAGTATAATCAACTCACTGATTCTATACTCATCAACTCCGTTAATAATTCAATTACATCAGCCGACGCACAATTCATGCACCAGCTGATGGATCAGTTAACAGAATCCATCAAATCATTATCAGCTTCTGAAAAAATGAACCTTGCGTATCAATTTCAAAACATGACGCTGAATAAATCATGGGGACAGAAAACAGTGATTGATACAACCTTCTTCTTATTCAGAATGTATGGCCCGGATGATGAGATCATGAATCAGGTAACCCAATGGTCTAAAGATCATAATACAAATTTAGCCCAGGCATTACAATTAGTATATCCTCTTATGGGAGCTTTGTTAACTTTTTCAATTACAAAAAATGTGTATGCAGCAGCTGCCGCTTTTGCAATTGTGGCAACCTATTTTCTGTATACAAAAGCAATAAAAAAAGAGGCAACTGAAACCTCCAATACAGCAGCCTATGTCAATGACATTGTGTATGAAAAAGATGGCAATGGAACTGTTACTAATCCGGAAACAGTTGAGGATAATCAATCCCGATGGGAAAAGTTAATGTCAAAATTCAGAACACTTCAAAAATCAGATAATACCGGTTTAAATAATGATATCAGTAATTTCATCAACTCCAGTGAAAAACTGGAAACAGAAGATAACAGCAT
>JANOIQ010000195.1:0-4591 GCA_031407835.1 Chitinophagaceae bacterium
ATTCCTGAAGGAACGATTGATTCAGAATTATTCGGTCATGAAAAAGGTTCTTTCACCGGAGCATTGGATGCAAGAAAAGGATATTTCGAAACAGTGAATGGCGGCACTATTTTTTTAGATGAAATTGGCGAACTGCCATTAGGAACGCAGGCCCGTTTGCTGCGTGTACTGGAAGCAGGCGAGTTCATCCGGGTTGGTTCATCGAAAGTACAGAAGACGGATGTACGTGTAATTGCAGCTACCAATAAAGATCTGCTGGAGTTTACTCAAAATAATAAGTTCAGGGAAGATTTATATTATCGTTTGAATACCGTTCCCATTCGTGTTCCTTCTTTAAGAGACAGGAAAGAAGATATTCCTCTCCTGTTCAGAAAATTCTCTGTTGACTTCGCAGAACGCTATAAAACAACACCTGTTCAACTGGAAGATGATGCAAAAAATCTGTTAATCAGTTACCCGTTTCCCGGTAATGTGCGGGAATTAAAGAATATTGCAGAACAGATTTCTGTTCTTTCAACCAACAAAATTGTTACGGCAAAAGATTTAGCTCCTTTCTTACCGGAAAGAAGTTTTAACCGGCTGCCGGTGCTCGCTCATCAAAATGCTCCAACAGGCAGTGCGGCTGAGTTTGCCAATGAACGTGAAATTCTATACAAGCTTTTTTTTGATATGAAGCGTGATGTAACCGAGCTAAAGAAAATGTTCCTGGAAGTATTGCAGAATGGAGGATCGCAGGTGCAGATGCCCGGCAACTTTTTTAATGAAACCATGATTGCCGAGCCAAAGCCAATGGAAGTGAATCAGCAACCCGTACACAACTCTTCTTCGCAACCAATGATCTTTAACGGAAATGGCAATGGCGATATACAGGATCATGTGGAAGTGGAAGAAAGCCTCAACATCATGGATAAAGAAAAAGAACTGATCATTAAAGCACTGAAAAAACATAAAAGCAAACGCCGTGATGCGGCACTCGATCTCGGCATCAGCGAACGCACTTTATACAGAAAACTGAAGGAGTATGATATTGAAGAACTTTAGAAGAAAGTCATTAGTCGTAAGTAGTAAGTCGATAGTGAAAAACATGTGGCTGCTGACTATCGGCTATTGGCTATTGGCTTTATCTTCCTGCTATTCCTTCAAAGATGTTTCTATTCCGCCTGAAGTAAAAACAGTTAACGTACACTTTATTGATAACAGGGCAAGGATCATCAATCCGCAGTTAAGTCAACGCTTAACAGATAAGCTTCGTCAGAAAGTGATTAATCAAACAAGATTATCACAAACAAATAATGACGATGCACATTATGATGTAAGTGGACAGATTACGGATTATTACGTTACAACATCCGGTATTTCCAATCAACAGGCAGCTTCCAATAACCTGAACGTAACTGTTCATCTTGTATTTAAAAACAGGCTGGATGATAAAAAAAGTTTTGAAGTCGATCTTACAAGGAATTTTCCTTTCTCAGCTAATCTTTCGTTAGCACAGGCAGAAAGTTCATTGACTGATCTGGTTGTTACGAATATGACAGACGAAATATTTAACCGCATTTTCTCAAACTGGTAGTTTTTCAATTACTTTGCTGCCATGATGAACGCTGATTTATTTAGCAGGCTGATTCAGCAACCCTCATTGCTGAAAGAAACTTCCAAAGCGGAGCTGGAACAACTCGTTTACCAATACCCATGGTTTGGAACAGCACAATTTCTCTTAGCAGCCAAGCTTAAGCAAACAGCCGACACATCTGCTTTGCAGCAAACTCAGAAAGCAGGCATCTTTTTCAATCAGCCTTTGTGGTTCAACCTGCAATTAAAGCAATTTGAAAAGCCGGAAGAAACAGTAACAGTTCTTCAAACTCCACCAGCATCATTTTTCACAGGTGAAAGGAAGCAAACTGATTTTGAATTAGTGCCCGAAACAGAAGAAGAAAAACTGGCCAATGATACGGATGCCATTCTTGATGCGGAAGCAAATATTGAAGTGGAAACAAGCAGAGAAGAAGATCTTTCCCCTGTTTCAGATGCGGTTTTGGATGCTGAGGTAATGATTGAAGCAGAAACATTGAAAGAAGAAGAAATTTCGCCTGTTTCAGATGCTGTACTTGATGCAGAAGTAATGATTGAAGCCGAAACAATTAAAGAGGAAGAAATTCAAGCAATAACTGATGCCGTTTCAAATACGCATACTTTTCCTGGAGTTGATAAAATCAAAGAAGAAACAGCAAACACTGCTTCATTACCCGATGACCAACCCGTTTTTACCTTCGAACCATTTCATACGGTTGATTATTTTGCTTCGCAGGGTATTAAACTCAGGAATGATAAATCTGGTGATGATAAACTTGGCCAGCAGGTAAAAACCTTTACCCAATGGCTGCGGTCCATGAAAAAGATCTATGTAGAGGAAAAGAAAGAATTGAACCCAAACGAAGAGAAAGCTGTGTTAAGCATGGCCACCGAAAGTAACCAGCAAACTGAAGTACTTACCGAAACCATGGCAGATGTTCTCATAAAACAGGGGAAAATTTCACAAGCCATTGACTTATACCGCAAATTAAGTTTGCTGCATCCCGAAAAAAGCGTTTATTTTGCATCCCGAATTGAAGAATTAAAATTGTAACAAATGACTTGGTTATTCATCATACTGGTAATATTGGCCAGCGTTATTTTAGGATTTATTGTATTGGTTCAGAACCCAAAAGGTGGCGGACTCAGCGGTTCAGTAGCCGGTTTCAGCAACCAATTTATGGGCGTAAAACAAACAACCGATGTGCTTGAAAAAGGAACCTGGTTATTTGCCGCCATTATCGGTGTTTTGTGCCTGGTTTCAACTGTTTTCATTTCAGATTCTGCCGGCACAGGTGGTGGTAGCCTTGAAAAGGTTCCAACCAATCAACCGGTTAAACAGGCTCCTGCAAGTAACAGCACACCAATTTTACCGCCAACAAATCAAAAATAAGATTATTAAAATTATTTACTGAACCCCGACCTTACAGTCGGGGTTTTTTGATTTATTTTGATGTGATTTTTACAACATGGCCCGACTGTTGATATAACATGCACTTGATTTGTAATCATTCTATTGAACAAACTGTATGAAATATCTATAAAAATTATCGAGCTAATTTATACAAACAGCGATGATAATTTTTGTGGATATACTATGTGGCCACAAAGCCTATAAAAATGAACACATGAAAAAAATTCTGACTTTTTTATTTACTTTTCTGCTTGTGATTGTTTTGGTAATGGTCTGGAAATTCTTTGGCTCTGCAACCAATTTCAATGAACCGAAAAAGTATTTATATATCCATACAGGTGCGGCAAGCAAAGATGCTGTTCTTACAACATTAAAAGACTCGGGCTTTATTAAGAACACTGGTTTATTTGAATTAGCAGCGGGTAAATTAAAAGTATGGCAACGTCTGCGCCCCGGAAAGTATGAAATTGCAAATGGCAGCAGCTTATTTACACTGATTAGGAAACTGAGAAATGGTTCTCAAACTCCGGTAAATCTCATCATTACTAAACTCCGTACAAAAAAAGACCTGGCTGCATTAATTGGTCGCAGGTTTGAATCAGACTCGGCAACTGTTTTCCATTATCTCAACAATAATGATTCGTTGAAAAAATTTGGACTTGATACCAATACAATCATGACGGCTGTATTTCCCAACACCTATTCTTTGCTGTGGAATACAAGTCCGCAAAAAATCATCAGCAAACTGAATGAACAACGGAATAAATTCTGGACAACAGAACGTAAACAAAAAGCAAAAGCATTGAGCTTAACACCTGAACAGGTGCATTCACTTGCATCCATTGTAGAAGAAGAAACACTCCGCAATGATGAAAAATCAACCATTGCCAGCACCTATCTCAACCGGCTTAACAAGGGCATGTACCTGGGAGCTGATCCAACTGTAAAGTTTGCTGTTGGTGATTTTTCGCTTAAACGTATTCTATTCGGTCATATCAATTCAACTGCATCATCACCTTATAATACTTATAAGAATAAAGGAATACCGCCCGGGCCCATCTGCACTCCCTCTGAAACAACAATTGATGCAGTGCTCAATCCAAAACAAACTGATTTCCTTTTCTTCTGCGCCAAACCAAATGGTAATGGCTATCATGCATTTGCAGCAACCGATAAAGAGCATGCCATCAATGCCAAAACCTACCAGCAATGGTTAGACAGTTTAAAGATTCAGTAAGTCATTAAAAATATTTACTTTGAGCAAGGATGACTGTTGCACGTTTTATATATCATTTACCCATTATCCGTTCACTGATCCGGTTCAGTAAACGCTGGCGTCCTCCGGGTTTTGAAGGCATCGCTTTGTATGATGTGGTTGAATTCTTTTTTGCGCAGGTAAAAAAAGTAGGCTTCACAGATAGGGCCGCAGCGATTTCTTTTAATTTTATTATGGCTCTCCCACCTGCCTGTATCTTTTTGTTTTCATTGGTTCCGTTGTTTCCAATTGCAGATCAGTTTTATAACGAAGTAAATTCATTTGTCCGTGATCTTACTCCTAACGTTGCTACAAGAAATATTGTAGAAAGTTTTCTGGATGATTTTTTT
>JANOIQ010000227.1:0-10000 GCA_031407835.1 Chitinophagaceae bacterium
TATAAAGAAATCATACATACAAAAAAGGCATTATGAATAAAATTAAACTGGTTACAATATTATTTTTTTGTTTTTTGCTATCGCAAACACAGGCACAGCAAACCATCATTAAATATTTATCCGGTACCGATAAAGATAATACGGTGCAATGGGATTTTATGGTAACCAAAGGAATGAAAAGTGGTAGTTGGAGCACCATCGCTGTTCCTTCCTGCTGGGAGCAGCAAGGCTTTGGCACATTTAATTATGGAGAAGACAGAGTTAATCCCGATGAAACGGGGATGTATAAACATGCGTTTAAAACCGAACCAACATGGAGCAACAAAAAAATATTTATTGTATTTGATGGTTCTATGACGGATACCGAAGTAAAGATTGATGGCCAATTGGCAGGACCCATTCACCAGGGAGCATTCTATCAATTTAAATATGATATCACCAACATTTTAAAACCGGGTACCGACCATTTGCTGGAAGTAACGGTGTATAAAAAATCGGCAAATAATTCTGTTAACCGTGCCGAAAGGCAATCCGACTTTTGGATATTCGGCGGCATATTCCGTCCAGTTTCGTTAGAAATAGTTCCAAAAACTTTTATTGAAAGAGTGGCGGTTGATGCAAAAGCAAATGGTGCATTTGGTATGCAGGTGTTTACTAAAAACACAACTAAAAATCAAACCATAGAAATTCAGGTGCAGGAATTAAATGGTAAAAATGTTGGTCTGCCATTTAAAGCAAGTGCAGTTGATAGTGTGTATCTTAAAAATAATTTTACCGGCATAAAAAAATGGAATGCTGAAGAACCTAATTTATACAATGCTATTATTTCAATTAAAGAAGGTGCAAAAGCAATCCACATCATTAAACAACGCTTTGGATTTAGAACAGTAGAGTTTCGATTACAAGATGGTTTTTATGTGAATGATGTAAAGATTGTTATGAAAGGAGTAAACCGGCACAGCCATTGGCCGGAGAGTGGAAGAACATTAAGCCGTGCTGTTCATTTAATGGATATTGAAGCCATAAAGGATATGAACATGAATGCAGTGCGGATGAGTCATTATCCACCCGATATTGAATTTTTAGATTTATGCGATAGCCTTGGTTTGTTTGTGTTAGATGAATTAACCGGCTGGCAAAAAGCGTATGATACTGTTGTGGGCAGAAAGCTGGTAAAGGAACTCGTTATCCGTGATGTGAATCATCCTTCCATTATTATTTGGGACAATGGCAATGAAGGCGGCTGGAACCGTGCATTAGATGGTGATTACCATTGGTACGACCCGCAAAAACGTTTTGTGATGCATCCCTGGGAAAGATTTAACGGTACCGAAACCAAGCACTACCAGGATTTTAATTATGTAACTAATGCGGTATTATTCGGAAGCGAAGTATATTATCCCACAGAGTTTATGCATGGCCTATTTGATGGCGGACATGGAGCTGGGCTTGATGACTTTTGGAATGAAATGATGAAGCATCGTGGCTTTGCAGGCGGCTTTTTATGGAGTCTGCATGATGAAGGTGCAGTACGTACAGATAAGGGAAATATTATTGATGTGGTAGGCAATGCAGCACCTGATGGTATTGTGGGGCCACACAGGGAAAAAGAAGCAAGCTATTTTACCATTAAAGAAATATGGTCGCCAATTTTTATCAATACAAAAACTATCCCTCAGCAGTTTAATGGCAAAGTAGAAATAGAAAACAGGTACCTCTATACAAATTTGAATCAATGTAAGTTTGAATGGAAGATAGTGGCATTGCCCAAAGCAGGAACTGTAAATGCCAAAGAAAAAATTGTACAAAAAGGAATGGCCGTATCACCATCACTTGCACCTGGCGAAAAAGGATGGTTAACAATTAAAGGGCTATCAGCAACTAATGCAGATGCACTATATCTTACTGCTTATGATCCAACTGGCAAAAATATTTTTACCTGGAGCTGGGCATTATCACAGCCGGAAGAAATAACAAAGCAATCAATCAATATTGCATCAGCATCATCAATTACTGCAACTGAAAAAACAGACGGTATAGAAATTAACTGCGATGGCATTGTATATAGTTTTGATACAGCCACAGGCTTTCTTCAAAAAGTATTTAACGGTAAAAACGAGATTTCATTTAGTGGTGGTCCTGCATTGGCGGGTATTAAGTTGACACTCTCTGTACTGAAACATTATAAAAAAGGCGATGTCTATATTGTTGAACCTTCTTATGGCGAAACGAAATATAAAGTAAAATGGATTTTCCTATCGGGGAAGCTACCCAAACTGGAATACAACTATTCACAAAGAGGCAATGTAGATTTTATGGGCATCACATTTAAATTTCCCGAAGAAAAAATAAATGGTATGCAATGGATGGGCCGCGGCCCTTACCGTGTTTGGAAAAACAGGTTGAAAGGCCAGCAGTTTGGCGTATGGCAAAAAGCATATAACAATACCGTTACCGGCGAGAGCTGGAACTACCCGGAATTTAAAGGATGGCATGCAGAAATGTATTGGGTAACACTGCAAAATAAAGAAGCTGATTTTACAGTGTACACAGAGCAGCCGAACATCTTTTTAGAAATGCTGCAACCGGAAAAACCGAAGGGTCAAAAAAATGAAAACACCAGTCCAGTTTTTCCGGAAGGGAATATTGGTTTTATGAATGCGATTTCACCAATAGGTACTAAGTTTCAGACAGCAGCATTATTAGGGCCTCAAAGTCAGCAAAATATGTTTATGAATTATACGCCAATTAGTGGTTCGTTATATTTTGATTTCAGGCAGAAAAAATAAAAAAGATAATTTAACCAGTAATATTGTATGAAATATTATAGCCCCTCTTTTATATTTTTCATGCTGACATTTACGGCAGTATTACACAAAACAAGTTCCGCTCAGAAAAAAAATGTTGCAGCATCGCTACTTCCGAGAAAAGGCATCGCACAATATGATTTTTTTTATGCAGGCGAAGCTAAAGCACAGAACATGTATATTGTTCGCAAAGGACAGATTGTTTGGGAATATAAAGACGCTGTTGCCAAAGGTGAAATAAGCGATGCTGTTTTAATGACCAACGGAAATATTTTATTTGCTCATCAGTATGGTATTACATTAATTAATAAAGACAAAAAAATTTTGTGGCAGTATGAAGCTCCTAAAGGCCGTGAAGTACATACAGCACAGCCTGTCGGAAAAGATCATATTGTATTTGTTGAAAATGGCGATCCAGGCCGGGTTCATGTAGTAAATATTATAACGGGTAAAACTGTAAAAGAATTTGCTATACCTGTCGGGAATAGTAAAGGAGTACACGGACAATTTCGTCACGCAAGACTTACAGCAAAAAGGAACATTATTAGTAGCTCACATGGATATGGGTAAAGTAAACGAATATGATATCAATGGCCATCAGCTTTCATCCTTTACTGTTCCGGGTGTTTGGGGTGTAGAGTCATTAGCTAATGGGAATATTCTTACCTGCGGCAGAGGTATAGTTAGAGAAATGAATGAGAAAGGAGACACTGTTTGGATGTATTCCATGAAAGATAACCCAGACTACAAAATCGGTTGTTCACAAATTGCTATTCGCCGGCCAAACGGCAATACTGTTATCAATGACTGGTTTAATCAGTGGTCTGGTAAAGTAGATCCTGGAAATCTGCCGCTTCAGTTTATTGAAGTTAACCTTGAGAAAAAAGTGGTGTGGGCATTAAGTTCCTGGGTTGAACCAGCTAATCTTGGCCCGGCAACTATTATCCAGTTTCTGGATGAAAAGAGTATCTCTGAAAAAGTTTCATTCGGAACAATAAAATAGTAAGAACTGAAAAATAAGCAGACACAAAAATAAAGCGTAATTATAAAAATAAGAAAATGAATAAAAGAATTTTCAGAACACTGATTACCACGTTGATGATTGTTATCAGCATCAGTATTGTACAAATCATCAATGCACAAACAACATTATCCGAAACAGAACTGAATAAAAAAATCAATGCATTACTCAACCAGATGACACTGGAAGAAAAAGTAAGAATGCTCCATGGTAATTCTTCCTTTACTTCTGCAGGTGTACCACGATTGGGCATACCGGAGTTAGTGATGTCCGATGGTCCTCATGGTGTACGTACAGAACATGGCCGTGGATGGAGTGAATCAAAAAATGTAAATGATTCAGGCACTTATTTGCCGGTAGGTATTGCTTTAGCTTCTACCTGGAATCTTGCATTAGGATATGACTATGGAAAAGTATTGGGCAGTGAAGCAAAGTATCGTGGTAAGGATGTAATACTTGGTCCCGGCATTAATATCATGCGTTCACCATTGAATGGAAGAAATTTTGAATACCAGAGTGAAGATCCTTTTTTAATTTCAAAATTTACAGTGGGTTATATCAAAGGCGTGCAAAGCCAGGGTACATCGGCTTGCGTAAAACATTGGCTGGCTAATAACGAAGAAGTTGACAGGGGCCATGTAGATGTGCAAATGAGCGACAGGGCCCTGCATGAAATTTATTTACCCGGATTTAAAGCTGCAGTTACAGAAGCCGGTGTAAATACTATTATGGGTGCGTACAATAAATTCCGTGGGCAGTTTTGTACACATAACGAATACCTGAATAATATCTTAAAAAAACAGTGGGGTTTTAAAGGCGTAATGATGAGTGATTGGGGTGCCGTGCATAATACCAGGGAAGCATTATTGTATGGTACTGATTTGGAAATGGGTACTGATCTTGTTTTAAAAAGTAACAACGTGTCACAAACTTCGGTAGGAGGTGTTGCGCAAACAGTATATGACAGATTTTTTTTAGCTGACTCTGCATTGATGATGGTTAAAGAAGGAAAAATTCCTGTATCCGTTATTGATGATAAAGTAAAACGGATTTTAAGGGTGATGTTTAAATCAAGTACATTCACTAAAACCTCTCCCGGTGAATATGGTTCCCCGGCACATATTGCCATTGCAAAAAAAGTAGCACAGGAATCCATTGTGTTATTAAAGAACGATGGGGGCATTCTTCCACTTAAAAATAACATCAAATCAATTGCCGTAATTGGAGCCAATGCCAACAGAGAAAATTCGATGGGTGGCGGTAGTTCACAAGTAAGGGCATTATACGAAGTAACTCCTTTGCAGGGAATAAAAAATATTGCTCCATCTGTTGTTATCAATTATGCACAAGGCTATACAATAGAACGCAATGCAACACCAACAGCAGCAATGATTGCCGAGGCAGTAGAAGCCGCAAAAAAATCGGATGTGGCAATTATAGTATGCGGATGGACACACGGCTACGATTACAGTAAATGGAATGACAATGCCTATGATGCAGAAGGAACTGACAAACCAGATATGAAAATGCCCTTTGGCCAGGATGAATTAATTAAAGCGGTGATAAAAGCCAATCCAAAAACGATTGTAGTAATAGTTGGTGGTGGCCCGATAGATATGACACAATGGATTGACAATGCCAAAGGAATAATCAGCGCATGGTATGGTGGTATGGAAGGTGGTACTGCATTAGCTGAAGTCATTTTCGGTAAGATAAATCCTTCAGGAAAATTACCTGTTAGTTTTCCAAAAGTATTGGAAGATGTACCTGCACATAAACTTGGCGACTTTCCCGGAAAGAATGGAGTTGCCGTTTACAGGGAAGATATTTTTGTTGGTTACCGTTATTATGATACGTACAAAATAGCACCGCAGTTTGAGTTTGGTTTTGGATTGTCTTACACTGATTTTGCATACAAAAATTTAAAACTATCTAAAGCTGCAAATGGTAGTGTAACCGTAACATTCAGTATTACCAATACCGGTAAAGCTTTTGGCGGCGAAGTGGCACAACTATATGTGCACAAAGAAAATTCTTCCATTATAAGAGCAGATAAAGAATTAAAAGGATTTCAAAAAGTTTTTCTGCAGCCGGGTGAAATGAAAACCGTTTCTATTCAACTGGGCAAAGATGCTTTTCAATATTATGATGAAGTAAAGAAAGGATGGAATAGTGAGAAAGGAATGTATCAAATACAAATCGGTTCTTCATCAAGGCAAATCTATTTAAATAGTACAATTGACTTGTAAGAGAAATTACAGAAAAAATAATGCAATAAGCAAATGAGTTATTTAAGGCAGAATGTATTTTTATTAATACTGCTGTTCTTTTTCAGCATACAAACAATACATGCACAGATAAATACCGCAACCACTGTTTCGCTTAATGGCAAATGGCAAATGGGCTTAGGCCGTAACTATACCAGCACCGTTGATGTACCATCTATTGCAACTGACCCAACAAAAATGAGTGAAGATGTATTATGGTATAAAAAAGAAATTACTTTACCCAAAGGAAATTGGACGGCTGCAACACTTGAATTGAAAGGCGCAAGGTTTCTGCCAAAAGTGTATGTAAATGGCGATTCTGTGAACGCAAAAGAAGGCGGCATGGCACCTGTATTTTTATCTCTCCACAATAAAAATGTACAACCCGGTAATACTATTATATTGGAAATCGCATTGGCATCTTTAAAAAATGTTTCACCAAAAGATGCTTCCTTTATTCCATGGGCCGATCATTGGCGTTCTAACATCGGCTCATCCTTATGGGATGATGTGGTACTGCATCTGCATGGAGCCGTAAGCATCGACCGGGTTATTCCTTTCAATGATTTAAACACACAAAAAGCAACCATTCATTTTAATTTGAATGAAGCAAACAGGTTTAAAGGCAAAGCTTTGCTTGAAGTGCTGGATACAAAAGGAAAAGTACTGATCACAAAAACACAACTGATTGTCGGTTCGCATGATAGCATAACTTTTACATTTAATGGTAAATTAAAAACATGGACAATTAACCAGCCGAACTTGTATAAGCTAAGACTAACCATTTTTGATAGTAAAGGAAAAATTACTGATAAGTCAGTTATCTCTTATGCAGTAAAAACGGTTATAGTAAAAGACAAACAATTTTATTTAAACGGGCAGCATATTGTAGCCAAGGGCCCCACAGTAGTTTGGCCAAGGTGGATGCGGACAAAAGAGGGAAGAGAATTAGGTTATGATACAACATGGTTCATAAAAAATATTATCCAGCGTACAAAAGATTTAGGGGGAAATTATCTCCGCTTTCATTTGGGTTTACCACCAGAACGCTTTTTAGATTTATGCGACCGTTATGGATTGATCGTTCAATACGAGTGGAGTTTTTTTCATGGTATGCCTGCATCCAAAGAAAGTTTATTACTGCAATATAAAAGCTGGCTCGATTTGGCCATGCGTCATCCATCTGTTTCTTTAATTCATCCTTACAATGAAACGGGTGGCGATGAATTAAAAACAGCCTGGGCTGCATTGGATGCATTAATTCCATCTTACCCAACTTTAGTTTTAGAAGACAGGGATGTACTGCATGTACACAAATACTGGTGGAGCCTGTTTGAAAACCTGGGTTTGTATTATGATGATGCCAAACAGTTTTCGAAAGCAGTGATGAGCGATGAGTTTGGTGGAAATTATTTAGATGAGAATGGCGACATGGGTGGCTACACTACTGTTAAAGAAACTTATCTGCGTTTTTTAGGCAGACAATATACAGCAGAACAACGATTAGCCTTTCATGCAATGGCCAATGCTAAAGTGGCTGAATACTGGCGGCGTATTGGTGCAGCAGGTTATTCGCCTTTTTGTGCGTTGGGCAGTAAAGAAGATGGTAACAGTTGGTTTCTCGGCCCAATGAAAGAGGGCAATCCCAAACCAGTTTGGTCTGCCTTAGCAGCATCCTTTTCGCCTCAATCAGTTAGTATGGAAATATGGGATAGGAATTTTGAACCCAATCAAACAATCAATTTACCGGTTTATCTTTTTAATGATGAAAGCAAAGCTGCCGATTTATCTGTAACTGTTACTGTTGAAAATAAAGCTGGGTTCTCTTTGTTTACAAAATCATTTGTATCCAATGTTACAGCATTCAATAAAAAAATAGAACAGGTTGAAGTTAGCTTACCAGCCAATGCCGGTGATTATGTATTGAAAACTACATTAAATAATAAACCAGTTACTGTGAAATATCCTGTAGCATCTGTTTGGGATTTCAGAGTAGTGAAAGCAACAGTGCCGGATAATATTAAAAATATAAAAATTGCAATTGCAGATATTGAAACAGAGTTGAAAGCTTTTTTAAAGAATAAAAATATTGCTGTAGTTGATATCAATGATACAACCGCATCTGTTATTCTTACTTCTTTACCAACATGGAATGCAATTGCAAAAGGGGAAAGTAATATTTCAAATCAATTGTTAAATGCTATCAACAAAGGTAAATCAGTATTAATGCTGGATGCAGGCGACAGACAATTGGGGCAGGGCTATCCAAAAAATGCCAATGATTTAGGACCATTGCAAAGTGTAATGCGCATCAGTAAACCCATTAAAAATACATACCCTTTATTTGGTGGCATTTCATTAAAGTTTACAGAAACGGCTGAACCTGAAAGTCATTTACATGCGGATAAAAATAGTAACGAGTTGTGGGGCAATATGCCTGCTCCCTACACCTGGTTATGGAATGGATTAAGAGGTGGATTAATAGTGCCTGCTGCCGATATGGAATTTACAGGTCTTAGTTCAAAAGCATTTATCGCACAATGGAAAGCCCGTGGTGCAGAGGAGCAAAAGATCATGAGCAGTTCATATTACGCTTATGAGTTACAGGGTTTTTATGAATTTTCTGACAAACCCAACGACAAAGCAGCAGAAAAAAAATTAAAAGACAGGATCAATTTTTTAGTGCAGGATGCACCTGCATTAGCCATTTCAATTAACCTCAATACACCAGTAACTGTAACTGACTTAAACAATGGATACAAAGAAGCAGAAAAAGGCATGGCAGAAAATTTAATACCAATGGCCAACTGCGCAAAAAATTTGACGCAAACACCTGTTGCCTTAATCACATTTGGTGAAGGAAAAGGCAAATTAATTGTATCGCAATTATTAACTGCCGGCAGATTAGCCAAAGGTTTTGGCGAAGCCGGATTGTATGGCATACGTTATGATGAAGTAGCGGTGCAGTATGTGTTAAATATGATCAGTGTTGCAGTAAAAAGATAAGGTTATCAATTAGTTTTTTTAAAGAAACTACAAACAACTGTAAAAATAGTAAGCCAAGAAGTTTATAGTTTAAATGAAGACTCCCTTATCTGCAGTTCAGGCGTAAGTACCCTTTTTTCGAATTCCATAACAGGGCGTTTGCTTTCAACAAGCTGTAATAATAATTCTGTAGCTGCCCTGCCCATTTCTTCAGCCGGCTGCCGAATAATAGTAAGGGGAGGATCAATCAGCTCAGCAATATCTGAATTAGAAAAACCAACCAGCGCAACATCTTTTGGAACATGAAGGCCTCTTCGTTTTAATGTACTTAAACAACCTGTGGTTAGTTTATCACTTGTAGTAAAAAGAGCATCAGGTTTTTGTTTTAAGGTCAACAGGTTATTAACGGCTTCTTCTACTTCAGAAAAAACCATTCCGCCGTAAAAACAGTGTTGTATAAACTGTTTATTGGGCGTAAGATTGTATGCTTTTAAAGCATCCTGGTAACCGGCAAGCCGTTCAGTGGTAATTGATAAAAATTCCGAACCTGCAATTGCAGCAATCTTCCTGAACCCGTTTTTAATAAGGTGCTCGGTAGCTTCATAAGCACCTTTATAATTATCAATAATTACTTTATGTGTATTTATTTCATCGTGCACCCTGTCAAATAAAACAATTGGCATACCTCTGTCATGTAATGCCATAAGATGTGAAAGATCGCTGGTTTCAGTTGAAAGTGAAATCAGCACGCCATCCACTGATCTGGAGGCTAAGTATTGCAGATCAATGACTTCCCGGTCGTATGATTCCCTGCTTTGCGATACAATTACATTATAACCCCTGTCGTAAGCAATAGATTCAATGCCATTAATGATCTGAGAAAAAAAGTTGTTGGCAATTTCACAAACAATCACACCAAT
>JANOIQ010000287.1:0-6194 GCA_031407835.1 Chitinophagaceae bacterium
GCCAATATCAAATCTTATTTTAAAAAACCGAACCGCTTTAAGATAAAACGGGATGGTGGAATTTCATTGTTGCCAAAAGGAGGAGTAAGTGTAAATGTAAGTTCATTATTGCTCACAGATGATTACACAGCTATTGATGCAGGACAAACAATACTCAACAAAATACCTGTACGGATTATTAAGCTGTTACCATTGAATGATAACAGCGATGTGGTATTAACCACCATGTATATTGATGAAGCAAACCTGCTCATCCGCAAATCAAGTACCACCACAAAAGACAACGGAACCTTTGATATGGAGATGCAGTTTGGAAAATATGCTGAATGGGGACTGCCCGATAAAGTGATTTTCTCCTTTAATACAAAAGATTATAAACTACCCAAAGGAATTACACTGGAATATGATGATGGCAGCAAAAAACAGGAATTACCCAAAAATAAAAAAGGGAAAGTAGAAATCAGCTATAGTTCCTATGTCATCAACAAAGGAGTAACTGATGAAATGTTGAAATAAACTAAAGGCTACTGACTACCGGCTGTATTACTCCTCTCCTCCTCCAGTTTTTCATCCACTACTCTTGCAAACATCGAAGCACTGATTTTCTTCATCGGGTTGCTTCTTGCTTCAGCATAACCATTTCTGCTGCGGAAAATATCAATAGCGGTAAACATAGATGCCAGTAAAGAACTTTCATCGGCTTTACCTTTCCCTGCAATATCAAAAGCAGTTCCATGATCGGGACTGGTGCGAATGCCAATTAAACCAGCCGTATAATTTACACCTTCACCAATTGCCAGTGATTTAAACGGAATCAAACCCTGGTCGTGATACATAGCCAGTACTGCATCAAATTTTTCAAATTGACCTCTTGCAAAAAAAGCGTCGGCACTGTAAGGCCCAAAACAGAGGATGTCGTTTTGTTTGGCATCTTTTATAGCAGGCTTAATAATTTCTTCTTCTTCTTTTCCCACCAATCCTTCATCGCCTGCATGCGGATTTAATCCAAGCACAGCAATCTTTGGTTTATCAATTCCAAAATCTTTTTTCAGTGACTGGTTGATGATTTTGAGTTTACTCAGAATTGCCTCTCTTGAAAGATAACTGGCCACTTCAGCAACAGGTATATGTTCAGTTACCAATCCCACACGTAAATTTTCTGCCACCATAAACATCACTACATCATTTGCTTCAAAAGCTGCTTTCAGGTAAGGAGTATGCCCGGTATATTGAAAGGTTTCTGATTGTACATTCTTTTTATGAATAGGAGCAGTGACCAATACGTCAATCTGTTTTTCTTTCAATGCATATACAGCAGCGGTTAATGATTTAATGGCATATTGCCCGCCGATGTCATTTAACTGTCCCGGAGTAATACTGATTTCCTCTTCCCAGCAGGTGTACACATTCACCATCTTTGGGTTGAGGCGTTGAAAATCCTTTACGGCCTGGTAGCTGAAATTGCCATCATTAATGGACTTTTTATAGAAATTAATGAGTTTGCTTGATCCGAAAACAACAGGAGTGCAGAGCTCCAGCAAACGGTTATCGCTTAATGCTTTAATGATTATTTCAGTACCAATACCATTGATATCGCCACAGCTAAAGCCAATAATCGGTTTTTTTTCAGTAATTGTCATATATGTATGTATGCATGCAAATGTAACGGAATGATTTGTAAGGGATGCGTTACCGGGTAAAAATACCAACTCCGGAATTATATGTTTTTACTGGTTTTGAATAGGAAAAAAATGCGGGTCAATAAGTGTTTATTCATGGTCAAAAAGTAGGATTTAAAACCAGTGGAGAGTAATTTGCGCTAAATCTTAATCCCCATGAAAACGATCATCATCGCTTTAATTACAGTATTGAGTTCAGGCTTTGCACAGGCAGGCAATAGCAATCCGGAAAAAACATTACTAACTATTATTTCAGCAAAACCAGTTGCACAGGAATTTGGTTATTTCCGTGTACACCGCATGGGCAGAGATGCTTCTTTAAACTGGTCTGTTTCAGATCCTTCTGCTATTGATTATTTCGTTATTGAACGTTCTTACGATGGAACTTATTTTGAAACAATTGATCAGGTAACAAGTACTGGCGATGCTACAGTAAAGTATCGTGATGTGAATTGTTTTCCCGGTTATATTTATTATCGGATACAAGCCCACCAGGCAGATGGAACTGTAGTAACATCTTCCGTTGAGCTGTTGCGTATAGTTGCGAAGAAGTGATAATTATCATTGAGGCTGCTTTAAAAGGTAGCAGCCTCATTTCCTTATTATCAGCTAAAATCCATTACTATGAAGCAACGTTTACTCAGTTTGTTTCTTTTGTTCACATTTATTACCTGCCATGTTAATGCCCAGGTTACAACCGCTCAGATCAAAGCAGGGTTTGGTGTAGATGCAGACTTAAGAAGCAATTTTTTTAATGGATTTTTACAGGCGGGTAACGATGATTGGTTTAGTAATACAGTTGGCGGAGGCGGCCAATTTATTATTGATACAACGGGTGCTGCATATATTTTGGCCCGTTATATTTCAATCCCTTCAAGCCGCATGCAGCCTTTTTTCAGAGGTATGCGTTATCCGCAATTTTCTATTGTAAATGGTAAAATGCTCATTGACGGCATTTTTATCCGTGATCATCATGGCGATGACTCCACTGTATTTGCAGCAGGAAGTAATAAGAATGGTATGAATCCCAACACATGGACAACACCGGTAGCGCAGGGTATTCCTGATAAAAATGATATTCTCGATATGTTCATGCATGTTCGCAGGGATGGTATTAATTCAACAGATTCATTATGGTTTTTCGGCGGTCTTTCATTAGATAATACAACAGGTAACCGCTACTTCGATTTTGAAATGTATCAAACAGATATTTATTATGATAAACCATCGCTTAAGTTTTATGGTTACGGCCCTGATGACGGACATACTTCCTGGCTGTTTGATGGAGCAGGTAATGTAACAAGAGCAGGCGATATCATCTTAACTGCAGAGTATGGAAGTTCATCTTTAACTGCGTTAGAGGCAAGGATATGGATTCATCAAAGTTCATTGTCCGTTACACCGGCCAATTTTAACTGGGCTGGTCAATTTGATGGTGCTAATTCAGGCGCAACCTATGGCTATGCAAGTATTGCTCCTAAAACAGCAGGTGATTTTTATACAGGCTTACAATGTGTCAATAATACATGGGCTGGTCCATTTTCGGTGGTTCTGCAGAATAATGCAATTGCCGTTAACTATTCGGCCAAACAGTTTATGGAGTTTTCAGTAAACCTCAGTAAGCTTGGTCTTGATCCTTTGGTTACTGTTGGTGATGCATGTGCACTTCCTTTCAGAAGGCTATTGGTGAAATCAAGAGCCTCTACTTCCTTTACAGCAGAGTTGAAAGACTTTGTTGGTCCATTCAGTTTCTTCCGTGCACCAATGGCGCAGGTAGCAACTGATTTTCCTGTTCTTTGTCAAAATGGTGTGGCCGAAATATGGGTAACCAATTCAATCCCAACTTCGCTTTATACGTGGAGCACACCAAACGGTAATATAGTTGGCGATTCAATTGGCGACAGAATTACCGTTGATCAGGCCGGCAGTTATATTGTACGGCAGGAGTTAATGGATAGCTGCGGATCTACTTATGCCTCCGATACTATTTCCGTTGCCATGAATAATTTCTGCAATGTATTAAGCGGTAAGCCTTACAACTTTATCGCAAAACTATTTGAACAAATTGTTCAGCTAAACTGGTATAATACGTATACAGCAGGAGATATGTATGAAATTGAACGAAGTGAAAACGGGTTGAATTTTTATACAATCAAAAAAGTGGAAGCCAGTAGCCAGGGAGTATACAGGGAAACGGATCAATTAAACAACCTGCTTAAAAACGAATTATTTTACAGGCTGAAGATTACCGGTTCCGGTGGAAAGGTGGTTTACAGCAATATTATCCGCATACAACTGCCAACGGTCTCAGATATGTTTATCAGCATAACACCCAATCCTGTTGCTGATTATTTTCGTTTAGGGTTCTTTGTTCAATATCCTTCCGATGCAGAAATCAGAATCATCAACAGCACCGGCGCCCTTGTTTATCATTCAAATGAAAAAACAAAAGCAGGGATGAATGAATGGCTCATCAGTAAAACGGCTAACTGGAAACCGGGGCAATACATCCTGCAGGTAAAATCATCTGACAATGTGTACCGAAAACGATTCATCATCTTACAGTAAATAGTTTCAAAGCCCTTCCCGTGAAGGGCTTTTTACTGCTACTTTTGCACAGTGCAGTACACGCTTAAAAAATCATTAGGTCAGCATTTCCTCAAAGATGAAAACATTTGCCGCCACATTGTGGAGGCTGTAGTTGAAGAAAAGCCAACGCAGCTGGTGGAAGTAGGCCCGGGTGGAGGCGCATTAACCAAGTATTTACTGGAGTTAAAGGATGTTGACTTTAAAGCCGTTGAATTAGATAAGGAGAAAGTGGATTACCTCGAACAGACCTATCCTGCCATTAAAGGTAAACTGCTGCATGAAAATATTTTAGATGCTGATGTTCCCTTTGAAGGACATTTCATGCTGGTGGGTAATTTCCCTTACAACATTTCTTCACAAATTCTGTTTAAAGTGCTCGACTGGAAAGAGCAGGTTGATTGCGTGGTGGGCATGTTTCAAAAAGAAGTGGCGCAAAGGATTGCATCCAAAGAGGGAAATAAATCGTATGGTATTTTAAGCGTTTTAATACAGGCATATTTTGATGTGGAATATTTATTTGATGTACACGAGGATAGCTTTACCCCGCCGCCAAAAGTAAAAAGCGGTGTAATTAAATTGCGGCCTGTAAAAGAAATTCCCGCTATGCAGAGTGAGAAGAAATTTAAACTGCTGGTAAAAACAGCCTTTAATCAGCGGCGCAAAATGTTGCGGAATGGTGTTCGGGGAATGTTTGATGAGGAATTTATAAAAGAGGATATTTTTAATAAACGGGCAGAGCAGTTAACGGTAAAGCAATTTGCTGAACTGACGTTTAAGATGAGATAAATATGAAGGTTATTATTACAGCAAAGTGTCATGAGTTGTTAAGAGAAAAATTACAGGAAGGTGGGTATACAGTTGAGTACCGTCCCGAAATTACTTACGATGAATTACTGCATCAGCTCGATGATGTGGCAGGTCTTGTTGTATCAACAAGAATAAAAATAAATGCAGCTTTGATAGATGAAGCAAAAAACCTGATGTGGATCGGGCGGTTGGGCAGCGGATTGGAACTGATTGATGTGCCTTATGCAGAAAGCAAAGGCATCAAAGTGTACAGCAGCCCCGAAGGGAATTGCGATGCAGTAGGTGAACATGCACTGGCCATGCTGCTGAGTTTAATGAATAAAATCAATACCAGTTTTGATGAAGTAAAAAAACAGGTGTGGCTGCGTGATGAAAACCGTGGAGTTGAACTAAATGGAAAAACAGTTGGTATCATTGGCTTTGGTAATACCGGCCAGGCATTTGCCAGAAAGCTGCGGGGGTTTGATGTAACCATTCTTGCACACGACCGTTACCAGTTTTCGTTTGGTGGCGCACAGGTAAAAGAAGCATCTATGGAACAGGTGCTGCGGTACAGCGATGTAATCAGTATGCATTTGCCCTTAACAGATAGTACGTTTCATTATGCCAATGAAGAATTTTTCAAAGAGGCAAAACAGAAACCTTTTTTCATCAATACATCCAGGGGCAAAGTTCATGACACAGGTGCGGTGATCCATGCATTGAAGAATGGATGGATTGCAGGAGCAGGATTGGATGTGCTGGAAAATGAAAAACTCTCCACTTATACGGAGGAGGAAAAAGAACAATTTAGCTGGCTGGTTATGCAGCCCAATGTAATTTTAACACCGCATATTGCAGGGTACAGTCATGAAGCACATTATAAAATGAGTAAGGTGCTGGCGGAGAAATTGGGGTTATGATTTATTGCTGCCTGAAATGCAGTTGTATAAGAGTGTGACACAACAAAAGGCCCCTTTTGCACAGTTGCCGGCATCAAAAAATGCATTTACTATCTTCTTTGTCTTTCAGAAAAAGTGTTTACTTTTACAATTCAAAATAAACATGCAACGCTTCAGCAGGCCTGGAGCGTTGTTATTTTTTTGTACTACTTCGCTCAGTAAGCATAAACCGATTTGC
>JANOIQ010000346.1:0-1543 GCA_031407835.1 Chitinophagaceae bacterium
CCAAATCCCCCCTTTGGGGGGTGGGGGGGCCGTATTTGCCATTATAAAGCATACCAATGTTTGCGGTGCTGCTGTCAGAGCAATAGTAAAGGAAAGCTGGGATGCTGCATTATCCGGTGATCCTGAAAGTGCATTTGGCGGCGTACTTGTTTGCAACGGAGAAATTGATAAGGCAACTGCCGAAGCCATCAATGAAATCTTCTTTGAAGTACTGATTGCTCCATCTTTTGCTGCTGATGCGCTGGCAGTATTGAAATCAAAAAAGAACCGGATCTTATTGCAACTGAAAAAGCAACCAACTACCAAAGAGCAATACAAATCATTACTCAATGGTGTTTTGATTCAGGGAACAGATGAAGGAAATTATACAGACTGGAAAGAAACCGGTGGCAGAGAAACAACTGCAAGTGAAAAAGAAGATCTGGCATTTGCTAATATCATCTGCAAACATTTAAAGAGTAATGCTATTGCTTTAATTAAACATAAACAGCTTGTTGGAAAAGGTTGCGGACAAACAAGCCGTATTGATTCACTCCGTCAATCTGTTGAGAAAGCAAAACAATTCAACTTTGATCTGACCGGTGCTGTAATGGCAAGTGATGCCTTCTTCCCTTTCAATGATTGTGTACAGCTGGGACATGCAGCAGGTATTACTGCTTTCATTCAACCGGGTGGTTCTATTCGGGATAAGGATTCTATAGACTATTGTAAAGAACATAATCTTGCAATGGTTATAACAGGATTGAGGCATTTTAAACATTAAAGAACCCTCCCGTCCCTAAAGGGAAGCTTTGCAAAGCACAAGGCCAGCTTGTTTAAGAACATTGATTAATTGCAGAATTAAAAGTTGAATAAAGAATTACAGATAATGTGGAAGAACAATCGTTTAAAAATATTCTAAAGCACCGCTCCTTCTCTCCCGATAGCTATCGGGATTGAGAAGGAGATGTAGGATGAGGCCAATGTCAAAACGTTATTTCAATAAAACCATTTCATCTTCTGCTGATACAATTAAAAGTTTATCAGTCTTTAATCCTTTGACTATTCATAAAAAAGGAAGAAGATCGAAAGCAATTTTTGCTTTAGCTGTTGTTTGTATTTTATGGGGTACAACCTGGCTGGCATCCAAAGAAGGAGTAAAACATATTCCCCCATTACAACTGGCCGGTATGCGTCAATTACTCGGTGGCATTTGTTATATGATCTTTTTTCTTATCAAAGGGAGCAGCTGGCCAAAATTGAAAGACCTTGTTCCCCTTCTTGTATTAGCTCTTCTGAATTTTATTTTCAGCAATGGCCTCAGTACATGGGGTTTGAAATATATTTCATCAGGGCTTGGTGCAATCATGGGAGCTATCTTCCCATTATGGATTGTAATCATCAATCTCTTTTCTTCAAAAGAAAAAATGCCGTCAATGGCCATCCTTGGTTTACTGCTTGGCTTTGCAGGTGTATGTGTTATTTTTTATGACCATCTGCAGGATTTTTTTCTTTTGAAGAAAAGAGATTGATGATTACAATCCATAATGGGAAGATAGCTCCC
>JANOIQ010000357.1:0-2022 GCA_031407835.1 Chitinophagaceae bacterium
GTGCCCGAATGCAGGATGGCCTTTGGGAACTTCCGGAAATAATTTGGTGAAAAAGGGGCCAATGATCCTTGACAATAAATTGATTCCACCAGCTTTTTCTGCAATGCCCATAAAACCCATGAACAGTGCCATGATGCCGATGAGGCCGATACAAATATCCACCGCATCCCTGCAGGTAGCCAGCACGCCATTGGCATTTTGTTCTTTGTAAGTAATGTATTTTCCATCGGCAAGTTTTGCATATTTTGTTTCCCCAATTTTGGTGTCTTTAGCGTTCAGTAAAATTTTTGCCACAGCAGGTGGCAACATTGCACTGTCAATGGATTTGGTATTAGTGGTATCGCCATTTTTGCCCACCACCATTTTATTAAAAATCATTTTACTGTCGGGGGACGAGATACACATGATGAGCCCGGCAATGATTGCCACTATGATAAATGCACTCCAGATTCTGCTTAAAGCCATGGTTTGAGAAATAATTTGCTTTAAAAGTATGTATTTTTGAAACAGCAAACTTTAATGCTCAGGGCAAACGCATTAAAAATTAATGAGCATTAGTAAGAATAGCAGCTAAGTACTCGTTACTCCATCCTGCTTTTTTCCTTTTAGATTTCACACTTAATTTTGTTGCTCCTTTTTTATGCTCATATTGATTTAGAGCATTCACTGCTATTTTACTGATTACAGAAAAATTTTCTGCGGCGTTACCTGCCCGTTTCATACTATTGTCTTCGTCAAAAGCCACATCCAATATCCAGTGTAAATTATTTTCTATTCCCCAGTGCTCCCTTATGGCTTCATTAAACCTTTTTGCTGTTGATACTGCACTGCTGATGTAATGCCGGATTTGGGTTTGTTTTACCCCTGTTGCTTTTATTGTCCGTTCGCTTTTTATTTCTATTAATGTTTGCAAGCCTTGCCAGTGCTCATTTTTGCATACCCATTCCAGGGCGGTTATTATACGGCAGGTCCGCTTTTCTATTCTGCCATGGCCAAGGTTACTTTGTTCATGTACCTGCTCTATGTTACCATGCTTAAAAGCATCTTTTATGTCGTCATGCAAATGTTCCTGATTGTCTTTTACTGCTAAAATATACTCCGCTTCTTTTGCTTTTATGATAGCTGCAATATCTTTTTGGCATCCCATTGCATCTATCGTTATCCAACAGCCCTTTACCAGCAATAAATCCAGGAGTGCAGGTATGGCCGTTATTTCATTACTCTTGTCATTTACCTTTATCTGTCCCAGTACCATGCTGTTGGCGTTGCTCCATGCACTTACCAGGTGAATGATGGCTTTCTTCCCCTGCTCCCCGCTGTTACACATCCGCTTGCCATCAATGCTTATAATTTGCCCTTCACTTATTTTGGCCACCGACTGTACCCAGCCTATAAAACATTTTTGCAGCTCTCCGGAATCAATAAGCGAAAACACCCTGTTGAAGGTATCATGTGATGGAATGCCCGAAGGTAGTTCCAGTATGGTTTTCAGCCACTCCTCTTTCTCTTCACCATAGGATTCTATATCGTTCCAGTCTTCTGCACCACAAATAACGGCTGCTATGGTAATGAATAAAATATCAATTAATTTATGTTCCTTTTTATGATCTTTCGTACGTGGGTCGGGCAGGCTACTAAAGTGTTCGATGATGCTTGACATAGTTTTTTTATGCAAAAACAAACTTGTAAGCCAATAATCAACATAGTATTAATCCACCGTTGGGGATAAACATAAACTTTTAATGCGTTTGCCCTGCATTCATTATCAGTAAACCCTTTTTTCAATACATTTGCCTTATGACATTTTTCACCGACTTTGGCCGCTACCTGCTGATGCTTAAAGGAATGTTTTCCAGGCCGGAAAACCCAAAAATATACTGGAAAGAATTTATGCACCAGTGTAATGACATTGGTATTGGGTCGCTGGGCATCGTTACCATTATTTCTGTTTTTATTGGCGCTGTAAGTGCGGTGCAAACGGCGTATCAGTTGGTAAGCCCCATCATACCAAAAGAAACCATT
>JANOIQ010000635.1:0-5312 GCA_031407835.1 Chitinophagaceae bacterium
GTAGGTCGCTCACTAACAGGAAACTATATTTTCACTTTAATTGATGTAGATATTTTACAAAATGACAGGATGCCATTTTGTTTACTTTCATGCAATACCTATTAGATATTAGCTGGGATCAGCTTACTTATTCTGACGGGCCTGCAACAAATGGGAAAGCCACCAGCAACAGTGTAAAATCATCCTTTAATCATTCCTTTTAAAAATAACTGTACTTCTTCTGATTTCCCCAGCGGTTCCAATAAAAATATAAACAGGTTTACAGCAACGGCCAGGTAGGTAGCAGGATGTTTCAGCTTATCATATTTCCATGCGGCGAAAAGAAGCATTCCAATGATTAATCCTTGTGTAAGGTAAAGAGGAAGCATGATATCAATATTGGGCCACTGTTTTATATTCATGCCGATATAGACGTTTTGTATTCCTCTGCCAAGAGCTGGCATCATAATCAAAAATACGGTTGTGATGAGCCACCATGCATGCTGCTCCAGTTTTTTCCTCTGTATAATACTCATGATAACAGCATAACCAAAAGCGGCCATCATGACTATTTCTACCGCCGCCACACCAAAAAAGAACCAGGGTTGAAAGGGACCAAACTCAGCAGGAGCTTTTACTACTTTCTCCGTTGTAGCAATATCTCTGTGCAGCATACTAAATGCTGTTAAACAAACAGCTCCAGCGATGAACATTCCAATAATACCATTGGTGCGATGCAGGTTGAGTTTACCATGTGTTGCAAAATATGGTTGCACGATGAGATAGATGTACCAGACAGTACCCGTCCAGTAATGAATATGAACTGACCATGCATTCTCAGAAAAATCGCCCCAATAATCCCTGAAAATACCGAACTGCATAAATAGCATTGGCACAATCATCCATTTGTATAAACTCCTGTATTGCTGCATACGTTAACCGTTTATCATTTTTGCTGTTGTTGCTGCATTCAGATTACTTCGCCAAACTACAAAGGCTCGCAATGACGCTTCGTATGTAAAATCATTCTTATTACCGTCATTGTGGGGTACGAAGTAATCAATACCCTTATACAGCAATATTTACGTATTATCGAACTATTGCAAGAGCTTCAACTATTTTAACCCATTCGCAAATAAACCGCCAACAGGATTTGTAACTGCTGTACGGATTTAGCTAATTCCAAATCCCTGATTCCCGTCTTACTTCTTCCAAACCGGCCCCACTCCAACTTCTATCAACAGTTTATTCAATGCAATTAATTTTGTTTCCAGTTCATTGGCCCGTTGTTTTAAGGTTACCCATTCTGCATCGAGTTGTTTTTTCAAATCAAGGTTGGGTTGATTCACTCTTGGAATATCACTTTCTGTTTGATTGATGAGGAACAGATAATTCGCTGTGAACTTGTTTGGAAAATTTTCTGCATCATCGTAGGCTTTTGATTTACGCTGAATCATATCTCCATCCCATGTTTTCATTTGCTGCAGCAATGCATTGCCTTCTTTACGGATAGCATCATACTTTGTACCGGCAGGTAATGATTTCAGCAGGTCGGCAAGCTGCAACTGTTTTGCATAGAAACTGTTTACCAGTTCATGCATCACTGTTACTTCTTTTTCCATAGAAGTCATTAACTGATCGTATTCAGCATAAGTGGCGGCTGTTGTTTGATACAATGGATTAGGAAGAATCACTGCTTTGGTTATTTGCTGCTGATCACCCAACTTTAAAGTGAGTGTATATGTGCCCGGCGCAATTTTGTGTCCTGCATAACTGCTTTCAATATAAGCATGCGGAACACCAGACATGGTTGCAGTACGCATATCCCATACAAAACGGTTCAATCCTTTTTGTTTACCCAATATAGGTTCGGGACTTGGGCCACCGTCATAGCCAATATAAGTACTGTCGGCTTTTGAGCTGATGATACGTACAACTTTTCCTGCCGCATCTTTTATTTCCAATTGTAAAACATCAGTTGCTTTTGTTGTGGGCAGATTGTAATAGATCACTGCTCCTGTTGATGGATTCACTCCACGAAATCTATTTGTACCAACGGGATTTGATTGATTCATTTCACTGTATCCATTCACCATGTATGCATCTTCCGGCTGATACAATACAAAATCAGCCTGTTCTTTTTTATATTGACGCAGTAAACCAAGATCATCGAGTATCCAGAACGAGCGACCCGATGTGGCAGCAATTAAATCGCCTTTATGAATCTTTAAATCAGTAATGGGAGTAACAGGTAAGTTTAATTGAAACGGGCTCCATTGTTTACCACCATCCCATGAAACAAACAAACCAAGTTCCGTTCCTGCAAACAATAGATCTTTCCGTACATCATCTTCACGCACAACTCTTGTAAAGGCATTGCCGGGAATGCCATTGTTGATCTTCGTCCATGTTTTACCATAATCAGTTGTTTTATACAAACCGGGCGTATGATCATTAAACTTATAACGTGTAGTAGCGATGTATGCAGTTGCTTTATCATGTGGAGATACTTCAATGGCATTGATCAAACATTCCTGTAAACCGGCAGGTGTAACATTTTTCCAGCTTGCAGCATTATCCTGTGTGAGACAAACAAAACCATCATCACTCCCTGTCCAGATAACGCCTTTCTCCAATGGTGATTCCAAAACATAACTGAGCGTACCATAATTTTCTGCACCCACTGCTTCATTGGTATAAGGAACACCGGGTCTGCCCTGCTTCTCTTTTTCATTACGGGTAAGGTCAGACGAAACTTCTTTCCATGTTTTACCCATATCAGTTGTCTTCAGCAAATATTGTGAGCCATGATAAAATGCATTGGGTTCATGCCTGCTCCAGATGATAGGTGCATTCCAGTTGTAACGGTATTTCATATCCTTTGCATCACGACCGAGATATTGAATAGGTGCTGGCATTATATTCGTGCCTGCGTTTGCTTTTGTATTGAGCACTTCAATAGTTCCCTGGTAACTTCCACCCATTACATAACGGGGATCGTCAGGGTTAAACGCAAGAAACGCACTTTCACCACCGGCAGAATACGTCCAGCTGGCAGGGCTTATTCCGCCACCACCTAATTCTCTGTGTGCAATGGATACAGAAGTATTATCCTGCTGTCCTGCATATATGCGGTAAGGAAACTGATTGTCTGTATTGATGCGGTAGAATTGCGCCGTTGGCATATTGCTTTGTGTACTCCAGGTAGCACCAGAGTTTACGGAAACTGCAGCACCACCATCATTGGCAATAATCATATTCTTCGAGTTGCGTGGATTGATCCAGAGATCATGATAGTCGCCATGTGTACCGCTTAAATTTTCCCAGGTTTTACCACCATCTTTTGAACGCAGTGCCGGTGCACTTAATACATAAATGGTTTGATCATTTAGCGGATCAATAAACAACTCAATATAATACCATGCACGCTGAATGAGTCGATGATCATTGGTAACCAATGACCAGCTGCTGCCAGCATTATTGCTTACAAACAATCCACCGGCTTCTTTTTCACTATCACTTTCTATGAGTGCATAAACTTTATCGGAGTTAGAACGACTAACGGCAATGGACATCTTACCCATTTCTGCTGGCAGGCCTGTTGTTAATTTATCCCATGTTTCACCAGCATCGGTTGACTTATACAATCCGCTGCCCGGGCCACCACTCATCACCTGCCATGGCTTACGTCCATGTTCCCACATAGCAGCATACAATATGCGGGGATTGTTCATATCCATACTCAACTCTACGCAGCCTGTTTGCTCATTTACATATAATACATTTTTCCAGGTACTGCCACCATCTGTACTTTTATAAATTCCCCGTTCTTTTGATTTGCTGTACAAAGCACCCTGTGCCGCCACAAAAACAGTATTGGCATCTTTTGGATGAATCACAATTCTTGAAATATGCTGTGTTGCATCCAATCCCATTTTCTTAAAACTCTTTCCTGCATCGGTTGATTTATATACACCATCTCCATGATGCGTCATTACTCCACGTACTGCATGCTCACCCATTCCAACATAAACTACATTTACATCATTCTCTGCAACAGCTACTGCACCAACAGATCCTGTTTTAAAATAACCATCTGAAATATTGTTCCAGCTGAGGCCCATGTCATCAGTTTTCCAAAGACCACCGCCTGTTGTGCCCATATAATAAGTGGTGATGTCGCCCACCACACCTGTTGCAGTAACTGAACGCCCACCACGAAAGGGCCCGATAGAACGCCATTTCATTGGTTTGAAAATGGAACTGTTATCCGTTTTTACCGTATCTGTTTTTACCTGAGCGAATACTGTGAACTGAACAAACAGCAAAGTTGCAAAGAGAAAATACCTGCGCATGAAGTTGGTTTTAGAATCGTAATATAAATCATATTTGGTAAGCAGAAAAAAGGAGATTGAATTGATGTCATCTGATTTCATTATACTACAGGCATGAAAACCAAAGCCTTATTTCTTTTCTATTCAGGCGAAACTCCTGCCGGGAACCCGCTGTATAAATAATCAACCACAGATATAATTATCACCCCAATCCAGCAGAATAAAGACTACATTTCGTACAGTACTATTTTCTCCTGATCTTATTCATTTACCATGAACCATTTATCACGCCGTTCTTTTTTACAAACAATGAGCATTGGTGCAGGTGCTGCTGCAGTTGCAACAGCAATTTCTTCATTGAAACAATTGCCCAACACATCAGCATCAAATCAGAACGGCAAAAAACTGAAAATTGCTTTATGCGGTTTAGGCCGCTATGCATCTTACCTCGCCGTTGGTTTGGAAACAGCAGAGCACTGCCGTTTAGCCGGAATCATTACAGGAACGCCTTCCAAAGCAGTGGAATGGAAAAAGAAATACAACATCCCTGAAAAAAATATTTATACTTATCAGAATTTTGATGAGATCATCAATAACAAAGACATTGATCTTGTGTATGTAGTGCTGCCCAACTCTATGCATAAAGAATTTACCATTCGTGCAGCCAAAGCAGGCAAGCATGTTATTGTGGAGAAACCAATGGCAATTACAGCAACTGATTGCCGTGAAATGATTGATGCATGTAAAAAAGCAGGTGTTCAGTTAGCAGTTGGTTATCGTTTGCATTACGAGCCATATAATATGGAAATGAAAAGACTGGGACAGGAAAAAGTATTTGGACAGGTACGTTTAATTGAAGCATCGCTGGGTTATAAAAGCAGCAACCCAACAGAATGGCGGCATAAAAAAGCGCTGGCGGGTGGCGGCCCTTTAATGAACCTCGGAGTGTATTGTGTGCAGAGTGGCCGCTATGTAACAGGTGAAGAACCTGTTTCTGTA
>JANOIQ010000397.1:0-3656 GCA_031407835.1 Chitinophagaceae bacterium
AGCCATGCAAAGAAACCACCGAAATGTAATTTGGGGTTAGGTACATCCACTACTGCTAAATTTCTGCCAACAGTTGCCATTGCACCTTTGTCTTTGTAATGAAATTCTTTCAAAATTTTTCCCTGCTGAATTCTCGTTAAATTTTCTGCAAGTAAGGTTGCCTGCTGAATGGCAACAGGTGCCACCTGTGGTAAACCATTTGGGAAAGTTTCATCTTCCATATAAGCAATATCACCAATAGCAAATATGCCCGGCGTGCCCTCCACATAGTTGTATGGATCTACTTTAATGCGGTTCCCTTTTGCAATTAAACGCTGATCAATTCCGGCAGGAACATTTCCCTTGATCCCGGCTGCCCATATTACCAATGAAGATTGAATAGTTTGTCCATTTTTTAATGTTACTGTTTTGCCATCATACTCATTCAGCAACGAATCAGTCATCACTGTAACACCTAATTTCTGCAGATACTTCAAGCTGTCTTCACTGCTTTTTTCACTCATGGCTGCAAGCGTTTTATCCGTTCCTTCCAGCAGAAAAATATTCATTTTGCTGAAATCAAGTTCAGGATAATCTTTGGGCAATACATATTTTTTCATTTCTGCAATGGCGCCGCTTAACTCCACTCCTGTTGGGCCACCACCCACCACAACCACATTCATTAAGCGTTGTAAAACTTCAGCAGAATCAGCATGTAATGCGTCTTCAAAATTCTGAATCAGTTTATGACGCAGCTGTAATGCTTCCACAGTTGATTTCATCGGGAAAGCATACTTCTCTAATTGCTGATTGCCGTAAAAATTGGTTGTGGCACCTGTTGCTATCACGAGATAATCATAACCATAACTGTCTTCGTTGGTGATTACTTTTTTATTGATGGTATCAATAGTTTGTATTTCCGCCATGCGGATTTTAATATTTTGACTGTTTTGAAATGCCTTGCGTAAAGGGAAAGAAATATTCGAGGCATCCAGTCCGGCAGTAGCAACTTGGTAAAACAATGGTTGAAACTGGTGATAGTTGAATTTATCAATAAGTGTTACTTCAAATCCGGGTTTGTTATTAAGTAAACGAGCCAAACGTAGGCCTCCAAAACCGCCACCGAGAATAATGAGTTTCATTGTTATTTGGTTGATGGCATAAAGTTACGGTATTTTCAATAATTATTGAAAATATCAGAAAATACTTGCGGTTTTAGTTTCATAGCTAAAGCCAGTGTTGTTTAAAAAACGTAACCCCGGCCTTAAAGCCTGGGTTACAAATGAAGTTAAGACGGGCTTCAGCTCGCCCCTTTCATTAAGGATCTTAATACACCATCCTCACCTTAATCGTTTCTTTTACTTCTTTCAGCAACTTAACTGCCTGCTTAGAAAGTCCACGATCCACATCCAGCACCACATAACCGATTTGATCATTAGTTTTTAAATACTGTCCGAGGATGTTAATATGATGTTTGCTTAACTGTGTATTGATCTGGCTCAATACGCCGGGCACATTTTTATGAATATGCAAAATACGATGCGTTCCTTCCTGTATTGGTAAGGCCAATTCAGGAACGGTATGTGAACCGATGGTAATTCCTTTCTCTAAATATTGAACCAGTTTATTACTTACGTCTTCACCAATATTCTGCTGTGCTTCTTCTGTACTACCACCAATATGCGGAGTTAAAATCACATTGGGCAAATCCTGCAACGGAGTATGGAAAGGATCTCCATTTTTTTCAGGCTCAACCGGAAATGTATCAATTGCAGCACCAGAAATGTGTTTATCAAGTATCGCATTACGCAATGCATCCAAATCAACCACTTCTCCCCTTGCATAGTTTAAAAGAATCGCTCCTTTTTTAAATTGTTTAAGGGTAGTTTTATTAATAAGATTTTTTGTTTGATTGGTTTCGGGTACATGCAGAGAAACAATATCTGCCCGGTTCAGTACATCTTTCAGATTTTTAAATTGCTCCGCATTCCCTAATGGAAGTTTTGTGACAATATCATAGTAGATCACTTTCATGCCCAATGCTTCAGCCAAAACACTTACCTGGCTACCGATACTTCCGTAACCGATCAGGCCAAGTATTTTTCCACGTAATTCATAACTGCCTTTCGCATCTTTATTCCAGATGCCATCATGAGCAGCTTTGTTTTTATCAATAATACGGCGAATCAGAATGATACTCAACCCAATTACCAGTTCAGCCACACTCCTTGTGTTACTGTAAGGAGCATTCATTACCACCACACCTTTTGTGGTAGCTGCTTTTAAATTTACCTGGTTCACACCAATACAAAAGCACCCAATTGCCTGCAGTTTATTGGCAGCATCCAGCACTTTTTGGGTTATCATCGTTTTGGAACGGATACCCAGCAGGTGTACATCCTTAATTTCTCTAATTAAATCCTCTTCGCTCAAAGCACCGCTGAGCTTTTTCACGCTGGCATAGCCACTATCTTTAATATTCTGCACTGCTGCTTCACTGATATTCTCCAGTAAAAGGATATTGATTTTTTCTTTGGGATAACTGGTCGTTTTTTTTTCAGCCATGTTTTTATATGCTATTTGCTTATTTTGCAACGCAAATATAGTTTACAGCCGCCATCTGAAACATGACTGCAGCAACTTTCATGAGTTGAGCAGTAAAAAGAAACAACAAATCCAAACGGAAAACCAACTTAATGAAGTTACTATTCAGCAAACGAACGATCATTATACTTGCAGGTTTTGCATTCGCTTCCTGCGGCAGTTCATCTACCGGCAAAACATCAGCAAATGATTCACTGGCAATTTCTATCCCTGCGCCAAAAAAAATATCACCCATTGAGTTCAGGAATATATATCAGAAAGTAGAGAAGTTTTATGACAGTGCACTTGGCAGAACGGGTTTTAACGGAGGTTTTCTTGTTGCCAAGAACGGCAATATTATTTTTGAAAAATATGCAGGCACTGTCCGCATCGGGCAAAAAGAGCCTGTAACAGATTCCACCCCTTTTCACATTGCATCTACCACTAAAACATTTACAGGAATGGCTGTGTTGAAACTGGCAGAAGAAGGTAAGCTGAACATTAATGATTCATTGCAGAAATTTTTTCCGCAGTTTCCTTATTCCGGGATGACGGTGAAAATGTTATTGAGTCAACGAAGTGGGTTGCCGAATTACGGATATTACCTGGAGAAAATTAACTGGGATCAAAAAGTGAAAATATCCAATGCAGATGTGCTGAATACATTGATTGAATATAAACCCGATCTGCAGTTTACAATGAACAGAAGGTTTAATTATTCAAATACCAACTTCGTTCTGCTGGCATTAGTCATTGAAAAAGCATCCGGTAAAACGTATGCTGATTATCTTGATCAGGCCTTTTTCAAACCGTTGCACATGAATCATAGTCATGTATTTAACTGGAATGATTCAGCAACAGCTACTCCTTCCTATATGTGGAATGGGCGACAGGAAGCATTTACCTATCTTGATATTACATATGGTGATAAAAACATTTACAGTACGGTTACAGATCTGCTGAAATGGGACCAGGCATTATATGAAAACCGCTTGTTTAAAAAAGCAACATTGGATTCTGCATTTACTCCTTACAGCAATGAGCGGCCCGGTATACACAATTATGGTTTGGGATGGAGAATGTATACCTTATCA